>NZ_JACBXH010000009.1:0-116293 GCF_041381355.1 Pseudomonas sp. LM13
TGAAATCACCGTGCACAACGGCCAGGCCGTGCAGATCGAGCGCAAGGAGAAGTTCCGCCTGCAGCCGACCGGCAAGAACGCCTGACCCCCGGACTACCCCAACCATCAGCCCGACTGGACCACCGGAGGGCGTGACCATGAAACGAGCCGAGACCATGAACACGCACCGGTACTGCAGCTGTCGCCCGCGAATGCGGAGCTAATTAATCGAGTCACTGAAAACCACCTGACACCGCTAGACCAGGTTGCAACCCGCCAGGCTGCTTCTGCCTCGCCCTGCCTGTCTTCCAGCGTGATTTCAGCGACCGCCCCTGATACGCCAACACATACAAATTAGTTTTTTCAGGAGCTGCACCATGTCCATTCGTCGCTTCGCCCTCGCCGCCCTGGCGAGCGCGCTGTTCGCCGGCCCCGCACTGGCCGCCGATACCCTGCTCAACGCGTCCTACGATCCGACGCGCGAGCTCTATGTGGAATTCAACAACGCCTTCAACAAGCACTGGCAGGCCCAGGGCCATGAGCCGATCAAGGTCCAGCAGTCCCATGGCGGCTCCGGTAAGCAGGCCCGTGCCGTCATCGATGGTCTGCGTGCCGATGTGGTGACCCTGGCCCTGGCTGGCGATATCGATGAGCTGCATCGCCTCGGCAAGCTGATCCCCGAGGATTGGCAGACCCGTTTGCCGGACGCCAGCACCCCCTACACCTCGACCATTGTTTTCCTGGTGCGCAAGGGCAACCCGAAAGGCATCAAGGACTGGGACGATCTGGTCAAGCCGGGCGTCGAGGTGATCACGCCAAACCCGAAAACCTCCGGTGGTGCGCGCTGGAACTTCCTCGCGGCCTGGGCCTACGCCCAGCAGAAATTCGGCACGGATGAGAAGGCACAGGAATTCGTCGGGACGCTGTACAAGAACGTGCCGGTACTGGACACCGGCGCCCGCGGCTCGACCGTCACCTTCGTCAACAACGGCATCGGCGACGTGCTGCTGGCCTGGGAGAACGAGGCCTTCCTGGCCCTGAAGGAACAGGGCGGTGAAGATTTCGAGATCATCGCGCCTTCGCTGTCGATCCTTGCCGAGCCACCGGTGGCAGTGGTGGACAAGAACGTCGAGCGCAAGGGCACGCGGGCGCTAGCCGAAGCCTATCTGAACTACCTGTACAGCGAGGAAGGCCAGCGCATCGCGGCGAAGAACTTCTACCGGCCACGCAACGAGGCCGTGGCGGCCGAATTCAAGGATCAGTTCCCGGCGCTGAAGCTGGTCACCATCGACGGGGACTTTGGTGGCTGGAAGACCGCACAACCGAAGTTCTTCAATGATGGCGGCGTTTTCGACCAGATCTATCAGGCCGAATGAAGCTACTGCGCTTGCTCATACTTCGTTGAAGACCGGCTCGGGCCTGCTCATTTACAGCCCGTAAACTCCGCGGCCCTCGCCGGTCTTCGCCTTGTCTGAGCTGCGCTCGTGACGCTTCAGCCGACACATTGCACGCCAGTTCGTAGGGTGGATGGCCGAAGCCATCCACGCGTCCGAGGCGCTGGCCCGCATACGGCAGGCTCAGCGTGATGCGCGTGGAAAATCGCTTCGCGCGTTTTCCACCCTACGGTCTTCCAATTTTTTTTTTTTGGCCATTACGCCAAACCGTCCGAGCCTCGAACATGTCCAGCCGATCTACCTCCGTCATACCCGGCTTCGGGCTGACGCTGGGCTACACCCGGGTGTACCTCAGCCTGTTGGTGCTTATTCCCCTGGGTGCGCTGTTTCTCAAGACCACCGAACTCTCGTGGGCGCAGTTCATCGCCATCGTCAGCGCGCCGCGCGTGCTGGCGGCGCTCAAGCTGAGCTTCGGCACCGCCTTCGTGGCCGCCGTGCTCAATGGCGTGATCGGCACGCTGCTGGCCTGGGTGCTGGTGCGCTATCGCTTCCCCGGCCGCAAGATCATCGAGGCGATGATCGACCTGCCCTTCGCCCTGCCGACCGCGGTGGCAGGCATTTCCCTCACCGCGCTGTACGCGCCGAACGGACCGATCGGCCAGTTCGCTACCGAGCTGGGCTTCAAGATCGCCTACAGTCCGCTGGGCATCACCCTGGCACTGACCTTCGTGACCCTGCCCTTCGTGGTGCGCACCCTCCAGCCGGTGCTCGCCGATATCCCGCGTGAAGTGGAAGAAGCCGCAGCCTGCCTTGGCGCGCGTCCGCTGCAGGTGGTTCGCCATGTGCTGCTGCCAGCGCTGCTGCCCGCCTGGCTGACTGGCTTCGCCCTGGCCTTTGCCCGCGGCGTCGGCGAGTACGGCTCGGTGATCTTCATCGCCGGCAACATGCCGATGAAGACCGAGATCCTGCCGCTGCTGATCATGGTCAAGCTGGACCAGTACGACTACGCCGGCGCCACGGCCATCGGCGTGCTGATGCTGGTGGTGTCTTTCATCCTGCTGCTGGCGATCAACCTGCTGCAGCGCCGCATTGCCCACGGCTGAGGAGGCCAGCATGACTACCGCTTCCCTGCCCGTGTCGGCGAATGCCCGCGCCACCACTACCCGTCGCGGCAAGCAAACGGCCCGCCGCCTGTTGATCGGCGCGGCCTGGTTGACCTTCGCGCTGTTCCTTCTGCTGCCGCTGTTGATCGTCCTCGGCGAAGCCTTCAAGCAAGGGGTCGGCACTTTCTTCACGGCGATCCTCGAGCCCGATGCCCTGGCCGCGCTCAAGCTCACCCTGCTTGCCGTGGGCATCTCGGTGCCGCTCAATCTGGTGTTCGGCGTCGCCGCCGCCTGGTGCGTGAGCAAGTACGAGTTCCGCGGCAAGAGCCTGCTGGTGACCCTGATAGACCTGCCGTTCTCGGTCTCCCCGGTCATCGCCGGCCTGATCTACGTGCTCTTGTTCGGCGCCCAGGGCTATTTCGGCGAGTGGCTGAGTGATCGCGATATCCAGATCGTCTTCGCCGTGCCGGGCATCGTCCTGGCGACGCTGTTCGTCACCGTGCCCTTCGTCGCCCGCGAGCTGATCCCGCTGATGCAGGAGCAGGGCAGTACCGAAGAGGAAGCCGCGCGGCTGCTCGGCGCCAGCGGCTGGCAGATGTTCTGGCACATCACCCTGCCGAACATCAAATGGGGCCTGATCTACGGCGTGGTGCTCTGCACCGCGCGGGCGATGGGCGAGTTCGGCGCGGTGTCGGTGGTCTCAGGGCATATCCGCGGGCTGACCAACACCCTGCCGCTGCACGTCGAGATTCTCTACAACGAATACAACCACGTCGCCGCGTTCAGCGTGGCCAGCCTGCTGCTGGCCCTGGCGCTGGTGATCCTGCTGCTCAAGCAGTGGAGCGAATCGCGCATCGCGCGCCTGAAAACCGGAGCACAGCCATGAGTATCGAAGTCCGTGACGTCAACAAGCGCTTCGGCCAGTTCCAGGCGCTGCAGGCGATCGACCTGCACATCCAGAGCGGCGAACTGGTCGCCCTGCTCGGCCCGTCCGGCTGCGGCAAGACCAGCCTGCTGCGCATCATCGCCGGGCTGGAAACGCCGGACAGCGGCAGCATCGTGTTCCATGGCGAGGATGTCTCCAGCCGCGATGTGCGCGACCGCAACGTCGGCTTCGTCTTCCAGCATTACGCACTGTTCCGCCACATGACCGTGTTCGACAACGTGGCCTTCGGCCTGCGCATGAAGCCGAAGAAGCTGCGCCCGAGCGAAGCGGTGATCGCCGCCAAGGTGCACGAGTTACTGAATCTGGTGCAGTTGGACTGGCTCGCGGACCGTTACCCCGAACAGCTCTCCGGTGGCCAGCGCCAGCGCATTGCCCTGGCCCGCGCGCTGGCAGTGGAGCCCAAGGTGTTGCTGCTCGACGAGCCGTTCGGCGCGCTGGACGCCAAGGTGCGCAAGGAACTGCGCCGCTGGCTGGCGCGGCTGCACGAGGACGTGCACCTGACCTCCGTATTCGTCACCCACGACCAGGAGGAGGCGATGGAGGTCGCCGATCGCATCGTGGTGATGAACAAGGGGGTGATCGAGCAGATCGGCACACCGGCGGAGGTGTACGCCAACCCCGCCAGCGAGTTCGTCTACCACTTCCTCGGCGACGCCAATCGGCTGCAGCTGGACGAACAGCGCAGCGTGCTGTTCCGCCCGCATGAGGTTTTTCTGAGCCGTGAAGCGCTGGCCGAGCACCTGGCCGGCGAGGTGCGCGACATCCGCCCGCTCGGCGCGCTGACCCGCGTCACGTTGAAAGTCGCAGGGCAAGCCGAGCCGATCGAAGCGGAGGTCGGCAACGACCACGCCAGCCTGGTGGGCGTGCAACGCGGCAGCACGCTGTACTTCCAGCCCAAGGGGCAGGCACTGCGTGCAGGCTGATGCGTGCCGCCGGTCATATCGGGCGACAGAAGCGACTTGGCCGCGGCGGGCAACTGTCGCACCCTGTCGGCAGTCGCCCCTTATCGCGAGGCTCCCATGCGCATCACCCTGTTCAGCAGCAAGCCCTATGACCGTGACAGCTTCCAGGCCGCCAACCGCGCCCACGGCTTCGAGCTGCACTTTCTCGAGACCCGCCTGGACCCTGACACCGCGGCCCTGGCGACGGGCGCCGAAGTGGTCTGCCCGTTCGTCAATGACGTGCTCTCCGCCCCCGTGCTGGAGCAGCTCGCGGCCGGCGGCACGCGGCTGATCGCACTGCGCTCGGCCGGTTACAACCACGTCGATCTGCCCTGCGCCAGGTGTCTCGGTCTGCCGGTGGTGCGGGTGCCGGCCTACTCGCCGCATGCCGTGGCCGAGCACACCGTGGCACTGATCCTGGCGCTCAACCGCCGTCTGCCGCGTGCCTACAACCGCACCCGCGAAGGCAACTTCTCGCTGCAGGGGCTGACCGGCTTCGATCTGGTCGGCAAGCGCGTCGGTGTGGTCGGCAGTGGGCAGATCGGCGCGGTGTTCGCGCGGATCATGCAGGGCTTCGGCTGCGAGGTGCAGCTCTATGACCCCTACCCCAACCCGGAGCTGGAACGCCTCGGCATGCGTTACGTGGCGATCGACGAGCTACTGGCCGGCAGCGATATCGTCAGCCTGCACTGCCCGCTCACCGAAGAGACCCGTCACCTGATCAACCAGCAGAGCCTGGCGACCATGAAACCGCACGCCATGCTGATCAACACCGGCCGCGGCGCGCTGATCGACACGCCGGCGCTGATCGGCGCGCTGAAGAGCGGCCAGCTCGGCTATCTGGGGCTGGATGTCTACGAGGAAGAAGCCGGGCTGTTCTTCGAGGATCACTCCGGCCTGCCGCTGCAGGACGATGTGCTGGCGCGGCTGCTGTCGTTCCCCAACGTGATCGTCACCGCCCACCAGGCCTTCCTCACCGAGGAGGCGCTGGCAGCCATCGCCGGCACCACCCTGGGCAACGTCGCTGCCTGGCAGGCCGGGCAGCTCGCCAATCAGGTCAGCGACTAGCGTCGAGCTGGCGCAGGCGCGCTTCCAGCAACGCGGGGAAGCGTTTGAACCAGGTCTGGTTCAGCGGTGAGGGGTGCGGCAGTGGGTGCAGGATGAAGGTTCGTGCATGGCCTTGCGCGTCCTGCATGTCGATATCGAGGTTGGCCGTAAAGCGATCCTCACGCTGCCAGAACGCCTCCAGGCGCTGGCGCGCCTCGCGCGGCTGGCCGATGGCGAACCAGAGAAAGGCCTCGCGACCGAGGGTGACGATGTGCCGGCCATGCCAGCTGTCGATCAGCAACTGGCGCATCAGCGGCTGGAAGCGGCGCTTCACCGCCATGGACCAGGCCTTGTTGCCGATGGGCTTGTACGGCACGGTGTTGATCCAGAAGTAGTGCCGCCCCAGCGCCCGTCCCGCCTCGAAGTCCGGCATCTCAGCGCCATGCAGGTGGCGGTAGAGCACGCGCCGGACGATCTGCCCGCCGGACCCAATGAAGGGTTCGCCGTGACGCACTTCCTCGCGCCCCGGATCGCGGCCGAAGAAGCAGAGCGGTGCGTCAGCGTCGCCAAGCCCGATGATGGGTTCCAGCGGATCACGTTCGAATGCCTGGTAGACCGGCAGATCGATGCCTTCGGTGTGCGCCGCCAGCTCACGTAGCGCCTGGCGGAGTTCGGTGGGCAGCGCCATGACCTGCGGCTCAGAGGTCGCTTTCGTCGACCAGCTCGACCGCCGCCGCTTCCAGCACATAGGCGGCATCGGCCAGGTCGTTGCTGACCGGCTCGATCTGCAGGCGACCGTCGACCCACAGCGGGGCGTAGATGTCCTCCAGGGTGATGCCCTTGGGGTAACGCACCAGCACGATCTGGTTCGGCGGCGGCGGCGGCACGTGGATGCAGGCACCGGGATAAGGGACGAGGAAAAACTCGGTGCTGCGTCCGCGGGCGTCGCTTTCCAGCGGCACCGGGTAACCGCCGAGGCGGATCTCGCGGCCGTTCAGCTCGGCGACCGTCTTGGCCGAGTACATCACCGGCGGCAGCCCGGCCTCCTGCTTGAGCCCGCCCTGGTCGCTGAAGCCCAGGTCCTCGGGCGTCGCGTGGTCGATCTCCGGCATCTCCTCCAGCGCCTGGCGATCCTCGGGCGGCATCAATTCGAGCCAGTCGAGTTCCGATGGCGCGGCATGAACGGTGGCAACGAGGGCGAGACAGCAGAACAGCGAGGCGAGAAATGAACGCATGAGGTCACTACGTGAGAAGGGAACGGGGCCGCAGGGCGCGGCCCCGCGGCGGGTCAATGCTTGCGGCTGGTGACCATGCCGTAGATCACCAGCAGGATGATCGCACCGACCACGGCGCCGATAAAGCCTGCGCCCTCGCCCGCCTGGTACAGGCCGAGCGCCTGGCCGCCGTAGGTCGCCAGCAGCGAGCCGCCGATACCCAGCAGGATGGTCATGATCCAGCCCATGCTGTCGTCGCCAGGTTTCAGGAAGCGCGCGATGAGGCCGACGATCAGGCCGATGATGATGGTGCCGATGATGCCCATGGTTGTGCTCCTCAGGTCCGAAAGGTGGGTAACCAATGGACCCGAGGGGGCTACCGCCGTTCGCCGTCGCCGGACGGCCGGGCGTCAAGAGTGCGGGATCAGCGTCTCTACTGCGGTGATCTGGCGGTTCAGCGTGGCGCGATCAGGGCAACGCAGCGTCGCATGGCCGACCTTGCGTCCGGCCTTGAAGGCCTTGCCGTAGTGGTGCAGGTGGCAATCCTCGATGGCGATCACCTTGTCCACCGGCGGCACTTCGCCGATGAAGTTGAGCATGGCGCTCTCGCCCAGCTTGGCGGTCGAGCCCAGCGGCAGGCCGGCGACGGCACGCAGGTGGTTCTCGAACTGGCTGCACTCGGCACCTTCGATGGTCCAGTGGCCGGAGTTGTGCACACGCGGGGCGATCTCGTTGGCCTTCAGGCCGCCGTCGACCTCGAAGAATTCGAAGGCCAGCACGCCGACGTAGTCGAGCTTCGCGAGCACGCGACCGACATAGTCCTCGGCCAGCGCCTGCAGCGGATGGTTGCTGCTGGCCACCGACAGCCGCAGGATGCCGCTCTCGTGGCTGTTGTGCACCAGCGGGTAGAAGCAGGTTTCGCCGTCACGGCCACGCACGGCGATCAGCGAGACTTCGCCGGTGAACGGCACGAAACCTTCGAGGATGCACGGCACGCTGCCCAGCTCGGCGAACGCACCGGCAACATCGGCAGGCTTGCGCAGCAGCTTCTGGCCTTTGCCGTCATAGCCCAGGGTACGGGTCTTGAGCACGGCGGGCAGGCCGATGCCGGCTACCGCGGCGTCGAGATCGGCCTGGGACTGGATGTCGGCGAACTCCGGGGTGGGAATGCCGAGCTCCTTGAACATGGATTTCTCGAACCAGCGATCGCGAGCGATGCGCAGCGATTCGGCGCTCGGGTAGACCGGCACGAACTGCGAGAGAAAGGCCACCGTCTCGGCCGGCACGCTCTCGAACTCGAAGGTCACCAGGTCCACCTCGTCGGCCAGCCGACGCAGGTGGTCCTTGTCGTCGTAGTCGGCGCGGATGTGCTCGCCGAGGGCCTGGGCGCAGGCGTCCGGCGCGGGGTCGAGGAAGGCGAAACTCATGCCCAGCGGAGTGCCCGCCAGGGCCAGCATGCGGCCCAGCTGGCCGCCACCGATCACACCAATTTTCATATCAACGGCCCTTCTAGGCGGCAGATTCAGCGCGCGACGCGCGCGTCGCTGGGAAGCAGAGTTTAGTCCCGGCTCAACCGCGCGGGTCCGGATTGTCGAGCACGGTCTGGGTCTGCTCGTCACGGAATTTCTTCAGCGCCTGGTGATACTCGGGGAATTCGTGGCCGAGGATGCTCGCCGAGAGCAGCGCGGCGTTGATCGCGCCAGCCTTGCCGATAGCCAGGGTGGCGACCGGCACGCCGGCCGGCATCTGCACGATGGACAGCAACGAATCGACTCCGGAGAGCATCGACGACTGCACCGGCACGCCGAGCACCGGCAGATGGGTCTTGGCGGCGCACATGCCCGGCAGGTGGGCGGCACCGCCGGCACCGGCGATGATCACGCGCAGACCGCGCGCTTCGGCCTGTTCGGCGTACTGGAAGAGCAGATCCGGGGTGCGGTGGGCGGACACCACCGTCACTTCATGGGGAATGCCCAGCTTTTCCAGCATGTCGGCGGTGTGGCTCAGGGTGGACCAGTCGGACTTGGAGCCCATGATCACGCCTACCAGTGCGCTCATCGTCGTGCCTCTCGTCGGGCGCCCGCGGGCGCGTCAATAACAACAAACCACGCAAAAGAGCGTGGCCTGGATGGGCGCGAACCGGCCAGAACCGCCCGCGCGCGAAAGCCGCGCAGTATAGCGCAAGGCATGACTGGCCAGTACCCCGGACGGTCGACCGGTTACCGCGCTGGGTGCGGCACGAGCCGCGGCAGCTCGATCCAGAAGCGGCTGCCCACACCCGGCTCGCTGTGCAGGCCCATCTGGCCGTTCATCAGGCGGGCGAACTCCAGACACAGCGACAGGCCGATACCGGTGCCCTGGATCATGCTGTTCTCCCGCCCGAGCCGCTGGAAAGGCTCGAACACCTGCCCCTGCTGCGCCGGGTCGATACCCAGCCCGGTGTCCTCGACCAGCAGACGAACCAGCGTCGGGGTGGTTTCCGCGCGCAAGGCGATGCGGCCCTCGGGGATGTTGTATTTCATCGCGTTGGACAGCAGGTTGAGCACCACCTGACGCAGGCGCCGCGGCTCGGCCAGCACCTGCAGGTCCTCGTCGGGCAGCGACAGCTCGAGCCGCAGGCCCCGCTGCTGCACCTCCAGCGAAACCAGTTCGGCGCATTCGCGCATCAGGCCGCAGACATCGACGGCCTGCAGTTCCAGTTGAGGCGCTTCCTGCTGCAGGCTCGACCATTCGAGAATCTCGCCCAGCAGCTGGTTGAGATGGCGGCTGGCCAGCAGGATCTCGTCGAGGTATTCGGCCGCTTCGGCCTGGCTTTCGTCATCGCAGTCCATCCGCATCAACTGGGCGAAACCGAGGATGGCGTTGAGCGGCGTGCGCAGTTCGTGGCTGATGCCCGACAGCAGCCGGCCCTTGGCTTCGCTCGCGGCCTGGGCCTGCACAGTGGCGGCGCGCAGCTCCTCCTCGACCCGCTTGAGCGCATCGATGTCGACGTGGGTACCGGCCAGCACCCGCGGCGCACCAGTATCCGGGTCGTGCTCGAGAACCCGCCCGCGGCTGAGCAGCCAGTGATATTCGCCAAGCGCGTCGGCGAAGCGGTACTTGGCCTCGTAGCGCGATTGCAGACCCAGCTTGATGCGCTCGATCTGGGCCAGCGCCTGCTGCAGGTCGTCAGGATGGATACGCTGGCGGAACTGGCTGTCCGACAGCTGCGCGGCCGGCAGCCCGAAGCTCGCCACCAGGTTGCCGCGCACGCGCAGCGATTGGTTGACCATGTCGTATTCCCAGAGGCTCTCGGTGGCGCTTTCCAGCACCAGTTCCAGACGTCGCTGGGTGTCGCCGCGTTGAACCTCGCTGGTTGCCAGGCGAGTGCCGAGCTCCAGCGTCTGGCGCGACATATCGTCAAGTTCGCGGATATCGGCGTGCACCGCAGCCGGTCGCCAGCGGCCGCGGCCGATCTCCTTCATCATCTGCGAGATACCGGCGATGGGATCGCGCAATGCCTGGCTGAGCTGGCGCGCGCGCAGCCACATCACCGCGTAGAAGCCGATGTAGAACAGCAGCAGCCCGGCGATCAGCAGATAGCCGATCTGCTGGTAGCGGCTGGCCAGCGCATTGGTCTGGCGAAACACCGCGGCCTCGTCCACCACCGTCAGCAGGTGCCAGCCGGTCTGCGCCACGGTAGTCCAGGCCACCAGCTGCGGCCTGCCGCCGAGCATCACCTGCTGTACGCCACGGTCGGAGCCAGATATCGCCGCAGCCAGCTCGGCGGTTTCGCGGCGGCGATCGAGGCGGAAGTCCTCGGGCTTGAACATCTCGCTGCGGATCGCATCCAGGTACGAGTGCTCGGTCAGCTCGGCCAGGCCGAAATCCTCTTCGCCGGGCTCCGGCAGCGCCATGATCGACAGGTCGTCGCTGACCAGCATGGCGTAGCCGCCCCAGGGCACCTGCAACTGGCCGATCTGTTCGAGGATGCCGCTGACGGTGATGTCGATGCCGACCACACCTTCGAGGAAATCATCGCGATAGACCGGCGCGATCGCCGACATCATCCAGCCATGGCCGGCCGGATCGAGGTAGACGTCGGTCCAGACCACGCCGCGCCCCGGGTTGTGCTCGGCGTCGGCCAGGTAATAGAAGTTGTACTGGGGGATGTCCATATCCGCCGGGTACTGGTCGAGGGTGAAGAACCACGGATAGATGTGGTTGAAGCTGTCCCAGCTGTTGAAGTAGAGGCTGGCGACCAGCGGGTTGCGCGCCTCGATCTCCTTCATCAGCGGTTCCAGCTGCCGCAAGCGCGCGATCTTCTCCAGATCGTGGCGCTCGGCCGGCGTGGCGTTGGAGTAGAAGACCGCGGCGCCACCGTTGTTCTCAGGGCTGTAGCGGACCCCGTCGCCACTCAGCGCCAGCTCCGGCGGCGCGACCGGCGCGTCGCCCAGCAGGGCCTGTGCGGTGAGGTTGCGATACAGCTCGGTGAGCGAGGCGACTTGTTCCAGCTGCTCGCTGATCAGCCGCGACTCGAGGCTGGCCGACGCCTGCAGGTCGTTCAGCGCAGTCTCGCGCAGGTGCTCGATCTGGGCGTCGCGGATCGCGCTGTTGGTCAGCAGGTAGATGGCAATCAGCCCCGCCTCCACCAACACCAGTGGAATCAGCGCACTGCGAACGAAAGCCCGCCAGATCCATTGACGCAGGCCGATTGGTTTTGGGGTGGGCACGACAGGGCTCCAGCGGCCGCACGAAACAGGCAATCCGCAAGGGGGCGGGCCGCTCGCGATCATAGCATCGCTGCCGCGGCCACAAGCTAGGGCCTTTGGCTAATCCGCAATGAACCATCAGCCAGTGCTGGCCATGACACGCGTGGCCGGGGCAGCGCGGCGGCATTGCTTGGCCATGGCGGCCAGGCGTACCGCCACGTTGGCCGTTCCGTAACCGGCGTAGTCGTTGCAGCGCTGCAGGATCTCGAAGAAGAAACGCCCCTCGAACGGCTCGGTGTAGACGTGGAACAGTTCGCCGCCGTCGGCATCGCGGTCGTACAGCACGTTGTAGCGGGCGAGCTCGGCGAGCAAAGCGTCGTCGAAATCGAAGCGCGCGGCCAGATCATCGTAGTAATTGCGCGGAATCTTCAGCAGCGGCACCCCGGCCGCCTGCGCCCGCGCGACCTCGGCGAAGATGTCTTCACAGGCGAATGCCACATGGTGCACGCCGGCGCCGCGGTAGCTGGACAGCGTTTGACCGATCACGGTGTGGCGGTCCTGCGAGGTGTTCAGCGGCAGCCGCACCCGCCCGCAGGGACTGCGCATGGCGCGGCACTTCATCAGGCCGTAGGGATCGGGCAGCAGCAGCTCGTCGTCGGCCTCGAAGTCGAACAGACTGCGGTAGAACAGCACCCAGCTGGCCAAACTCTCGGCCGGCAGTGCGGTGGCCATGTGATCGATGCGCTGCAGGCCAGTGCCCGCTGACGCGACGGCGTGCAGGCGGAAGTCGATGTCGTAGTTGCTCTGCCCCGGCGCGCCGGACTCGAGCAGATAGATCAGGCTGCCGTCCGGCGCACGCACGGCCGGAATCTGCCGCTCGTTCGGCCCGATCAGCCCGCGGTAGGGCTGCCCGCCGAAGGCGCAGGCGCGCGCCAGGGCCGAGGCCTCGTCGTCGATTTTCAATGCCATGGCACAGACCGATGGCCCGTGCGCCTCGAAATAGTTGTGGGCGAACGAGTACGGCTCGGCATTGAGCACGATGTTTATCTCCCCCTGGCGATACAGCTGCACCGCCTTGGAGCGATGCTGGCCGACGTGGGCGAAGCCCAGCCGCTGCAGCCAATCGCCCAGCCGCGCCGCGTGCGGCTCGTCGACCGCGAATTCGAGAAAGTCGATGCCCTCGTAGCGCGGCGCCGGCGGCGGTGTGAACAGTGCCTGGGCAATCGGCGCGGGCCTGGCGGCAGCGTTCAAGCGCTGGCCGGTCAGTTCCTCCAGGTGCAGCAGGGCGCGCAGGCCATCGGCAGCCACACCACGCGGCGGCGCGGCGCGGAAGCCATCGTTGAACACTTCCAGCGACAGCGGACCGCCGTAGCCGGCCTGCAGTACGGGCGCAAGGAAACCCGCCAGATCGAATTCGCCCTGGCCGGGGAAGCAGCGGAAATGCCGGCTCCACTCCAGCACATCCATGCTCAGCAGCGGCGCATCGGCCAGTTGCACGAAAAAGATTCGTTCGCCCGGAATCTCGACGATCGCGTTGGGATCGTCGCGCAGGGCGAGGGTGTGGAAGCTGTCGAGGATGACGCCCAGCGCCGGATGGTCGACCTGCTGCACCAGCGTCCAGACATCGCGCCAGGTCTTCACGTGACGGCCCCAGGCCAGGGCCTCGTAACCGACCCGCAGGCCACGCGCACCGGCGCGCTCGGCGATGAGGGTGAGGTCGCCGAGCAAGGTCTCACGGTCGCCCAACGCATCGGCCTGCACATTGCTGCACAGCAGCATCAGCTCGGCGCCGAGTTCCTGCATCAGGTCGAACTTGCGCTCGGCGCGATCGAGGTTGCGCTGCAGACGCTCGCGCGGACAGCCCTCGAAGTCACGAAACGGCTGGAACAGGGTGATCTCGAGCCCCAGGTCCTCGCAGCGTCGACGAATGTCCTGCGGGCTGCCGGAGTGATAGAGCAGGTCATTCTCGAACAGTTCGATGCCGTCGAAGCCGGCGGCGGCCACGGCTTCCAGTTTCTCCGGCAAGGTACCGCTCAGGGACACGGTGGCGATCGAGCGTTTCATGCGGTTACTCCTGTTACCGAGGGACGCGGGAAGCTGTGCGGCAGCAGCGGGTTCGACACGTGCATGATCAGAGCACCAGGCCATCGCGCTCACCCGGCTCGGTCAGCGGCAACATCAAGCCACTCTGACCAGGCATCGCCGCAGCCGAATCCTCCAGCAGCGCGCGCAGTGGCGTGGCGATGGAGGCGGTGTAGTCCTTGACGCAGCGGTGATGGCCGCCGAGTACGTCGTAACTCTCGAAGCTGGTGCCCATGTCGCGCCAAGCCCGGCTGGTGTAGTCGGCGGAGAAGTACACCACCGGCGCGTCGATGCGCTCGGGCAGGTAGCGCGCCATCACCAGCGAGTAGCGCAGAAAGCGCACTCGCACCTCGCGATCACGCGCTGTGGGTGGCGTCGGCACATGGCCGGCCAGGCGCTGGCGCACCATGCGCAAGCTGCGCCGCGAGATTTTCCAGACCAGGTTGGCGATGCGCTTGGGATAGGGCCACTTGCTGGTCTCCCCGAAGCGACTGAGGGCCTCGTAGGCGCGGGCCAGGTGCATGTCCGGCAGCACGCGGTCGAGGCTGCGCAGAATGACGCGCGACCAGGGGCGAACATTGGCGGTGGGCGGATCGATCAGCGCCACGATCTCCACCTCATGGCCTGCCTCGATCAGCAGGCGGGCGGCCTCGAAGGCCACCAGTGCGCCATTGCAGTAGCCGCCTATGCGATACGGCCCCTGCGCCTGACGCTCGAGGATCAGCGGCAGACGCTCACGCGCCATCTGCTGTACCGACGCCGGTATCGGCTCGTTGGCCATGCCATGGGGGGCGATGGCGGTCAGCGGCTGCTGCGGGCCGAGCAGCCGAGCCAGGCGCCGGATGTAGTAGCCGCCGTGGGCGAAATCGCCGTGGAACCAGAACAGCGCCGTGCGCCCCGGCTGGGCGTTGAAATCGATGACCGGAATGACGTGGTTGGCAAGGTTTTCCAGTCGCGCCGCCAGCTCGCGGGCGGTTTCGGCCTCGATCAGCAGTGATTCGGGAATCACCCGACCGAGCATCTGCTCCAGTTCGGTGAGCATTTCGGTAGCCAGCAGCGAATCACCGCCGCTGTCGAGAAAGTTGTCCTCCGGGCCGACCGCCTCGGTCTTCAGCAGGCGCCGCCAGATGGCCAGCACGTCCTGTTCCAGCTGCGAAGCCGCGACCGCGCCGGTCGCCAGCCGGGCACGCTCGTTGCGCTGCTGGACGTAGGCGTCAGCCAGGCGATGGCGCAGCACCTTGCCGGTCAGCCCGCGCGGCAAGGCCTCGATGATCTGCACACGTCGCGGCACCTTGAAGTAGACCAGCTCGTCACGCAGGAAACGCTGCAGCTCGGCGCCCGTCACCTCCATTGCCGGACGCAGTACCACGGCCGCGGCGACGTCCTGGCCGAGGCGCTGATGGGGTACGCCAAACGCCGCGGCTTCCGCCACGGCCGGGTGGCGCAGCAGCGCGGCATCGACTTCCGAGAGGCTGACCTTCTCGCCACCGCGGTTGATCACCTCGCGCAGACGCCCGTGCAGGTGCAGGAAGCCTTCTTCATCGAGGCTGCCGATGTCGCCGGTGTGGAACCAGCCGTCGCGCAGCACCTCGCGGTTGAGCGCCTCGTCGCCGAGGTAGCCAGGCATCACCGTGGCGCCACGCACGCGAATCTCGCCGCGCTCGCCAGGGGCGACCGGCTGGCCGTCCTCGCCGACGATGCTCAGGGTCTCCGGCCAGGGTCGCCCGACCGTGCCGGCCTTGCGCGCGTCCGGGGTGTTGGCGGCGATCTGCGCGGCCTCGCTGGAGCCGTAGTGCTCCAGCAGCGGGAAGCCCAGGGTGCGATCGAAGCTGTCGATGATCTCCTGCCCCAGCGGGGCGCCGCCGGATGAGGCGAAGCGCAGCCGTTGTGTGCTCAGCCCTTCGGGGTGCGCACGGGCTGCCTCGAGAATCGCCAGGTGCAGCGCCGGACCGGCGGAATACCAGCTGGGGCGCAGGCTTGCAAACCACTCGTGCAGGTCCACCACCGCCGGGCTGAGCGGAAAGGCGACGCTGCCGCCGGTGAGCAGCGGCGTGAGGATGGTGACCTTCAATCCGTGGGAGTAATAGGGCGCCGACACGCACAGGCAACGATCGCCGGCATCCAGGCCGAACCAGCGCTGCCACTTGCGTGCAGCGGTCAGCATGTTGCGATGGGTAAAGGGAATCAGCTTGGGCAGCGCGGTGGTGCCGGAGCTGCGCAGGATGAACGCCGGGGCATCTGGCTCGGGCAGCTCGTCCGGCGCCGGCTGCGCCGCAACCGGCATCGCAAGGCGCAGTGCCGGGCTGCCATCTTCCGCCGTTTCGGCACTGATCAGCATGAGTCCGTGGCGCTCGGCGGCTGCACGGCCCTGCTGGTCGCCATCGCTGCCGATCAGCAGGGCATCGAGCGGCAGCTGCTGGAGAAACTGGTCCAGCTCGGCCGGTCCGAGGCGCGGATCGAGCGGTACGGCAACCGCGGAACAGGCGATGGCAATGATCGCGACCGCCGCCTGTGGCGCTTCCGGCAGCAATACACCGATCCGCGCGTCGCGGCCGAAACCGGCCAGGCGCAACTGGCGATGGGTCCGCTCGATCATCTGCTGCAGGCCGCGATGGTCCAGCGGCGCGAAGCGGGTCGAAAGCACCGCCGCTCCAGCGGGCGAGGCTTGCGCGATGCGGGTCAGCGCGGCATGCAGGGTGACGGGCGCGATGCTGGCGGTCGCCGGGGCGGGCATAACGAAGTCCGCATCCGTAGCGGGGACGGTTGCGTCGGAGTCGTGGTTCACGGCTGTCTGTCCTTGGCTAGAGTCCGGGCCTGGCCATGGCTCGGATTGCTCAGCTAAGACAGTGCTGCACGAAAAAGTTGCCCAGCGCCCCGCAACAAAATGTGTGCAGTTAACCGCTTGATGCGCTCAGTTGGCTGCGCAAAGTGCCCTAACCGGCGGCTTCGTCCGCCGCTCGCTGCGCGTCAACCGTGCGGTTTTCCAAGCGCCGCCAGAGCAGGCGCACCGCACCCTTGCGCATCAGCGAACAGCGGTACAGGCGGATTTCCAGCGGTACCCGCCACTGCTCACCGCCGCAGATCGCCAGCTCGCCGCGCTCGAGCTCCGGCTCCACGCTCAGCCGCGGCACCCAGGCGATGCCCAGCCCCTGCAGCGCCATGCTCTTCAGGCTATCGGCCATGGCTGTCTCGTAGACGGTGGTCGAACGCAGCGCGCGCTGGCGCAGCAAAACGTTCACCGAACGGCCGAGAAAGGCACCGGCGCTATAGGCCAGCAACGGCACGGTCTGGCCGCTGTCGACGTCGTACAGCGGCACGCCGTCGGCGCCGACTGCACAGACCGGCAGCATCTCGGTACGGCCCAGGTGCAGCGAAGGGAACAGCTCCGGGTCGAGCTGCAGCGCGGCATCCGGATCGTAGTAGGCGAGGATCAGGTCGCAGCCGCCTTCGCGCAGCACATGCACCGCCTCGCCGACGTTGGTGGCGATCAGTCGGGTAGCCAGGTTCAGCCCATCGTGGCGCAGACCGGCGATCCACGCCGGGAAGAAGCCCAGCGCCAGCGAGTGCGCCGCGGATATCTGCAGCACTTCGCCCTGCTGGCCCTCAACGTGGTGCAGGTGGCGCACTACTTCGCCGAGCTGTTCAACCATGTTGCGCGCGCTGACCAGAAACAGCTGACCGGCCTCGGTCAGTTCAATGGGCGTGCGTGAACGGTTGATCAATTGCAGGCCCAGAGCCTCTTCCAGCGAACGGATGCGCCGACTGAACGCCGGCTGCGTGACGAAGCGGCGCTGCGCCGCCTGGGAGAAGCTGCGAGTCGCCGCGAGGGCGACAAAATCCTCCAGCCACTTGGTTTCCAGATTCATGTGAAAGGGCCCTCATACGATGGCGACGAGCGGGAAGTCACACCAACATTATGCTGTTTCGGCATGAGCCAGCCAGCAACGGCATTGGCCTCGAACAGGCCGCAGACCTTACTTTAGGCGCACTGCAGCAATGCCTGCGCCTACCGAAGCCACGTTACCATCATGTCCGAAGTTGCATCATCGCGAATCGAAAAAGACCTGCTTGGCACCCTCCCCGTTCCTTCCGACGCCTACTACGGCATCCAGACCCTGCGCGCCTTGCACAACTTCCGCCTCTCCGGCGTGGCGTTGTCGCATTACCCCAAACTGATCGTTGCCCTGGCGATGGTCAAGCAGGCCGCCGCAGACGCCAACCGCGAGCTGGGCTACTTGCCCGAAGCCAAGCACGTGGCGATCAGCCAGGGCTGCGCACGACTGATTCGCGGCGAATTCCACGAGCAGTTCGTGGTGGACATGATCCAGGGCGGCGCCGGCACCTCGACCAACATGAACGCCAACGAGGTGATCGCCAACCTCGGCCTGGAAGCCATGGGCCACGCCAAAGGTGAATACCAGTACCTGCACCCGAACAACGATGTGAACATGGCGCAGTCGACCAACGACGCCTATCCCACCGCCATTCGCCTAGGCCTCCTGCTCGGCCACGACACGCTGCTGGCCAGCCTGGACAGCCTCTGCGAAGCGTTGACCGCCAAGGGTCACGCCTTCGCCCATGTGCTGAAGATGGGTCGCACCCAGCTGCAGGATGCCGTGCCGATGACCCTCGGCCAGGAATTCCATGCCTTCGCCACCACCCTCGGCGAGGATCTGCAGCACCTGCGCCGCTTCGCCCCGGAGCTGCTGCTGGAAGTGAACCTCGGCGGCACCGCCATCGGCACCGGCATCAATGCCGACCCGCGCTACCAGGCCATCGCCGTGCAGCGCCTGGCCCAGATCAGCGGCCAGCCGCTGCGCCAGGCCGCCGACCTGATCGAGGCCACCTCTGACATGGGTTCGTTCGTGCTGTTCTCCGGCATGCTCAAGCGCCTGGCGGTGAAGCTGTCGAAGATCTGCAACGACCTGCGCCTGCTCTCCAGCGGCCCGCGCACCGGTTTCAACGAGATCAACCTGCCGCCGCGCCAGCCGGGCAGCTCGATCATGCCGGGCAAGGTCAACCCGGTGATCCCCGAGGCGGTCAACCAGGTCGCCTTCGAAGTGATCGGCAACGACCTGGCGCTGACCATGGCCGCCGAAGGCGGACAGCTGCAGCTCAACGTCATGGAACCGCTGATCGCCTACAAGCTGTTCGATTCGATCCGCCTGCTGCAACGCGCCATGGACATGCTGCGCGAGCACTGCATCGAAGGCATCACCGCCAACGAAGATCGCTGCCGCGAGCTGATGGAAAGCTCAATCGGCCTGATCACCGCGCTGAACCCCTACATCGGCTACGACAACAGCACCCGCCTGGCCCGCGAGGCGCTGCTCGGCGGCCGCAGCGTACTGGAGTTGGTGCGCGAAGAGCGGCTGCTGGACGACGCCATGCTGGCCGAGATCCTGCGCCCGGAAAACATGATCGCGCCACGCCTGGCACCGCTGGTGGTGTGATCGCTCCCCTGCGCCCGACTCCGACGTCGGGCGCTTGCTTTACGGGCCGCCAGCCCGGCCCGTTCGACAATAAAAACAACAGGAAGACCCATGACTCAGAGTACGACCCTCTCCGCTCCCCTGCGCCTGCTCGTCCGCCTGCCGCTCTGGCAGCAGATCCTCATCGGCCTGGCCCTCGGCGTCGCCGCCGGCATGGCCTTCGGCGCGGATGCGCAACTGCTGGCACCGATCGGCACGCTGTTTCTCAATGCGATCAAGATGCTCATCGTGCCGCTGGTGTTCGTTTCGCTGGTGGCCGGCATCATCTCGATGCAGGACAGCGCCAAGCTCGGCCGCATCAGCCTCAAGACCATCGTCATCTACCTGGTGACCACCGCCTTCGCGGTCAGCATCGGCCTGCTGTTCGGCGCGCTGTTCAGCCCCGGCGAGGGCATGAACATGGTCGCCAGTGGCAGCGCGCAAGCCAAGCAGGCGCCCTCGCTGGTGTCGATCCTGGTCGGTCTGGTGCCGTCCAACCCGGTCACCGCCTTCGCCGAGGGCAACATCCTGCAGATCATCGTCTTCGCCATCGCCCTGGGCGTAAGCATCAACCTGATCGGCGAGCGCGGCGCGCCGGCGGTGCGTCTGTTCGATGCGCTGGCCGAAACTTTCTACAAGCTCACCGATCTGGTGATGCGCGTCGCACCGATCGGTGTCTTCGCCCTGACCGCCGGCGTGGTCGGCAGCCACGGTGCCGAAGTACTGCTGCCGCTGGCCGGTGTGATCGGCGTGATCTACCTGGCCAGCATCGCCCATGTACTGCTGGTCTATGGCGGCCTGCTCGGCCTGCTGGCGCGGCTCAATCCGCTGCGCTTCTTCCAGGGCATCGCCCCGGCGCTGGCGGTGGCCTTCAGTACGTCAAGCAGCTCCGGCACCCTGCCGGTCTCCATCGAATGCGCGCGCAAGAACCTCGGCGTGTCCGAGGGTGTGGCGGGCTTCGTGCTGCCGGTGGGCGCGACCATCAACATGGACGGCACGGCGATCTACCAGGGCGTGCTCGCGCTGTTCATCGCCCAGGCCTTCGGCATCGACCTCAGCGCCGGGCAGTACGCGATGATCATCCTCACCGCGACGCTGGCCTCCATCGGCACCGCCGGCATTCCCGGTGCCGGACTGATCATGCTCGGCCTGGTACTCACCGCCGCCGGCCTGCCGCTGGAAGGCGTGGCGCTGATTGCCGGCATCGACCGCATCCTCGACATGGCCCGCACCACGGTGAACGTCGCTGGCGACCTGATGACCACCACCCTGGTCGGTCGCAGCGAGCAGGAACTCGACCGCGCGATCTACGACAGCAGCAACAAGGAGTGAAGGCGCACGACTCACTCGATGCCGAACAGCCCGTTCTCCACGCGCGGCGTCGCCAGGCGCTCGCGAATCTCCGGATCGATGCGCGGGTCGTCCGGACTGTAGAGCATCACCTGGCGATAGGCGCTGACCCGGTTGATCTCGCGCCCCAGGTACTCCCAGACCACCGAGGTACAGGCCGGGGTGCGACGGTCGCCGGAGGAGACGCCGGTCTTCAGGCCGTTGAGGCGGGTGATGCGGCTCTTGAAACTGGGGATGAGGATGGTCTGGCTCATCTCGTTGAGCGTCAGCGATTCGTAATCGATCAGGAACAGCCGGTCCTGCAGGCCGAAGGCGGCGCCCAGATAACGACAGCGCACCCAGTCCTCGGCCTGGCCGAGGGTGGGGCTGGCGCGTTCCTGGCGCTCCTGGCGCTCGAACAGGTACAGGCCGTTTTCCTCGCGCAGATGCACCAGGGAGATCAGCACGCTGCCCGGCACCGACATGCAGTTGGCGTATTCGAAGTAGTAGCCGCAATAACGCGACAGGCTGGTGGTCTGGTCGCGCAACGGCTGCAGCAGGGCCAACAACGGATCGGTCCGCGGCAGCGCCTGGGCTTCCGGATGGCGGGCGCCGACCAGCCGGGCGAACTGTTCGGGCGGCATTTCCAGCTCGTAGCCCTCGACGCCGAAGAAGTCGCCAATGCGCTTGAGATTGAACGGCGTCGGCCGGCTCTGCCCACCCAGGTACTTGTTGAACTGGGCGCGGTTGATGGCGAGCTTGCGACACACCTCGGCGATGGAACGGTAATGGCTGCACAGCAACTTGAGATTTTCAGCGAGGTGAGAGGTCACAGGAGTTGGCCCCATTCTGACGCGAGTGTCGCAAGTCTAGCATCAACTCGCGCCACATCGCGGCCAGCCGCGAAATTGCTCCACGAGCCACGCTGTTGAAACATCCCCCGCTTGCACGGCGCAGCGGCGCGCGCCGGACACCCTAACAACGACAACAAGGTGAACATCGCCATGCTCGACCTTCTCAACGACCTTATCTGGAGCAAACTGCTGATCGTCATGCTGATCGGCTTGGGCTTGCTCTTCACCATCCGTTCCGGCTTCGTCCAGTTCCGCTATTTCGGCAACATGTTCAGCATCTTCGGCCACGCCTTCGAGCGGCAGCCGGGGCAGCTCTCTTCCTTCCAGGCGCTGATGCTCTCGGTGGCCGGCCGGGTCGGTGCAGGCAACATCGCCGGCGTCTCGGTGGCGATCATGCTCGGCGGCCCGGGCGCGATCTTCTGGATGTGGGTGGTGGCCCTGGTGGGCATGGCGACCAGCTACTTCGAGTGTTCACTGGCCCAGCTGTACAAGCGCCGCGAGCCCGACGGCACCTACCGCGGCGGCCCGGCCTTCTACATCCAGCACGGTCTTGGCCAGCGCTGGCTGGGCATCGTCGTCTCGATCCTGCTGCTGATGACCTTCGGCTTCGGTTTCAACGCCGTGCAGTCGTTCACCGTCGCCAGCTCGCTGCATGACACCTTCGGCGTACCGACCGTGGCCAGCGGCATCGCCCTGACCCTGGTGATCGGCGGCATCATCTTCGGCGGCATCCGCCGTATCGCCAAATGGGCCGACGTGCTGGTGCCGGTCATGGCCTTCTCCTATCTGGCCATGGCGCTGTTCGTCATCGGCAGCAACATCGGCGCGGTGCCCGAGACCTTCGGCCTGATCTTCCGCAGCGCCTTCGGCCTCGAGCAGGCGTTCGCCGGCGGCATCGGCGCGGCGATCCTGATGGGTGTCAAGCGCGGCCTGTTCTCCAACGAGGCGGGCCTGGGCAGTGCGCCGAACGTCGCTGCGGTGGCGGAGGTCAAGCACCCGGTGGCGCAGGGCATCGTGCAGTCGCTGTCGGTGTTCATCGACACCATCATCCTGTGCAGCTGCACCGCGCTGATCATTCTGCTCTCCGGCGTCTACGAGCCGGGCATGGACCAGGCCGGCGTGGTGCTGACCCAGACCGCCGTCGCTGCCGTCGTTGGCGAGTGGGGCCGGGTGTTTGTCAGCGTCGCACTGCTGCTGTTCGTGTTCACCACGCTGATCTACAACTACTACCTGGGCGAAAATGCGCTGGGCTTCTTCACCGAGAAGCGCACCCCGGTGGTGATCTACCGCGTGCTGGTGATCATCCTCGTGCTCTGGGGGTCGGTGCAGGACCTGGGCACCGTGTTCGCCTTCGCCGACGTCACCATGGGCCTGCTGGCCATCGCCAACCTGATCGCCGTGGCCCTGCTGTTCAAGGTCGGCCTGCGCCTGATGCGCGACTATGACCGACAGGTCCGCGCCGGCATCGAGCAACCGGTGCTCGATCCGAAGGACTTCGCCGACCTGGACCTCGACCCGGCCGTTTGGCAGGCCAACGCGCCAGCCACGACGGATGCCTCCTCGCGCCACTGACAGCGCGACGCGACAGCCGGACACCCGCCGCTCCGTTAACATGCGGCGGCGGGTGCCAGCCCTACCCGCCTTATTTTTTCGACGGCTGCGCCGACGAGCGAGGAGCGCGCGTGAACCCATCTATTCAACGTCTGCTGGTGCTCTACACCGGCGGCACCATCGGCATGCAGCAAAGCGCCGCCGGACTGCTGCCGGCCTCCGGCTTCGAAGCCCGCATGCGCGAACAGCAGGCGCACGAGGCCGGGCCGCTGCCAGACTGGACCTTCCACGAACTGCAGCCGCTGCTGGACAGCGCCAACATGCAGCCGCGCCACTGGCTGCAGATGGCCGAAAGCATCCGCAGCGCGGTGACGGTGGACGGCTGCGACGCGGTCCTGCTGCTGCATGGCACCGATACCCTGGCCTACAGCGCCGCCGCGCTGTCCTTCCTGCTGCTCGACCTGCCGGTTCCGGTGCTGCTCACCGGTGCCATGCTGCCGGCCGGCAGCGAGGGCAGTGACGCCTGGCCCAACCTGTTCGGTGCCATGCGCGCCCTGCAGGCCGGGCAGGTGCAAGGCGTGCAGCTGTACTTCAACGGTGCGCTGCTGCACGGTGCGCGGGTCAGCAAGCTGCGCAGCGACGCCTTCGATGCCTTCGCCGAAGCGCCGCGCCAGCGCCTGGCGAACGCCAGCGCCGAGCGAGCGCCGGCATTGCTGCCGCAGCGCTCGGCGCAGGTCATGGTGCTGCCGCTGTATCCCGGTGTCGGCGCGGCCCAGGTCCAGGCGCTGGTGGCCAGCGGTGCCCAGGCGCTGCTGCTGGAATGCTACGGCAGCGGCACCGGGCCGGCCGACGACGTCGATTTCATCGCGGCGCTGCGCCAGGCGCACCGCCAGGGTGTGGTGCTGGCGGCGATCAGCCAGTGCCCGGGCGGCCATGTGGATTTCGGCGTCTATGCCGCCGGCAGCGCGCTGCGTGATGCCGGGCTGATCTCCGGCGGCGGCATGACCCGCGAAGCGGCGCTGGGCAAGCTGTTCGCCCTGCTCGCCGCCGGCCTCGATCAGACCCAGGTGGAACACTGGTTCGGCCGCGATCTGTGCGGCGAAATGGCCGGCTGAACAGCCAGAAAATGCGCGCTGCCCCGCACGGCAGGCGCAGCTGGCTGGCAGTGTGCCCGCCGCACCACTAACCCTGCTTACGCCGACAACAACAAGAAAAGCGTCAAGGAGCCGATGCCATGGCCAGATCCGGTACCGCCGGGGCGCTGTTCACCCTGCTCATCGGTGCAGCATTCGCCGCCCAGGCCGAACTGCCCGCCAATTACGAAATCACCCTGCAAACCGACAGCTTCCCGCCCTTCAACATGGGCCCCAACAGCAAGACCTTCGCCCGCGGTGACAACATCGAAGGGATCGGCACCGATACGGTGCGCGACATCTTCCGCCGCGCCGGCATCGCCTACAACCTGACCCTGCGCGGCCCCTGGAGCCGACTCTACGAGCAGACCCAGCAGCAGCCCGCCCATGGTCTGTTCTCGGTGGCGCGCACGCCGCAGAACGCCGGTCAGTTCAAGTGGGTCGGGCCCCTGGCGCACCACGACAGCGTGCTGCTGGCGCCCGCCGGCAATGGCCTGAGGCTCGACAGTCTTGCCCAGGCCCGAGGCTATCGGGTCGGCGCACATAGCGCCGGTAGCGTCAGCCTGTATCTGGAGAGCCAGAACCTGGACATCAGCAACAGCCTCAACGATGCCGAGAACCTGCGCAAATTGATGACCGGGCGGATCGACCTGTGGGCGGCGGCCGATCCGGTGTGGCGCTATCACGCCCGACAGCAGGGCATCGACGAGAGCCAGCTGCAGGTCGTGCTGAGCTATCGCAGCGAACCGCTGTACCTGGCGCTGAGCCCCGACACCGCGGACGAGGTCATAAGCCGCCTGCAGAAGGCCCTGGACGAGGTGATCGCCGAGGGCTATGCCGGTTGCAGCAAGACACCGGACCTGTGCTACCTGATCCAGCACCGCGGCAAGGCACTGGCCGGCAACCGCTGAGCCTCAGCTCGCGCGGTAGCGCGGCCGCGGCGTCGCCATCGGCAGCGGTCCGTCGCCGATCACCCGCCACTCGCCGCGCTCGGCATCGTATGCGCGGATCTCGCTGGTTTCGATGTCGTACAGCCAGCCATGGATGAACAGCTCGCCACTGGCCAGCCGTGCGGCAACCGACGGGTGCGTGCGCAGGTGGTCGAGCTGCGCCACGACGTTCTCCTGGGTGAGGATGCCGAGGGTGTTGTGGTCGGCGCAGCCGCAGTTCTGCTCGACGACGATCTTCGCCACCTCGGCATGGCGCAGCCAGCCCTTCACCGTGGGCATGCGTTTCAGCTCGGCTGGATTGAGCACCGCCTTCATCGCCCCGCAGTCGGAATGCCCACAGACGATGATGTGCTGCACGCCGAGCGCCATGACGGCGAATTCGATGGCGGTCGAGACACCACCGTTCATCTGCCCGTAGGGCGGTACCACGTTGCCGACGTTACGCGTGACGAACAGATCGCCCGGTGAGCTCTGGGTGATCAGCTCGGGAATGATCCGGGAATCGGCGCAGGTGATGAACATGGCCCTTGGCGTCTGCTCATGGGCCAGCTTCTTGAACAGCTCGCGCTGCTCGGGATACACCTCTTCGCGAAAGCGCCGCACGCCGGTGACGATCTGTTCGAGGGCCTCCTCCGCGGTTTCACTTCTCCTGTCGTCACTCATGTCGCTTCTCTCCAATGGTTGTAGGTGATGGGCCGCTGCCGTCAGAAGACGGACCAGCCGATGCGCTGCGAGAGCGCCTCGAGTGCGGCCATGCCGATCAGCGAATTGCCGGCGGCGTTGAGTTCCGGGGACCAGACGCAGACGCTGAAGCGCCCGGGCACCACCGCGACGATGCCGCCGCCGACGCCGCTCTTGCCGGGCAGACCGACCCGGTAGGCGAAGTTGCCGGCCTCGTCGTAGAGGCCACTGGTGGCCATGATCGCGTTGACCTGCTTGGTCTGGCGCGGCGAGAGCACGGCCTCGCCGCCCTGCGGACAGATGCCGTCGCGGGCGAGGAAGCCGAACGCTCGGGCCAGGTCGACGCAGGTCATACGCAGTGCGCAATGATGGAAATAGCTGCGCAGCACCGCCTCGACGTCGTTATGGAAGTTGCCGAATGCCTGCATCAGGTAGGCCATGGCGGCGTTGCGTGCGCGATGCTGGTATTCGGACTCGGCGACCTTGGTGTCCGAGACGATCAGCGGGTTGCCCGACAGGTGCCGGACGAAGTCGCGCATCGACAGCTCCGGAGTGGCGAAGCGCGACTGGTTGACATCGCAGATCACCAGCGCGCCGGCGTTGATGAACGGGTTGCGCGGGCGGCCGCGCTCGAATTCCAGCTGCACCAGCGAATTGAACGGCTGCCCGGACGGCTCGTGACCGAGGCGCTCCCACAGCGACTCGCCCCGATGGCCGATGGCCTGCACCAGGCTGAACACCTTGGAGATGCTCTGGATCGAAAACGGCGTCCGCGCATCACCGGCCTCGAACAATTCGCCCTCGGCGCTGCACACGGCAATCCCCAGCTGGTCGGCTGGCACGTCGGCCAGCGCCGGAATGTAGTCGGCCACACGGCCGCGCCCGAGCAGCGGGCGCACCTCGTCGAGAATCTCCTGCAACAGCGCGTGCATCGTCAGCTCCATCGGTCCTGGTCGAGGATGGACGCCCGCCGGCCAGGCGGCATCACAGCGCGGATCAGAACTTCTCCGGGCGCAGCACTTCCACCTCGCTGAGATAGCAGACCATGGCGAAATTCGCGTAGTAGCGCGCCTGCAGGTGCTCGGCGATGCGCTCGGCGACGTCGCGACTGCAGATCACTTCCAGGCGGATGTTGCCGTCGGTTTCCCAGCCGGCGCTGCGGACGCCGCGACTGCCGCTGCCGCGGGCATCGGACAGCGTCCAGCCCGGAGCGCCGAGGGTTTTCAGGTCGGCCTCCAGCTTGTGTTCCAGTGCCGCTTCGCAGATCACGGTCAGCAGTGTTCGGTTGTGCGCGTTCATCTCAGAACCCCCAGGCGATCAGCCGCTCGGCCAGGGCCAGGTAGAGCGGAATACCGATCAGGATGTTGAACGGAAAGGTGATGCCCAGCGACGCGGTCAGCGACAGCGACGGATTGGCCTCCGGCACCGCCAGACGCATCGCCGCCGGCACCGCGATGTAGGACGCACTCGCCGCCAGCGTGGCGAGCATCGCCGTACCGCCCAGCGAAAGCCCCATGAAACGCGCCAGCAGTGCACCGATCAGCGCACCGATCAACGGCATGACCAGCGCGAAGGCAGCCAGCTTGGCACCGTAGCGTTTGAGCGAGCCGAGTTGTCCGGAGGCGATCAGACCCATCTCGAGCAGGAAGAACGCCAGTACCGGTTTGAACATGCTGGTGTACAAGGGTTCGAGGGGTTTGATCGCCTCCTTGCCGGCGATCGCACCGATCAGCAGGCCGCCGAGCAGCAGCATGATGCTCTTGCCGAGGAAGATCTCGCGGCCCAGCTCCTTCCAGTCGGTGTCCTTCGACACCCCCTTGGCCAGCAGGATGCCCACCAGGATCGCCGGGATCTCGAGGATCGCCACGAACAGCGGCATGTAGCTTTCGAAGAACACCTCGCGCGCCGCCAGGTACGCCACCACCACGGCGAAGGTACCGGCACTCACCGAACCGTAGTGCGCCGCCACCGCCGCGGCGTTGACCCTATCGAAGCGCAGGCCGCGCAGCAGGCCGAACGCCAGGATCGGCAGCAGCACACCCAGCGCCAGCACCAGCAGCGACTGGCCAAGCAACGCGGCACTGGCCTGCTCGGCCAGCTCCACCCCGCCATGCAGACCGATCGCCAGCAAGAGCACGATCGACAGCGTCTCGTAGAGCGCTGGTGGCAACTTCAACTCGCTCTTCACCAGCCCGGCGAACAGGCCGAAGACGAAGAACAGCACTACCGGGTCGATACCCATCTAGATTCTCCACAGCTCGGAAATTGAAACCGCTCCCTGGCATCCACAGGCTCGAAAAAAAGGAGCCGCTGGGGCTCCCAAAGGGGACACATTGCCAGCGTGCTACGTTCCGCCGCCCGCTACAGCGCGCGGGCAGGCGGATCGAAACGACGCTGGCGTGGCGCGATCGGCTCGCCACGCCACCCTTCACTCAGCCCTCGATCTCTATCAAGACTTCTCCCGGGTTCACCCGGTCACCTTTGGCGACGTGAACGGCCTTCACGGTGCCGGCGATCGGTGCCTGGATCTCGGTCTCCATCTTCATCGCCTCGCTGACCAGCACCGTCTGACCGGCCTTCACCGCATCGCCGACGGCGACCAGCACGTCGACCACGTTGCCCGGCATGGTGGTGCTGACGTCGCCCGGCGCGCTGGCCTGCTTGCGCTGGCTGCCGCCACCGCCGACAAACGCGTTCAGCGGTTCGAACACCACTTCCTCGGGCATGCCGTCGATGGAGAGATAGAAGTGCCTCTTGCCCTCGCCCTTGACGCCGACGCCGGTGATGTCGACGCGGTAGGTCTCGCCGTGCACATCGATGACGAACTCGGTCGGCGTGCCCTCGACGCTGGCGGCCGCGGCCTTGCCGTCGGGGATCGGCAACAGCACCTCGGGCTGCAGCGTGCCGGCCTCGCGCTCCTCGAGGAACTTGCGGCCGATGTCCGGGAACATGGCAAAGGTCAGCACGTCTTCCTCGCTCTTGGCCAGCTCGCCGATGTCCTTGCGCAGCTTGTCCAGTTCCGGCGCCAGCAGGTCGGCCGGGCGGCACTCGATGACCTCCTCGCTGCCGATGGCCTGGAAGCGCAAGTGCTCGCAGACCGGCGCCGGCGCCTTGCCGTAACGGCCTTGCAGGTAGTACTTCACCTCGGTGGTGATGGTCTTGTAGCGCTCACCGGCGAGCACGTTGAAGAACGCCTGGGTGCCGACGATCTGCGAGGTTGGGGTCACCAGCGGCGGGTAGCCGAGGTCCTTGCGCACCTTGGGAATCTCCGCCAGCACTTCGTCCATGCGGTGCAGCGCACCCTGCTCCTTGAGCTGGTTGGCGAGGTTGGAAATCATCCCGCCGGGCACCTGGTTCACCTGCACGCGGGTGTCGACGCCGGTGAACTCGCTTTCGAACTGGTGGTACTTCTTGCGCACGGCGTAGAAGTACAGACCGATCTCCTGCAGCAGCTCCAGATCGAGGCCGGTGTCGTATGGCGTGCCGCGCAGCGCGGCGACCATGGACTCGGTGCCCGGATGGCTGGTGCCCCAGGCCATGCTGGAGATGGCGGTGTCGATGCGATCGGCGCCATTCTCCACGGCCTTGAGCTGGCACATACTGGCGACGCCAGCGGTGTCGTGGGAGTGGATCACCACATCCAGCTCGGGCAGTGCGGCCTTCAGCGCCTTGACCAGTTCGCCCGTGGCATAAGGGGTCAGCAGGCCGGCCATGTCCTTGATGGCGATGGAGTCGACGCCCATGGCCGCCATCTGCCGCGCCTGCTCGACGAACGCCTCGGTGGTGTGCACCGGACTGGAGGTGTAAGCGATGGTGCCCTGGGCGTGCTTGCCGCTCTTCTTCACCGCACGGATGGCGGTTTCCAGGTTCCGTACATCGTTCATCGCGTCGAAGATGCGGAACACGTCGATGCCGTTCTCTGCCGCCTTGGCAACGAATGCCTCGACCACATCGTCGCTGTAGTGGCGGTAGCCGAGCAGGTTCTGCCCCCGCAGCAGCATCTGCAGGCGGGTATTGGGCAGCGCCGCCTTGAGCTGACGCAGGCGCTCCCAGGGATCTTCCTTGAGGAAGCGCACGCAGGCATCGAAGGTGGCGCCGCCCCAGACTTCCAGCGACCAGTAGCCGACGCGGTCGAGCTTGTCGCAGATCGGCAGCATGTCTTCGGTGCGCATGCGGGTGGCCAGCAGCGACTGATGGGCGTCACGCAGGATGGTGTCGGTGACGGAGATTTTCTTCTGGACGGTCATGGTGCGTTCCTCACAGGCCTGCGTGGGCGGCGATGGCGGCGGCGATGGCCAGGGCCAGTTCGCCCGGCTTGCGTTTGATCGAGTAGTTCAGCAGTTCCGGATGGTTGTCGACGAAGCTGGTGTTGAACTGGCCGCTGCGGAAATCCGGGTTGGCGAGAATCTGCTGGTAGTAGGTGGCGGTGGTCTTCACGCCCTGCACGCGCATGTCGTCCAGTGCACGCGACCCCCGGGCCAGCGCCTCTTCCCAGGTCAGCGCCCAGACCACCAGCTTCAGGCACATGGAGTCGTAATACGGTGGGATGGTGTAACCGGTGTAGATCGCCGTGTCGGTGCGCACGCCGGGGCCACCGGGCGCGTAGTAGCGGGTGATCTTGCCGAAGCAGGGCAGAAAGTTGTTGCGCGGGTCTTCGGCGTTGATGCGGAACTGCAGGGAGAAGCCGCGATGCTGGATGTCCTCCTGCTTGACCGATAGCGGCTGGCCCGAAGCGATGCGGATCTGCTCGCGAACGATATCGATACCGGTGATTTCCTCGGTGATGGTGTGCTCCACCTGCACCCGGGTGTTCATCTCCATGAAGTACACCTCGCCATCGGCGAGCAGAAACTCCACGGTACCGGCGTTCTCGTAGCCCACCGCCTTGGCCGCGCGCACGGCCAGGTCGCCGATATAGGCGCGCTGCTCGGGGGTGAGCTGCGGGCTCGGCGCAATCTCGATGAGCTTCTGGTTGCGCCGCTGGATCGAGCAGTCGCGCTCGAACAGGTGCACGGTGTTGCCGAAGCTGTCGGCCAGCACCTGCGCCTCGATGTGCTTGGGTTCGACGATGCACTTTTCCAGGAACACCTCGGCGCTGCCGAAGGCCTTGGTCGCCTCGGAGATCACCCGTGGATAGGCCGATTCCAGCTCTGCCCGCGAATTGCAGCGGCGAATGCCGCGGCCGCCACCGCCGGAGGTGGCCTTGAGCATCACCGGGTAACCGATGCGCTCGGCTTCGTCCAGCGCCTCGGCGAGGTCCTTGACGTTGCCTTCGGTGCCCGGCGTGACCGGCACGCCGGCCTTGATCATGCTGCGCCGGGCTTCGGTCTTGTCGCCCATGCGACGAATCACTTCGGCGCTGGGGCCGACGAACTTGATCCCACGTTCGGCGCAGATATCCGCCAGTTCCGCATTTTCGGAGAGGAAACCATAGCCCGGATGCAGGGCATCGCAGCCGGTTTCCACCGCCAGATTCACCAGCTTGCGCGGGTTCAGGTAGCCGGCCAGCGGGTCTTCGCCAATGAAATGCGCCTCGTCGGCACGCTTGACGTGCAGCGCGTGGCGGTCGGCTTCGGAGAATACCGCCACCGAGCGGACGCCCATTTCGGCACAGGCGCGGACGATGCGCACCGCGATTTCCCCGCGGTTGGCGATCAGCAGCTTCTTGATCACGCTGTCTTCCCTCGGATCGTTGAGCAGGCGACCCGCGAGCGGGTCATGATCACTCGCATTTGCAACGAGTCATTTCACCCTACGCCCGTGAGGGCGATTACTGAAAATGAATAATTGTTTTCCTGAGGATAAGTATTTACTTATATACACCTGCTGTGCGCCTGCTTTCTGACCGAACAGGCAGGAAATTCGCGCACTGACTCGCCGACCATAAGATGATCGAAACAACGGGAAAACGATGCGAAAATCATTGATGCGCATGACATTGCGCCAGCTTCAGGTATTTCGCGCGGTCTGTGAGACGCTTTCCTACAGCCGTGCCGCTGAGGAAATGGCGCTGACCCAGCCAGCAGTGAGCCTGCAGATCCGCCAGCTGGAAGAATTGGTCGGCCAACCGCTGTTCGAGTACGTCGGCAAGAAGCTCTACCTGACCGACGCCGCCGAAGCGCTGCAGCGCGCCAGCACCGATATCTTCGGCCGGCTCGACAGCCTCGACATGCAGCTGTCCGATCTGCTGGGCTCACTACAGGGGCAGCTGAACCTGGCCGTGGAATCCAGCGCCAAGTACATCACCCCGCACCTGTTCGCCGCCTTCAAGCGGCTACATCCGGAGGTCAGCCTGCAGCTGGTGGTGGTCAATCACGCCCAGGCGGTGAAACGCCTGTCGGTCAGCCGCGACGACCTGCTGATCATGTCTCAGGTGCCCACCGACATGGACCTGGAGTTCATGCCGTTCCTCAACAACCCGATCATTGCCGTGGCCCCGCCTGAGCATCCGCTGTGCCATGCGGCCACGCTGTCGCTGCAGGATCTGACCAGCTATCCGCTGCTGACGCGCGAACCCGGCTCCGGCACACGCAGGGCCGCAGAAGATTACCTGCGACAGAAACGCGCCCACTTCACCCAGACCATCCAGGTCGCCTCGCTGGATGCGCTGCGTGAATGCGTGGTGGCCGGCCTGGGGCTGGCGCTGCTGCCGCGCCATGCGGTGCATCTGGAGCTGGCCTGCGGACTGCTGCGTGAGCTGCCAGTGCAGGAACTGCCGCTGCAACGCAGCTGGTGCGTGGTTCACCCGCGCGGTAAGCGCCTGAGCCCGGTGGCCCAGGCGTTCTTTGCCTTCCTCCGTGAAGAGCGTGCGCAGATCAGTGCGCTGGCGGAGCGCTTCGCCGGCTCGCCGATGATTCCAGCAGCGAGCTGAGCACCAACGCATCGGCATAGTCGTTCAGTTCGGCATGCAGCTGACGCTGCTCGGTGTAGCTTTCGATGGCACGACGAAAGCGCATGCGGCGCTCGTCCTGCTGCTTGCGACGGGCCTTGCTGTCGAGTGGGGTGCTGACGTCGGTTTGCCGGAGCATGAGCGGTCTCCCAGAACAGGTAACGGGAGACCAGCATCGGTGCTGTGAGTGACAGGATGAAGTCAGCGTGATGACGCGGCGATGAAGACGCTCAGTCCTCGTGGGCCTTGACCGTCTTCGGCGACAGTCGAAGGCTGCGCAGGCTGCGTTTCACACTCTTGAGATGGTTGACCAGGCTCGGCCCACGGGCCATGGCCACACCCATGGCCAACACATCGATCACGACGAGGTGAGCGATACGCGAGGTCAGCGGAGTGTAGATCTCGGTGTCTTCCTGCACGTCGATCGCCAGATTGATGGTGGCCAGCTCGGCCAGGGGTGTCTGGCTCGGGCACAGGGTGATCAGCGTCGCGCCGGATTCACGCACGACGTTGGCGGTGATCAGCAGATCCTTGGAGCGACCGGACTGGGAAATGCAGATCGCCACGTCGGTCGACTTGAGCGTCACCGCCGACATCGCCTGCATGTGCGGATCGGAATAGGCCGCGGCCGAAAGCAGCAGGCGGAAGAACTTGTGCTGGGCATCGGTGGCCACCGCGCCAGAGGCGCCGAAACCGTAGAACTCCACCCGCTCGGCCTTGGCCATGGCGGTGATGGCGCGCTGCAAGGCATCCGGGTCGAGCCGCTCACGCACCTCCATCAGGGTGTGCAGCGTGGTGTCGAAGATCTTCAGCGCGAAGTCAGCCACCGAATCGTTCTCGCTGATGGCGAACTGGCCGAAGCTGGCGCCGGCAGCCAGGCTCTGCGCCAGCTTGAGCTTGAGGTCCTGGAAGCCGAGGCAGCCGATGGCCCGGCAGAAACGCACGATGGTCGGCTCGCTGACGCCGACGGTGTGCGCCAGATCGGCCATGGAACTGTGCATCACCGAGGCCGGATCGAGCAGGACATGGTCGGCCACCTTCAACTCCGACTTCCGTAGCAGACTTCTCGACTGGGCGATGTGTTGCAGCAGATTCACGTGGCGGGCTCGCTATGCTCACGACTGAGGACTCGTTCGGGCGCGACAGGCACCGCTCGGCCATCAGCGGGTTGTAGTGGGGCGGTAGTTATACTACAAGCCTCGCCATGACGCCCATTTTTTGCCCCTGGGAGAGATTCGATGTCGATTTCCTGTGACATGCTCGTGTTCGGCGGGACCGGTGACCTGACGCTGCACAAGCTGCTGCCGGCGCTCTATCACCTGCATCGCGACGGCCGCCTGCATGCCGACGTGCGCATTCTCGCCCTGGCGCGCAAGAAGCTCGACCGCGACGGCTATCTGACCCTCGCCGAGCGCCATTGCCGCGCCCAGGTCGCGCGCAGCGACTTCAACCCCGAGACCTGGCAAGCCTTCGCCCAGCGCCTCGACTATTTCGCAATGGACGCCTCCCAGCGCAGCGAATACGCGCGTCTGGCCCAGCATCTTGGCCGGGCCGATGGCCGCGTGCGGGTCTACTACCTGGCCACCGCGCCGGATCTGTTCGAGCCCATCGCCGCCAACCTGGAAAGCGCCGGGCTGGCCGGTGACGACGCGCGCATCGTGCTGGAAAAACCCATCGGCCATTCGCTGGATTCGGCACTGGAAATCAACGAGGCGATCGGCTCGGTATTCCCCGAAGCGCGCATCTACCGGATCGACCATTATCTGGGCAAGGAAACGGTGCAGAACCTCATGGCGCTGCGCTTCGCCAACGCGCTGTTCGAACCGATCTGGCGCGCCGGGCATATCGACCACGTGCAGATCACCGTGGCCGAAACCCTCGGCGTGGAGAACCGCGGCGGCTACTACGACAATGCCGGCGCCATGCGCGACATGCTGCAGAACCACCTCCTGCAGCTGCTCTGCCTGGTGGCGATGGAGGCGCCGGTGCGTTTCGACGCCAAGCACATCCGCGGCGAAAAGGTGAAGGTGCTCGAGGCGCTCAAGCCGATCACCGGCAACGACGTGCTGGACAGGACCGTACGCGGCCAATACGGCGCCGGGCGCATCGGCGGCCACGACGTGCCGGCCTACTACTTCGAGCCGAACATCGACAACGACAGCGACACCGAAACCTTCGTCGCGGTGAAAGCCGAGATCGACAACTGGCGCTGGGCCGGCGTGCCCTTCTACCTGCGCACCGGCAAGCGCATGGCACGCAAGCGCTCGGAGATCATCATCACCTTCAAACAGGTGCCGCATCTGCTGTTCAGCAAGGGTGAAGTGAACCGCCTGGTGATCAGCCTGCAGCCGGAAGAAAGCATCAGCCTGCAGCTGATGGCCAAGGCACCCGGCAAGGGCATGCAGCTGGAACCGGTGGAACTGGACCTCAACCTGGCCCATGCCTTCAGCAGCACCCGCCGCTGGGAGGCCTACGAGCGTCTGCTGCTGGATGTCATCGAAGGCGATTCAACGCTGTTCATGCGCCGTGACGAGGTTGAAGCCGCCTGGAACTGGGTCGACCCGATCCTGCGCGGCTGGAGCAGCTACTACCGCAAACCACGGCCTTACGCCGCCGGCGAGGATGGCCCGGAGCAGGCGCACCAGTTCATCGAGCGCCAGGGCCATCGCTGGTGGCAATGAGGCACCCAGAAGAACTAATCCGAACTTCGCCGCAGCCGCCGAATAACGCGTGATAGAGCGGATCGGCGGACTTTTCACAATCGCCGAACATGGCCAGCTGAACTAGTGCAATCAACTAACCCAGAGCAGGCCATGATTCTCCTACATATTCCGGTCATATCAGCGACATATAATCAGCGAGCCGCCCCTTATATCTAGGGCCTTCTCGGCTAGTTCAACCAGCGCATCCACAGGACACACTCCGCGACCGGCGCAGATCAATCGGCCTTTCGCCGCCTGCGCCAAATCCGGACACCGTAGATCACAGCAAAAGCCAGCAACTGCAAGGCCTGCAGCCGACAGAATGAGGATTCAGGCGAACTTCTGCGGCAGGCCTACGTCCAACTTCCCGAGCCACTCCGCAAACTTCCACGCAGTTCGCCTTTCGCTCGACAGTTATCGAGACCGAAACAGACTGAAACATCCGCGGCGTCGGCGCAGGAACAACGCGGGCTCTGGCGGTATATAGGCGTCGCCACACTTCGCATATCAGGAAACATGGGTTGAGAAACTTTCCAAGATATGCCTACCCTAAAAAGGAATTCAATCAACAACCCCAAAGGCATTGTTTTGAGTTTCCCCACCGTAATGCTCCGTCGCCCAACCGACGGCGACGGTTACAACCTGCATCAGCTGGTGGCGCGCTGCCAGCCCCTCGATACCAATTCGGTCTACTGCAACCTGCTGCAGTGTTCCGACTTCGCTGACACCGCCATCGCCGCAGAGAACGCCCAAGGCGAGCTGGTCGGTTTCATTTCGGGTTATCGCCCTCCTTCGCGGCCGGACACATTGTTCGTCTGGCAGGTCGCCGTCGACAGTTCGATGCGCGGCCAGGGGCTGGCCCTGCGCATGCTGCTGGCGCTGACCGAACGGGTCGCCCGTGACGGCGTGCGCTACATGGAAACCACCATCTCCCCGGACAACGCGGCGTCCCAGGCGCTGTTCAAGCGGGCCTTCGACAAGCTGGGTGCCGACTGCACCACGCGCACGCTGTTCTCGCGCGCCGAGCATTTCGCCGGACAGCACGAGGACGAGGTGCTCTACCGCGCCGGCCCGTTCACCGTTTCCCATCTAGAAGAAGAGCTCAAGGAGCACGCATGAAAACTTTCGAACTGAACGAATCCAAGGTTCGCAGCTACTGCCGTTCCTTCCCCGTGGTCTTCAATCAGGCCCAGGGCGCCGAACTGGTCACTCAGGACGGCAAGCGCTACATCGACTTCCTCGCCGGTGCCGGCACGCTCAACTACGGGCACAACCACCCGGTGCTCAAGCAGGCGCTGCTCGACTACATCGAGAGCGACGGCATCACCCACGGCCTGGACATGTACACCGCGGCCAAGGAGCGCTTCCTCGAAACCTTCAATCGCCTGATCCTCGAGCCGCGTGGCATGGGTGACTACCGCATGCAGTTCACCGGCCCGACCGGCACCAACGCGGTCGAGGCGGCGATGAAGCTGGCGCGCAAGGTTACCGGGCGCAACAACATCATCAGCTTCACCAACGGCTTCCACGGCTGCAGCATCGGCGCGCTGGCCGCCACCGGCAACCAGCATCACCGCGGCGGCTCCGGCATCAGCCTCACCGACGTCAGCCGCATGCCTTACGCCAACTACTTTGGCGACAAGACCAACACCATCGGCATGATGGACAAGCTGCTCTCCGACCCGTCCAGCGGTATCGACAAACCGGCCGCGGTGATCGTCGAGGTGGTCCAGGGCGAAGGCGGTCTGAACACCGCATCGGCCGAGTGGATGCGCAAGCTCGAGAAGCTCTGCCGCAAGCACGAGATGCTGCTGATCGTCGACGACATCCAGGCCGGCTGCGGCCGCACCGGCACCTTCTTCAGCTTCGAGGAGATGGGCATCCAGCCGGATATCGTCACGCTGTCCAAGTCGCTGTCCGGCTACGGCCTGCCGTTCGCCATGGTGCTGCTGCGCCAGGAGCTGGACCAGTGGAAGCCGGGCGAACACAACGGCACCTTCCGCGGCAACAACCACGCCTTCGTCACCGCCGCCGCGGCCGTCGAGCACTTCTGGCAGAACGACGAGTTCGCCAACAGCGTGAAGGCCAAGGGCAAGCGCATCGCCGACGGCATGCAGCGCATCATCCGCCGTCACGGCCCGGATTCACTGTTCCTCAAGGGCCGCGGAATGATGCTCGGCATCAGCTGCCCGGATGGCGACATCGCTTCGGCCGTCTGCCGTCACGCCTTCGACAATGGCCTGGTGGTCGAGACCAGCGGCGCCCACAGCGAAGTGGTCAAGTGTCTCTGCCCGCTGATCATCAGCGAAGAGCAGATCGACCGTGCGCTTTCCATTCTCGACAAGGCGTTTGCCGCCGTGATGGGTGAGCAGACCGCCAACCAGGCTTCCTGAGGAGGACCCGCAGATGATCGTGAGAAAACTCGCCGACTGCGAGCAGACCGACCGCAAGGTCCACAGCAAGACCGGTACCTGGGACAGCACACGCATGCTGCTCAAGGACGACAACATGGGCTTCTCGTTCCATATCACCACCATCTACGCCGGCACCGAGACGCACATCCACTACCAGAACCACCTGGAGTCGGTGTACTGCATGAGCGGCAACGGTGAGGTCGAGACCATCGCCGACGGCAAGATCTACAAGATCGAACCCGGCACGCTGTACATCCTCGACAAGCACGACGAGCACCTGCTGCGTGGCGGCAGCGAGGACATGAAGATGGCCTGCGTCTTCAACCCGCCGCTCAACGGCAAGGAAGTGCATGACGAGAGCGGCGTCTATCCGCTGGAGGCCGAAACCGTCTGATACCGGTTTACCGGGGCGGCCACCGCGCCGCCCCAACCATCACCAGAAAAGGAGGTAAGCGTGAACCCTATGCAAGCCGACCTGTATCCCTCGCGCCAGGAAGACCAGCCCAGCTGGCAAGAACGCCTGGATCCGGTCGTCTACCGCAGCGACCTGGAGAATGCGCCGATAGCGGCGGAGCTGATCGAACGTTTCGAACGCGACGGCTACCTGGTCATCCCCAATCTGTTCAGCGCCGATGAAGTCGCGGTATTCCGTGCCGAACTCGAGCGCATGCGCCAGGACCCGGCCGTCGCCGGCTCCGGCAAGACCATCAAGGAACCCGACAGCGGCGCGGTCCGCTCGGTGTTCGACATTCACAGCGACAACCACCTGTTCGCCCGTGTGGCAGCCGACGAACGAACTGCCGGCATCGCCCGCTTCATCCTCGGCGGTGATCTGTACGTGCACCAATCGCGGATGAACTTCAAGCCCGGCTTCACCGGCAAGGAGTTCTACTGGCACTCGGACTTCGAGACCTGGCACGTAGAGGACGGCATGCCGCGCATGCGTTGCCTGTCCTGCTCGATCCTCTTGACCGACAACGAGCCGCACAACGGCCCGCTGATGCTGATGCCCGGCTCGCACAAGCACTACGTGCGCTGCGTCGGCGCCACGCCGGAGAACCACTACGAGAAATCCCTGCGCAAGCAGGAATTCGGCGTGCCCGACCAGAACAGCCTGAGCGAGCTGGCCAGCCGCTTCGGCATCGACTGCGCCACCGGCCCGGCCGGCAGTGTGGTGTTCTTCGACTGCAACACCATGCACGGCTCCAACGGCAACATCACACCCAGCGCGCGGAGCAATCTGTTCTACGTCTACAACCACGTGGATAATGCCGTGCAGCCGCCGTTCTGCGAGCAGAAACCCCGCCCGGCCTTCGTCGCCGAGCGTGAGAACTTCAAGCCGCTGGACATTCAGCCGCAACAGTATCTCTGAGGCGATCGGGCGCGTCTGATGACGGGCCCGATCCCCCGGCTCGGCCGATCGCTTATTGGCCCAGGGATGAACTCACTTCCAGCTCGTTGATCGACAGGTGTGCCAGCCGCGCCGGGCCCGTCAACGGCCTGCCAGATTCGGACGCAATAAAAAGATGCATACCGTAGAAAAGATCGGCGGCACGTCGATGAGCCGCTTCGAGGAAGTCCTCGACAATATCTTCATCGGCCGCCGGGAAGGCGCAGCGCTGTACCAGCGCATCTTCGTCGTCTCGGCCTACAGCGGCATGACCAACCTGCTGCTGGAACACAAGAAAACCGGCGAACCCGGCGTCTATCAGCGCTTCGCCGACGCCCAGAGCGAGGGCGCCTGGCGCGAGGCGCTGGAGCACGTGCGCCAGCGCATGCTGGCCAAGAACGCCGAACTGTTCAGCTCCGAGTACGAGCTGCACGCCGCCAACCAGTTCATCAACTCGCGCATCGACGATGCCAGCGAGTGCATGCACAGCCTGCAGAAGCTCTGTGCCTACGGGCACTTCCAGCTCTCCGAGCACCTGATGAAGGTGCGCGAGATGCTCGCCTCCCTCGGTGAAGCACACAGTGCCTTCAACTCGGTGCTGGCGCTCAAGCAGCGCGGCGTCAACGCGCGCCTGGCCGACCTCACCGGCTGGCAGCAGGAAGCGCCGCTGCCGTTCGAGGAGATGATCGCCAGCCACTTCGCCGGCTTCGACCTCAACCGTGAATTGGTGGTCGCCACCGGCTATACGCATTGCGCCGAAGGCCTGATGAACACCTACGACCGCGGCTACAGCGAGATCACCTTCGCCCAAATCGCCGCCGCCACCGGTGCCCACGAGGCGATCATCCACAAGGAATTCCACCTCTCCTCCGCCGACCCGAACCTGGTCGGTGCCGACAAGGTGGTGACCATCGGGCGCACCAACTACGACGTCGCCGACCAGCTGTCGAACCTCGGCATGGAGGCGATCCATCCGCGCGCGGCCAAGACCTTGCGTCGCGCCGGCGTCGAGCTGCGCATCAAGAACGCCTTCGAGCCCGAGCACGGCGGTACGCTGATCAGCCAGGACTACAAGTCCGAAAAGCCCTGCGTGGAGATCATCGCCGGACGCAAGGACGTCTTCGGCATCGAGGTGTTCGACCAGGACATGCTCGGCGACATCAGCCACGACATGGAAATCAGCAAGCTGCTCAAGCAGCTCAAGCTCTATGTGGTGAACAAGGATTCCGACGCCAACAGCATCACCTACTACACCTCCGGCTCGCGCAAGCTGATCACCCGCGCCGCTCGCCTGATCGAGGAAAAGTATCCGGCCGCCGAGGTCACCGTACATAACCTGGCGATCGTCTCGGCTATCGGTTCGGACCTCAAGGTCAAGGGCATCCTGGCCAAGACCGTGGCCGCGCTGGCCGAGGCAGGTATCAGCATCCAGGCGATCCACCAGTCGATCCGCCAGGTGGAGATGCAGTGCGTGGTCAACGAGGAAGACTACGACGCCGCCATCGCCGCGCTGCACCGCGCGCTGATCGAGCCGGAGAATCACGGCGACGTGATTGCCGCGGCCTGATCCAGGTGCAGGACCGAAACGCCGGGCTCGTCCCGGCGTTTTGCTGTCTGGACGCATGACACCGATCAATACCGCCGGCACCGCGCAGGATGACTATGGAGACAAGAGGCCGGTCACGGCTTACGCCTGACCTGCTCGCCCGCTCATCCACAACGCAGGAGTTGCCATGTTTCCCGAGTACCGCGACCTGATCACTCGTCTCAAGGCGGAAAACAAGACCTTTGCCCGTCTGTTCGACGAGCACAACGACCTCGACCAGCACGTAAAGAACATCGAAGCGCACATCGTGCCGGGTACCGACAGCGAGGTGGAGAATCTGAAGAAGCAGAAGCTGCAGCTCAAGGACCGTCTCTACGAGATGCTCAAGGAAGCATCCGCGGCCTGACGGCCCGGCGCCCTGCCCCGCGGGGCGCCGTCACGCTCTGCAACCATCGAAGACGACGCGCAATCGCCGGGCAAGCGCAGTAAAATGCCGCGCTTTCGATACCCCTGCGAGTTCCGCGCCATGAGCACCCCCAACCGCACCGAGCTGCTGTCGCCTGCCGGCACGCTGAAATCCATGCGCTACGCCTTCGCCTACGGCGCCGATGCGGTGTATGCCGGGCAGCCGCGCTACAGCCTGCGCGTGCGCAACAACGAGTTCGACCACGCCAACCTCAAGCTCGGCATCGACGAAGCGCACGCGCTGGGCAAGCAGTTCTACGTGGTGGTCAACATCGCCCCGCACAACGCCAAGCTGAAGACCTTCATCAAGGATCTGGAGCCGGTGGTGGCGATGGGACCGGATGCGCTGATCATGTCCGATCCCGGTCTGATCATGCTGGTGCGCCAGCACTTCCCGCAGCAGACCATCCACCTCTCGGTGCAGGCCAACGCGGTGAACTGGGCGACGGTGAAGTTCTGGGAAAGCCAGGGCGTCAGCCGCGTGATCCTGTCCCGCGAACTATCGCTGGAGGAGATCGGCGAGATCCGCGAACAGGTGCCGGGCATGGAGCTGGAGGTGTTCGTCCACGGCGCGCTGTGCATGGCCTATTCCGGCCGCTGCCTGCTGTCCGGCTACATCAACAAGCGCGACCCCAATCAGGGCACCTGCACCAACGCCTGCCGCTGGGAATACAAGACCCACGAGGCGAAGGAGGACGAACTGGGCAACTCGGTTCATCTCTACGAGCCCATCGCCGTACAGCAGGTCGCGGCGCAGGACGACCCGACCCTGGGCGTCGGGGCCCCCACCGACAAGGTATTCCTGCTCGAGGACGTCTCGCGTCCTGGCGAGTTTATGGAGGCCACCGAGGACGAGCACGGCACCTACATCATGAATTCCAAGGACCTGCGCGCCGTGCAGCATGTCGAGCGCCTGGTGCAGATGGGCGTGCATTCGCTGAAGATCGAAGGCCGTACCAAGAGCCACTACTACGTGGCGCGCACCGCGCAGGTCTACCGCAAGGCCATCGACGACGCCCTCGCCGGCCGGCCGTTCGACAAGTCGTTGATGGACACCCTCGAATCGCTGGCGCACCGCGGCTACACCGAAGGTTTCCTGCGCCGTCACGTGCATGACGAATACCAGAACTACGAACGCGGCTTCTCGCTCTCCGAGCGCCAGCAGTTCGTCGGCGAACTGACCGGCGAGCGGCGCAACGGGCTGGCCGAGGTGAAGGTGAAGAATCGCTTCGCGGTGGGCGACCGGCTGGAGCTGATGACGCCGCAGGGCAATCTCAATCTGCGTCTTGAGCGGCTGGAGGACAAGCGCGGCGAAGCCATCGAGGTGGCGCCGGGCGACGGTCATACGGTGTACCTGCCGGTGCCGGAAGACGTCGATCTGCGCTACGCCCTGCTGATGCGCGAACTGGGCGGCAGCACCACGCGCGGTTGAGCGCGGAGCTGGCGTCGCATCGCGACGCCGCAGCCTAGCGCAGCAGTTCGGCGAACTGCTCGGCCGGCACCGGCGGACTGAGCAGGTAACCCTGGATTTCGTCGCACTGGTTGGCCTTGAGGAAATCCATCTGCGCCTGGGTTTCCACGCCCTCGGCTACCACCTTGCGCTCCAGGCTGTGGACCATGGCGATGATCGCCCGGGTAATCGCCGCATCCTGGCTGGAATGCTCCAGCTCACTGATGAACGAGCGGTCGATCTTCACGTAATCCACCGGGAAGCGCTTGAGGTAACTCAGCGACGAGAAGCCGGTGCCAAAATCGTCGATCGCCAGTCGCACGCCCAGCGCGCGCAGCTGCTCGCTGATGCTGATGGCGTTATCGATGTCGTCCAGCAACTGGCTTTCGGTCAGTTCCAGCTCCAGCATGGTCGCCGGCAGGCCGGTTTCCTCCTGCACCTGGCGCACCAGGCTGACGAAGTTGCCCTGGCGCAACTGCTTGACCGAGAGGTTCACCGAGACGCGGATCTCGGCCAGCCCCTGCTGCTGCCACTGGCGCGCCTGGCGGCAGGCCTCGCGCAAGACGAACTCACCGAGCGGAATGATCAAACCGGTCTCTTCCGCCAGCGGAATGAAGTGCGCCGGCGCGACCAGTCCGCGCTCGGGGTGACGCCAGCGCACCAGCGCTTCGGCAGCATCCAGGGCATCGTTGGCCAGCGTCAGACGAGGCTGATAGAACACTTCCAGCTGGCCGGAATCCAGCGCCTTGCGCAGCTGATTCTCCAGCTGCAGGTACTGCATGCTCGACGCCTGCGGACGGTCGGTGAAGAACTGCAGCGTGTTGCCGCCCAGGTGCTTGGCCTGCTGCATGGCCATGTTCGCCTGGCGCAGCAGCACTTCCGCATCACGGCTGTTGTCCGGCATCAGGCTGACGCCGATCGAGGCGCTGATGACCAGCTCCTGCTCATCGATGATCACTGGTTTGCGGATGCGCTGCAGCAACCGGCTGCCCAGATGCGCGAGGCTGCTGAGACTGCCGTAGGCGTCGATCAGCACGACGAACTCGTCGCCGGACAGCCGCGCGATGGTGTCGGCCTCGCTCAGGGTCTGGGTGATCCGTCGCGACATCTCGCGCAGCAGCGCGTCGGCAGCCTCATGGCCCAGGCTTTCGTTGAGCAGCTTGAAGCGGTCCAGATCGATGTAGAGCACCGCCATGTTGCGGCCATTGCGGCGCACCCGTTGGCAGGCCTCGTGCAGACGCTCCTTGAGCAGGCCGCGGTTGGCCAGCCCGGTGAGGTCATCGTAATGAGTCAGGTAGCGCAGGCGCTCCTCGATCTTGCGCCGCACGCTGAGGTCGGAGATGAAGGCAACCACATGGGTGACGCTGTCGTTGGCATCGCGTACCTCGCGCAACTGCACCCACTGCGGGTAGACCTCACCGCTCTTGCGGGTCTCGATCAGCTCGCCCTGCCAGTGACCGTGCAGTTCCAGCGCTTCACGCATGGTCTGGTACTGCCGCTGGCTCTCCTGCGAGCCGGCGATTCGCGCCACGCTGTGACCGATCAGCTCCTCGCGGTCGTAGCCGCACAGCGCGCAGCAGGCATCATTCACCGCCAACACGCGGTAGCGGGCGTTCATGATCACCATGCCTTCGCTGGCGGCTTCGAACACCGTGGCCGCCAGGCGCTGCTGCTCGGCCTGGCTGCGCAGCTCGCTGATGTCACGGCGGGTACCGATCATGCGCAACGCTCGCCCACCGGCATCGCGCTGGATCACCCGGCCGCGGTCTTCGAGCCAGAGTTCGCTGCCATCAGCGCGCAGCGCCCGATACTCCACGGTAAAGAATTCGGTTTCACCCTTCAGATGCGCGATCAGTGTCGCACGGACGGCTTCCAGATCGTCGGGATGGATGTCCGGCAGCGGCGAGCCATGCTCATCGCGACGATCGGGCAAGCCGACACCGAAGACCACTTCCAGCCGGGAGTGGTGGACCCGGTTGTTCGCCAGGTCCCAATCCCACAGACCGAGGCCGCTGGCATCGAGCGCCAGATTGAGCCGTGCTTCGCTTTCACCGAGTTCTTCCGCGGCCCGGGCAAGCTCCACCGTACGTTCGGCCACACGCAACTCGAGGCCATCGTAAGCGCTGCGCAGCTGCTGCTCGGCATGGCAACGCTGTTCAATCTCCGACCCTAGCCGGTGATTGAGCAGCTCGGCCTCGCGACCGGCCCTCTCCAACCGGTCGATCAGGCGCTGCCGGTGCAGGCGTTGTTCGATACTGTCGGTGATCAATCGACTGATCTGCCAGGCGGTCAGGCTCAAGGTCGCCAGCACGATCATCGCCAGCAACCCCCAACCCTGCTGCAACGGATGGCCGCTGGTCATCAACAGCAAACCGGTCGGCAGCAGGCTGGGCACGGCGAAACAGAAGAAAGCAGGAAGGCAGACGCCATAGGCGACGCTGGCGGCGACGACGACCGAACCGATCAAACCGTACAGCAGCGCCTGCGTGGCGAAAGCATCAGCGGGTATCAGCGCGACCATTGCATAGCTCAGGCTGACCGCACATATGCTGCTGCCGAGAAAGAACCGCCAGCGCCAGTGCGCATCGGCCTGCCCCTCGGGGCTAGCCTTGCCGAACGCCATGACCTGCTGCAGCCACAGCAGGCCCAGCGCGAGCATCCAGCCGATCCAGCCACCGAGTTCGATGCCGCCGTTGTCCTCCCATAGCACCACGCCGCAGATCAGCGTCGAGAGCAACAGCAACAGCGCCGGGACACGCGACCCCAGATAGAGCAAACGCGTGCGTTCGGCAATGTGGTCGGAGGGCGCCATCCCGTCTGCAACAGCGGTCGCAGCCCCCGGGAAGGCGGTTCGAATGGAATCGGTCATGTCTGTTGTTCTAGTAATAACTGCACCCGAATCAGGCTCTCTCGGAACCAAAACACGGCCGATAATGGCACGTTGCTAGTCTCGCGTCATACATGCTGCGTCGGAAATTGGTCTGTGGGCCATGCTCACCGACCAACGGAGTTCCGGCATAACCCATAAGGCGAAGCAGGCTCCCGCCGCGATGCATGGCGCTCGGCCAAACGGACCACAGGGCGAGCGCAGCGCAGGCATTTCCAATAGAATGCCGCGATGCATGACGATCTCTCCCTTCTCCTGAATTCCCTCAACGATGCTCAGCGCCAGGCCGTGGCCGCGCCGCTGGGCCGGCAATTGGTGCTGGCCGGCGCAGGCTCGGGCAAGACCCGCGTTCTGGTGCATCGCATCGCCTGGTTGCACCAGGTCGAGCGCGCATCATTGCACTCGATCCTTTCGGTGACCTTTACCAACAAGGCTGCCGCCGAGATGCGCCAGCGCATCGAGCAACTGCTGCATGTCAACCCGCAGGGCATGTGGGTCGGCACCTTCCACGGCCTGGCCCATCGCCTGCTGCGTGCGCACTGGCGCGAGGCGAAGCTGGCGGAGAATTTCCAGATTCTCGATTCCGACGACCAGCAGCGCCTGGTCAAGCGGGTGATCCGCGAGCTCGGCCTCGACGAGCAGCGCTGGCCGGCGCGCCAGGCACAGTGGTGGATCAATGCGCAGAAGGACGAAGGGCTGCGCCCACGCAACATTCAGCCCGGCGGTGATCTGTTCCTCGCCACCCAGCTGAAGATCTACGAAGCCTATGAAGAGGCCTGCGCCCGCGCCGGGGTGATCGACTTCTCCGAGCTGCTGCTGCGCGCCCTGGACCTGTGGCGCGACCATCCAGGCCTGCTCGATCACTATCAGCGCCGCTTCCGCCACGTGCTGGTCGACGAGTTCCAGGACACCAATGCCGTGCAGTACGCCTGGTTGCGGCTGCTGGCCAAGGGCGGCGAGAGCCTGATGGTGGTCGGCGACGACGACCAGTCGATCTACGGCTGGCGTGGCGCGCGGATCGAGAACCTGCACCAGTTCAGCCAGGATTTCCCGGATGCCGAAACCATCCGCCTGGAGCAGAACTACCGCTCCACCGCCTGCATCCTCAAGGCCGCCAACGCGCTGATCGCCAACAACCAGGGCCGTCTCGGCAAGGAACTCTGGACTTCCGGTTGCGAGGGCGAGCCGATCAGCCTGTACGCCGCGTTCAACGAGCACGACGAAGCGCGCTACGTGGTCGAGAGCATCGAGAAGGCCATCCGCGACGGCATGAGCCGCAGCGAGATCGCCATCCTCTACCGCTCCAACGCCCAGTCGCGGGTGCTGGAAGAGGCGCTGCTGCGCGAGAAGATTCCCTACCGCATCTACGGCGGCCAGCGCTTCTTCGAGCGCGCCGAGATCAAGAACGCCATGGCCTACCTGCGCCTGATCCAGACCCGCGACAACGACGCGGCGCTGGAACGGGTGATCAACGTGCCGGCGCGCGGCATCGGCGAGAAGACCGTCGAAGCACTGCGCCAGCTGGCGCGTGATCAGGGCCTGTCGATGTGGGCGGCGCTGCATCAGGCGGTCGGTACCAAGGCGGTTTCCGGCCGCGCTGCCAGCGCGCTGAACGGCTTCGTCGAGCTGGTCGACACCCTGGCGCTGAAGGTCGAGAAACTGCCGCTGCACAGCATGGCGCAGCTGGTCATCGAGGAATCCGGGCTACTCGCCTACCACCGCGACGAAAAGGGCGAGAAGGCCCAGGCGCGGGTGGAAAACCTCGAGGAACTGGTATCCGCCGCCCGCGCCTTCGACAACTACAGCGAAGAGGACGACGACATCCAGTCGCCCCTAGCCGCCTTCCTCGACCACGCCTCGCTGGAGGCCGGCGAGCAGCAGGCCGGCGATCACGAGGACAGCGTGCAGCTGATGACCCTGCACAGCGCCAAGGGTCTGGAGTTCCCGCTGGTGTTCCTGGTCGGCATGGAAGAAGGCCTGTTCCCGCACAAGATGAGCCTGGAGGAGTCCGGCCGTCTGGAAGAGGAACGCCGCCTGGCCTACGTCGGCATCACCCGCGCCATGCAGCAGCTGGTGATCACCTATGCCGAGACCCGCCGGCTGTACGGCAGCGAGACCTACAACAAGGTCTCGCGCTTCGTCCGCGAGATTCCGCCGGCGCTGGTGCAGGAAGTGCGGCTGAGCAACACGGTGACGCGCTCGTTCAGCGGCAAGAGCATGAGCGGCTCCTCGCTGTTCGACGGCGCCGGCGTGCCGGAAACACCGTTCAACCTCGGCCAGCGCGTGCGCCATTCGCTGTTCGGCGAAGGCACCATCCTCAACTTCGAAGGCTCCGGCGCCCAGGCACGGGTGCAGGTGAATTTCGAGGACGAGGGCAGCAAATGGCTGATGCTCAGCTACGCGAAACTTGAAGCTCTGTGAGGTTGACGCTAACGTCAACCCGTCATACCAACCAGCCATTCCTATAAGAAGAATCTTCCAAGGATACCGACCCATGAAACGCCGCCATCTGTTCGGTGCTGCCGCTGCCTTGCTTGCTACCCTCGGCCTCGCCGGTTGCAACGATGACAAGAAAGTCGAACCCACCGGCCAGCAGGCCGCCAGCGAACCCGCCAAGACCTACACCTGGAAGATGGTTACCGCCTGGCCGAAGAACTACCCGGGCCTGGGCACCGCCGCTGAACGCCTGGCCGAGCGCGTCAAGGTGATGAGCGACGGCCGCCTGACCATCAAGGTCTACGCCGCCGGCGAACTAGTACCGGCGCTGGAAGTGTTCGATGCCGTCTCCCGCGGCACCGCCGAACTGGGCCATGGAGCTGCCTACTACTGGAAAGGCAAGGTGCCCACGGCGCAGTTCTTCACCTCCGTGCCGTTCGGCCTGTCGGCCATCGAGATGAACGCCTGGCTGAGCAAGGGCGAAGGCCAGAAGTTCTGGGACGAGGCCTATGCCCCGTTCGGCGTGAAGCCGATGGTGGTCGGCAACACCGGCATGCAGATGGGCGGCTGGTACAACAAGGAAATCAATTCGCTGGACGACCTCAAGGGGCTGAAGATCCGCATGCCGGGCCTCGGCGGCGAAGTGCTGACACGTCTCGGTGCGACCACCGTCAACCTGCCTGGCGGCGAGGTGTTCACCGCGCTGCAGACCGGCGCCATCGACGCCACCGACTGGGTCAGCCCGTACAACGACCTGGCCTTCGGCTTGCACAAGGCCGCGAAGTATTACTACTACCCCGGCTGGCAGGAGCCGCAGGCGGTGCTCGAACTGCTGGTCAACCAGAAGGCGCTCGACACCCTGCCCGAGGATCTGCAGGCGATCCTCACCGAAGCGACCCGCGCGGCCAGCCGCGACATGATGGACGACTACGTCTACAACAACGCCCTGGCGCTGGATCAGCTCAAGCAGCAGGGCGTCGAGCTCAAGCGCTTCCCCGACGAAGTGCTCGGCGCCATGGAGGAGCAGTCGGAGCTGGTGCTCGGCGAGCTGGCTGCGCAGAGCGAGCTGAACGGGCGCATCTGGGCGTCGATGAAAGCCTTCCAGGCGCAGGTCAAGCCGATGCACGAGATCTCCGAGAAGGAACTGTACAACTGGCGTTGACCTGCCGTGCGCGCGGAGCCGCCGGGCTCCGCGCGCCGATCAGGGCCAGCCGACTCTTGGTCAGCCTGGCCGGACGCGACCAACGGTCGCAAGCAAAAGCTCGTAACATACTGCCCCTCGCCAACCCTTGCCCGGCTCGGCAGGATGGCGCGCGTACCTCCACTTAATTCAAGCGGGAACACTCAATGCAACGTGTGCTTAGCATTTTCATGGCGCTGTGTATCAGCCTGACCTTCGCGCTGGACGCCCACGCCAAGCGCTTCGGCGGCGGCAAGAGCTTCGGCTCGGCACCTAGCCACCAGACCCGCCAGGCGCCCCAGCAGACCCAGGCCGCACCGAATCAGGCTGGCCGTCAGACGCCCGCTGCCGCCAGCGGTGCCTCGCGCTGGCTCGGCCCGCTGGCCGGTCTGGCCGCCGGCGGCCTGCTCGCCTCGATGTTCATGGGCGATGGCTTCGAGGGCATCCAGTTCATGGATATACTGATCTTCGGCCTGATCGCCTTCCTGCTGTTCCGCTTCCTCGCCGCCCGTCGCCGCCAGCAGCAACCAGCCATGGCCGGTCACGCGCCAATGCAGCGTGAGATGCCGCAGCAACCCGCGACCTCCATCTTCGGTGGCAGCGCCGCCCCGGTCGCCGCCGCTCCGGTGATCAATGCCCCGGCCTGGTTCAACGAGCAGAACTTCGTTGCGGCCGCGCGCGAGCACTTCCTCTCGCTGCAGCAGCACTGGGACGCCAACGAGATGGACAAGATCGCCGAGTTCGTTACCCCGCAGCTGCTGGGTTTCCTCAAGCAGGAGCGCGCCGAGATCGGTGATGCCTATCAGTCGACCTACATCGACGATCTGCAGATCCAGCTCGACGGCGTCGACGACAACGCCGAGAAGACCACCGCAACGCTGACCTTCAGCGGCGTGGCCAAGACCTCGCGCTTCGACCAGGGCGAACCCTTCAGCGAGAGCTGGCGCATGGAGCGTGTGCAGGGCGAGAACCAGCCCTGGCTGGTCGCCGGTATCCGTCAGAACGCCTGATCGGTGTCGCGTAGAAACCCCGGTCTGCCTTAGCGCAGTCCACAGACAAACCCCGCCATCTGGCGGGGTTTGTCGTTTCTGCGGGTGCAAGCACCGCACGCTCGGCGCAGCCGCTCGCATCACTCCTTGAGGAAGGCCAGCAGATCGTTGTTGAAGCGCTCCTTGTGGGTGTCGGTCAGGCCATGCGGCGCACCGGGGTAGACGATCAGCTGCGCGTCCTCGATCAGCGCGGCGGATGCCTTGCCCGAGCTGTCCAGCGGCACGATCTGATCATCGTCACCGTGGATCACCAGCGTCGGCACATCGAACTTCTTCAGGTCCTCGCGGAAATCGGTGGCCGAGAAGGCGGCGATGGAGTCGTAGGTGTTCTTGTGCCCGGCCTGCATGCCCTGGGCCCGCCAGTTGTCGATCAATCCCTGGGATACCTTGGCGCCCGGGCGGTTGAAGCCGTAGAACGGGCCGGAAGCCAGGTCCAGATACAGCTGCGCGCGGTCTTCCAGCGAAGCCTTGCGGATGCCGTCGAACACTTCCAGCGGCAGACCACCCGGGTTATCCGCGGTCTTCAGCATCATCGGCGGCACGGCGCTGACCAGCACAGCCTTTTTCACCCGCCCGGTGCCGTGGCGACCGATGTAGCGCGCCACCTCACCACCACCGGTGGAGAAACCCACCAGGGTCACGTCCTGCAGGTCGAGCGCGTCGATCACCGCCGCCAGGTCGTCGGCGTAATGATCCATGTCGTTGCCTTCCCAGGGCTGGCTGGACCGGCCATGGCCGCGGCGGTCATGGGCGACCACGCGATAGCCCTCGGATGCGAGAAACAGCATCTGCGATTCCCAGCTGTCGGAACTCAGCGGCCAGCCGTGGCTGAAGGTCACCACCGGGCCGTCCTTCGGGCCCCAGTCCTTGTAGTAGAGCTGCACGCCATCGGCGGTAGTGATGGTGCTGGCTGTATGTGCGGCAACAGCGGCGCTGCCGGGCTTCGCCGGTTGTGCGGCCTGGGCGGCGAAGGCGGGCTGCAGCGCGATGGCCAGCAGCGGCAGGGCGAGGATACGGGTGATCGGGTTCATGGCATGGGTCTCCTGTTCGAAAGGGTGGCGGTCCGGCTCAGTCGGCGATGACCAGCGTGACGTCGATGTTTCCGCGGGTAGCGTTGGAATAGGGGCAGACGATGTGGGCCTGCTCGACCAGGTTCTGCAGCAGGTCGCGGGCAACGCCGGGGGCACTGATGGTCAGCTCGGCCTCGATGCCGAAGCCGGTGGGGATCTGGCCGATGCCGACCTTCCCAGTGATGCGCGTATCCACCGGCAGAGTGACCTTCTGCTTGCCGGCGACGAACTTCAGCGCCCCGAGAAAGCAGGCCGAATATCCGGCAGCGAACAGCTGCTCGGGGTTGGTCCCGGCACCACCGGCGCCGCCCAGCTCACGCGGCGTGGACAGCTGCACGTCGAGCGCCTGGTCGGACGATGTGGCGCGACCTTCGCGGCCGCCAGTGGCGGTAGCAGTAGCGGTGTAGAGGATCTTCTCGATGGACATGGCGGTGACTCCTGTTTTCTGAAGTTGCCGGAGCGGTGTTGTCCGGTAAGCGCTATTCTGCTCACCAGAAAAAAATGTTGGTGACGTAAAGTCCGGGAAACTTGATCAGGAGTACTTACATGTCCGATCGCCTCGCTGCGTTGATGACGCACTTCCCGATGCACGCCCAGGTGTTCAACACCGGGCCGCTGTGCGGCATCAACACGTTGCAGAGCGATGGCGTGCACGGGCAACTGCACCTGATTCGCCGCGGTGCGGTGGAGGTCCGCTACGGCCGGGAGACACTGCACGTCACGCAGCCGAGCCTGCTGCTGTTCCCGCGACCGCTGACGCATCGCTTCATCACCGCGCCGGACTGCGAGGTGGACATGGTCTGCGCGAACCTGACGTTCGAGGGGGGCAGGGCCAACCCGATCGCCTCGGCGCTGGCCGATCTGGTCTGCCTGCCGCTGGATGGTGTCATGGGTGCCGAGCCGGTGCTCTCGCTGCTGTTCGAGGAGGCCTTCAAACAGCGCTGCGGGCGCATGGCGCTGATCGAGCGCCTGGTGGAGGTGGTGATGATCCAGATCCTGCGTCAGCTGATGGAAAGCGACGAGGTCAGCGGCGGACTGCTCTCAGGCCTCGCCCATCCGCGTTTGCGCAACGCGCTGGTGGCGATGCACGAAGCGCCGGCGCAGGACTGGACGCTCGAAGAGCTCGCCCGCGTCGCCGGGATGTCGCGTAGCGCCTTCGCCACCAGCTTCCGCGAAACGCTCGGGCAGACGCCCGGCCAGTATCTGCAGGGCTGGCGCGTCCGCCTGGCGCAAAAGGCGCTGCAGCGCGGGCGGCCGCTGAAGGTAATCGCCACCGAGGTCGGCTACGGCAGCGAAGCAGCGCTTTCGCGCGCATTCAAGGCCCAAGCCGGACAATCGCCGCGAGAATGGAAAAACCAGCTTGCCGCCTCGACCGGCGCCTGAAGCCGCCATGTGACCGATCGGCTGGCTGCAAGGGCAGCGGCGGCACCCGGAATTAATCCTTCACTTTCCGAAAGCTTGACTAAGCTGCTTTAGCAGACGCCGGCAAAGCATCGGCGTTTCAGCCTGATAAGAAGGAGAACCTCCGATGGACATGAACCGTCGACAGTTCTTCAAGGTCTGCGGTGTGGGCCTTGGGGCGTCGAGCATGGCGGCATTGGGCATGGCCCCGCCGACGGCGTATGCCGAGTCGATTCGGCATTTCAAACTGACCAACACCCGTGAAACCCGCAACACCTGCCCCTACTGCTCCGTCGGCTGCGGGCTGATCCTCTACAGCCAGGGCAGCGGCGGCAAGAACGTCGCACAGAACATCATCCACATCGAAGGCGACTCCGATCACCCGGTCAACCGCGGCACGCTCTGCCCGAAGGGCGCCGGCCTGCTGGACTTCGTTCACAGCCCCAACCGCCTGACCCATCCGGAAGTCCGCGAAGCCGGCAGCAACGAGTGGAAGCGCATCGAGTGGAGCGAAGCCCTCGACCGTATCGCCCGACTGATGAAGGACGACCGCGACGCCAACTTCATCGAGCGCAACGACAAGGGCCAGACGGTCAACCGCTGGCTGACTACCGGTTTCCTCGCCGCCTCGGCATCATCCAACGAGGCCGGCTACATCACCCACAAGGTGGTGCGCTCGCTCGGCATGCTGGGATTCGATAACCAGGCACGTGTCTGACACGGCCCGACGGTGGCAAGTCTTGCCCCGACGTTTGGCCGTGGAGCCATGACCAATCACTGGAGCGATATCCAGAACGCCGATCTGGTCCTGATCATGGGCGGTAACGCCGCCGAAGCGCACCCGTGCGGCTTCAAATGGGTCACCGAGGCCAAGGCGCGCAACAAGGCGCGGCTGGTGGTGGTCGATCCACGCTTCACCCGTTCGGCCTCGGTCGCAGACCTGTATGCGCCGATCCGTACCGGTACCGACATCGCCTTCCTCGGCGGGCTGATCAACTACCTGCTGGAGAACGACAAGATCCAGCACGAGTACGTGGTCAACTACACCGATGTCGCGTTCATCGTGAAGGAAGGCTTCGGCTTCGAGGACGGCCTGTTCAACGGCTATGACGCCGAGAAGCGCAGCTACCCGGACAAATCCACCTGGAGCTACGAGCTGGATGAGGACGGCTTCGCCCGCGTCGACAAGAGCCTCACTCACCCGCGCTGTGTCTACAACCTGCTCAAGCAGCACTACAGCCGCTACACCCCGGAGGTGGTCAGCAACATCTGTGGTACACCGCAGGACAGGATGCTCCAGGTCTGGGAAACCATCGCCGAGACATCCGCACCGGGCAAGGCCATGACGATCATGTACGCCCTGGGCTGGACCCAGCACTCGGTCGGCTCGCAGATGATCCGTACGGGCGCCATGGTGCAACTGCTGCTCGGCAACATCGGCATGCCTGGTGGCGGCATGAACGCCCTGCGTGGGCATTCCAACATCCAGGGCCTGACCGACCTGGGCCTGCTGTCCAACCTGTTGCCTGGCTATCTGACCCTGCCGCTGGAGGCCGAGCAGGACTACACCGCGTACATCGCCAAACGCACCGCCAAGCCGCTGCGCCCGGGACAGCTGTCCTACTGGCAGCACTACGAGAAGTTCCACGTCAGCCTGATGAAAGCCTGGTATGGCAAGAGCGCCACGGCGGAGAACAACTGGGGCTACGACTGGCTGCCGAAGCTGGATATTCCTGGCTACGACGTGCTCAAGGTGTTCGACATGATGTACCAGGGGCAGGTCAACGGCTATTTCTGCCAGGGCTTCAACCCCATCGCCTCGTTCCCCAACAAGGCCAAGGTCAGCGCGGCGCTGGCCAAGCTCAAGTACCTGGTGGTCATGGACCCGCTGGCCACCGAGACCTCGGAGTTCTGGCGCAACGCCGGCGAATACAACGACGTCGACACCGCCAGCATCCAGACCACGGTGTTCCGCCTGCCGACCACCTGCTTCGCCGAGGAGGATGGCTCGCTGGTGAACAGCGGGCGCTGGCTGCAGTGGCACTGGAAGGCCGCCGAGCCGCCAGGCCAGGCGAAGACCGACGTGGTGATCATGGGCGGACTGTTCCACCGGCTGCGTGAGCTGTATCGCAAGGAAGGCGGCGCCTACGCCGAGCCACTGCTGAACATCGACTGGTCCTACCGCCAGCCCGAGGAGCCCTCCGCTGAAGAAATTGCGCAGGAGTACAACGGCAAGGCGCTGGGCGATGTGCTCGATCCGCAGAGCGGCGCGCTGCTGGCCAAGGCCGGCGAACAGTTGCCCGGCTTCGGTCTGCTGCGCGCCGATGGCAGCACGTCGTGTGGCTGCTGGATCTTCAGCGGCGCCTGGACCCAGGCCGGCAACCAGATGGCCCGGCGTGACAACGCCGATCCCTACGGCATGGGCCAGACCCTTGGTTGGGCCTGGTCCTGGCCGGCCAACCGGCGAATTCTCTACAACCGTGCCTCGGCCGATCCTGCGGGCAACCCGTGGGACCCGCAGAAGAAGCGCCTGGTCTGGTGGGATGGCAGCAAATGGGGCGGCACCGACGTGCCGGACTTCAAGGTCGACTCGCCGCCCGAAGCCGGCATGAACCCCTTCATCATGAACCCCGAGGGGGTGGCCCGGCTGTTCGCCGTGGACAAGATGAACGAGGGACCATTCCCCGAGCACTACGAGCCGTTCGAGACGCCGATCGGGCGCAACCCGCTGCATCCGGAGAACCGCCAGGCGACCAGTAATCCCGCCGCGCGGGTGTTCAAGAACGACATGGAGTTGTTCGGCACGGCGGAGGAATTCCCCTATGCGGCGACCACCTACCGGCTCACCGAGCACTTCCACTTCTGGACCAAGCACTGCCGGCTCAACGCGATCACCCAGCCCGAGCAGTTCGTCGAGATCGGCGAGGTGCTGGCCAAGGAGCTCGGCATCGCCGCCGGCGAGCGGGTCAAGGTGTCGTCCAACCGCGGCTATATCAAGGCGGTGGCGGTGGTGACCAAGCGCATCAAGCCGCTGACGGTGGATGGCAAGACCGTGCACCAGATCGGCATCCCGCTGCACTGGGGCTTCGCTGGCGTGGCGCGCAACGGTTACCTGACCAACACGCTGACGCCGTTCGTCGGTGACGCCAACACCCAGACGCCGGAGTTCAAGTCGTTCCTGGTCAACGTGGAGAAGGCATGATGGCTACTCAAGACGTGTTTGCCCGCTCCGCCACGACCACCGAGCGGCCGTCGATCCGCGAGGTCGGCGAAGTGGCGAAACTGATCGACACCTCCAAGTGCATCGGCTGCAAGGCCTGCCAGGTCGCCTGTTCGGAATGGAACGAGCTGCGCGACGAAGTCGGCACCAGCCACGGGACCTACGACAACCCGATCGACCTCACCGCCGAATCCTGGACGGTGATGAAGTTTGCCGAGTACGAGAACCCTGGCAGCGGCAACCTCGAATGGCTGATCCGCAAGGACGGCTGCATGCACTGCGCCGACCCGGGCTGCCTCAAGGCCTGCCCGGCACCGGGGGCGATCGTGAAGTACGCCAACGGCATCGTCGACTTCAACCAGGACCACTGCATCGGCTGCGGCTACTGCATCACCGGCTGCCCGTTCGATATCCCGCGCATCTCCGAGAAGGACAAGAAGGCCTACAAGTGCACGCTCTGTTCCGACCGCGTGTCGGTCGGGCTGGAGCCCGCCTGCGTAAAAACCTGCCCCACCGGCGCCATCGTCTTCGGCAGCAAGGAGGACATGAAGGATCACGCCGCCGGGCGCATCGCCGACCTCAAGGAGCGCGGTTTCGACCAGGCCGGCCTGTACGACCCCGATGGTGTCGGCGGTACGCACGTGATGTACGTGCTGCACCATGCCGATCAGCCCTCGTTGTACAACAACCTGCCGGACGAGCCCACCATCAGCCCGCTGGTTGGACTGTGGAAGGGCGTGACCAAGCCCCTCGCGCTGCTGGGCATGGGCGCGGCGGTGCTGGCCGGCTTCTTCCACTACACGCGGGTCGGCCCGATCCGCGTCGAGGAAGAAGACGACAAGGCCGAGCTCAGCGAGCCCGTAGTGCATCAGGTCGATCCTTCGGTGCATGTGGTCGATCCCAAGGAGCCGCGACCCTGACGGCGTGGCCCCGTTCGCGGGGCTGCCTTCGGTGTCCGCTCGCTCAAGGAGTCAACGATGAACAACAACGAGATCGAACGCTACAACCCCTCGCAACGGACCAACCACTGGATCGTCGCGATTCTCTTCGTGCTCGCCGCGCTGTCCGGCCTGGCACTGTTCCATCCGGCGCTGTTCGGCCTCTCCGGGCTGTTCGGCGGCGGCACCTGGACGCGCATCCTGCACCCCTTCATCGGGGTCGCGATGTTCGTCTTCTTCCTCTGGCTGGCGATCCGTTTCGCCGGGCACAACCGCATCGAGGCACGGGACCGTCAGTGGCTCAGGCAGATCAACGACGTGGTGCACAACCGCGAGGAAAAGCTGCCGGAAGTCGGCCGTTACAACGCAGGGCAGAAGGTGCTGTTCTGGGTGTTGATCCTCAGCATGCTGGTCCTGCTGCTCAGCGGCATCGTCATCTGGCGCGAATACTTCAGCAGCTTCTTCGGCATCGTCTCGCTGCGCTGGGCCAGCCTGCTGCATGCGGCCGCCGCCTTCGTGCTGATCGTCAGCATCATCGTGCACATCTACGCCGCCATCTGGATCAAGGGCTCCATGGGCGCGATGCTCTACGGCACCGTCAGCCGGGCCTGGGCGCGCAAGCACCATCCGGCCTGGTACCGGGAGATCAGCCAGCGCAAGTAAACCTCGCCACAGCGCGACGAAGGCTCCCGCAACCGCGGGAATCTTCGTCCGTGCATGCCATCGAAAGCCGAGCGATAACCGCTGACGGACTATGCTGTTCGGCATATCACAAGAAAAGGAGTCCTGCGTGTCAGGCACCATTCTCGAACCCGGGCAGATCGAAGCCGCTGCCAGCAAACCACCCTTCACCAACCTGCCGCCACGCGATCTGTTCGCCCTGCGCAGCGAGCGTCTGACCAAGCTCGCCGAAGATCATCCGCTGGCCGACTACCTGCGCCTGCTCGCCGGCGTATGCCAGGCCCAGCAGCAGGTGCTGGACAACCCACCTGCCAGCGCACCGCTCGACCCTGCGCGCACCCGCGAATGCTTCAAGCACGCCATGCCGCCACTGGCCGCCGACACCCTGGTGCGCGAAGGGGCGTGGCTGCCGCTGCTCGATGCCTGGCTGGATGCCTTCGCGGTGCCGGACAACCTGTCGGTCATCGCGGCCATCGATCAGCTGCGCCGCGCCGACAGCGGCCAGCGCAAGGCCTGGGCCGTGGCGCTGGTCAGTGGCCAGTACGACAGCCTGCCGCCGGCGCTGGTACCCTTTCTCGGCGCCGCGCTGCAACTGGCCTGGACCCACTGGCTGCTCCAGCTCGACCTCTCCGACCTGCGCGAACGCGAAGACCAGACCCTCTGCCCCTGCTGCGGCGCACCGCCCATGGCCGGGGTGATTCGCCACCGCGGGCAGCTCAACGGCCTGCGCTACCTGGTCTGCTCCCTGTGCGCCTGCGAATGGCACTACGTGCGCCTGAAATGCAGCCACTGCCGCAGCACCAAGAAGCTCGACTACCTGCACTTCGAAGGCTCGCCCAACGGCATCAAGGCCGAGGCCTGCCCCGAATGCAACGGCTACCTCAAGCAGCTCTATCTGGAGCTGACGCCTGACGGCGAAAGCCTGTCCGCCGACCTGGCGACGCTGGACCTCGACCTGCTGCTGGCCGATCAGGGCTACATCCGCCAGGCACCCAACCTGCTGCTGGCACCGGGGAGCGAGGCATGAGCAGCAGCCATCTGCCCTCGGTGGACAAGCTGCTGCGCGATCCGGCCTGCCAGCCACTGCAGCAGCGCTATGGCCGTCAGGCGCTGCTGGCGACGCTGCGCGACCTGCTCGACGAACTGCGCGAACCGGCTCGCCGTGGCCAGCTGGCCGCGCTGGAACTGTCCGAAGCGGTGCTCGCCGGGCGCGCTGGCGAACGCCTGGCCAGCCAGCACAAGAGCCGCGTGCGGCGAGTGTTCAACCTCACCGGCACGGTGCTGCACACCAACCTCGGTCGCGCCCTGTTGCCGGATGAGGCCATCGAGGCGATCACCCTTGCGGCGCGCTATCCACTCAACCTGGAATTCGATCTCGCCACCGGCAAGCGCGGCGACCGCGACGACCTCATCGAAGGGCTGATCCGCGAGCTGACCGGCGCCGAGGCGGTCACCGTGGTGAACAACAACGCCGCCGCCGTGCTACTGGCCTTGAACAGCCTCGGCGCACGCAAGGAAGGCATCATTTCCCGTGGCGAGCTGATCGAGATCGGCGGCGCCTTCCGCATCCCGGACATCATGGCCCGCGCCGGCGTGAAGCTGCATGAAGTCGGTACCACCAACCGCACCCACGCCAATGATTACGAGGCGGCGATCAACCCTCGCTCAGGGCTGTTGATGCGCGTGCATACCAGCAACTACAGCGTGCAGGGTTTCACTGCCAGCGTCGCCACCGCCGAGCTGGCGCGCATCGCCCATGCCCACGATCTGCCGTTGCTGGAAGATCTGGGCAGCGGCAGCCTGCTCGACCTCTCGCGCTGGGGCCTGCCCAAAGAGCCGACGGTGCAGGAAGCGCTGCGCGACGGCGCCGACATCGTCACCTTCAGCGGCGACAAGCTGCTCGGCGGCCCGCAGGCCGGGCTGATCGTCGGCAGCAAGGCGCTGATCCAGAAGATCAAGAAGAACCCGCTCAAGCGCGCCCTGCGCGTCGACAAGCTGACCCTTGCGGCGCTGGAAGCGGTGCTCAACCTCTATCGCGACCCCGACCGCCTGGCCGAACGCCTCACCAGCCTGCGCCTGCTCAGCCGCCCGAAGGCGGAGATCCGCACCCAGGCCGAACGCATCGCCCCGGCGCTGGCCGCCGTGCTCGGCGAGAGCTGGCAAATCGCAGTAACCGATGCCCTGGGCATGATCGGCAGCGGCGCGCAGCCGGTGGCCCGTCTGCCCAGCGCCGCCCTGTGCATCCGTCCGCAGCAGCCCAAGCGCCTGCGCGGCCGCAGCCTGCGCCAGCTTGAAGAAGCGCTGCGCTGCCTGCCGATTCCGGTCCTCGGGCGCATCGACGACGACGCCCTCTGGCTCGACCTGCGCCAACTGGACGACGAACCGGCCTTCCTCGAACTGCTGCCACATCTGCAAGAGGAGCTGGCCCGTTGATCGTCGGGACCGCCGGCCATATCGACCATGGCAAGACCGCACTGCTCCACGCCCTCACCGGGCAACAAGGCGACCGCCGCCGCGAGGAGCGCGAGCGTGGCATCACCATCGACCTCGGCTACCTCTACGCCGACCTCGGCAAAGGCAGCCTCACCGGCTTTATCGACGTGCCGGGCCACGAGCGCTTCGTGCACAACATGCTGGCCGGCGCCAGCGGCATCGACTGCGTGCTGCTGGTGGTGGCCGCTGACGACGGCGTGATGCCGCAGACCCGTGAACACCTGGCCATCGTCGAGTTGCTCGGCATCCGCCGGGCACTGGTGGCGCTGACCAAGATCGATCGCGTCGAGCCGGCGCGCATCACCGAAGTCGAGCAACAGATCGAAAACCTGCTGGCCGCCGGAGCACTGGCCGGAGCGCCGATCTTTCCGGTTTCCAGCATCCGCGGCGATGGCATCGACGCCCTGCGCGCGGCGCTGATCGACGAAGCCGCGCGCACCGCCGCCCGCAGCGACAGCGGCCACTTCCGCCTGGCCATCGACCGCGCCTTCAGCGTCACCGGCGCTGGCGTGGTGGTCACCGGCACCGCCTTTGCCGGGCGCGTGCGAGTCGGCGACGAACTGCTTCTCGGCCCCGCCGGCAAACGCGTGCGCGTCCGCGGCCTGCACGCGCAGAACCGCGAAGCGGACGAAGCCCATGCCGGCCAGCGCGTGGCCCTGAATCTCGCCGGCGAGCGGCTGGCAGTGGAGCAGATCCATCGCGGCGACTGGCTGCTGCACCCACTGCTGCACGCACCAACCCAACGCATCGACGTCGACTTCCAGCTGCTGCCCGGCGAAGCCCACGAACTCAAGCACTGGACGCCCGTGCACGTGCACCTCGGCGCCCAGGACGTCACCGCCCGCGTCGCCCTGCTCGAAGGCACGAGCCTGGCGCCGGGCGAACACGCATTCGCCCAGCTACTGCTCAACGCACCGAGCCACGCGGTACATGGCGACCGCATCGTCCTGCGCGACCAGTCCGCCCAGCGCACCCTTGGCGGTGGCCGTGTGCTCGACCCGTATGCGCCACCGCGCAATCGCCGCCGCGCCGCGCGGCTGGAGCAACTTCGCGCCCTCGACCAGCCGAGCCTGGAGCAGGCATTGCCGCCACTGCTCGCCAGCGCCACCAATGGCATCGACCCGCAAAGCCTGGAACGTCAGTTCAACCGCCCGCGCGAAGGCTGGCAGCTCCCCCACGGCGTATTGGAGATCAGCACACGGCTGGGCCCACGGCTGTTCGACCAGGCCCGCTGGCGCGAACTCGAAATCGCGCTGCTCGACTCACTCCAGCGTTTTCACGAAGAACAACCCGACGAACTCGGCCCCGACCGCGACCGCCTGCGTCGCTACGCCCTGCCGCAGCTGGAGCGGCCGGTGTTCATCGCCTTGCTGGAACAGGCACTGGCCGCCGGCCGCATCGAAACCAGCGGTCCCTGGCTGCACCGCCCCGATCACCGGGTGCGCCTGAGCGATGCGGAAGAAGATTTGAAAGCGCGCCTGTGGCCACTGCTCGAAGCCGGCCATTTCGACCCACCCTGGGTCCGCGACCTGGCCCGCGACCTCGGCGTCGACGAAACGCAGATGCGCAACCTGCTACGCAAGCTCGCCCGTCTCGGCCTGCTACAACAGGTGGTGAAAGATTTGTTCTACCCCGAGTTCACCATTCGCCAACTCGCGGGGCATGTACTGCAACTGGAAGCGCAAAGCGGCGTGATCCGCGCCGCCGCCTTCCGCGACCGCATCCAGCTCGGCCGCAAACGCAGCATCCAGCTGCTCGAACACTTCGACCGCATCGGCCTCACCCGCCGCTTCGGCAACGAACGCAAAGTCCGCCAGGACAGCGCCTTGGCGATCCAGTCAGGCCTGGGGTAGGCTGGTCGCCGCTTCCTCTTTGGCGTCTCGACCAAATTAGGAAGGCAATCGCACCCGGTGGTGCGGCCGGGCTTCAAATCCACTACCGTTCGATTCCGCTTTTGGTTTACGTTGGCATTTGTTGGTCGGCAAACGGACTTATGAGCCACTGACAGGCGTTTATCGGGGTATGCTGGCCATTATTGTCGACACTTTTTCGACACTTTCACATGCGCGTGGGTTTCAGACGCCTAGTGGCACGGCCTTTTCCAGCACCAGCAAATCAGTGGTGTTCACAGCTTCATTAAGGATTGCTTATGCAAGATGAGTTTTCATTGATTCCTGACAACCAGCAGGAAGACGAAGATGACATTAGCTCAGTAATATCTTTCAAAGACGCTGTTGTCTTGAATGCCGACTGGACAATTGAAACTATAAACCTGCAATCAAGAAAGGAAATATTGACTTGCAGCCTGGTTTCCAGCGTCGAGTCGCTTGGGATGATGAACGAAAAAGCCGTTTATTAGAATCCATAATTGTTGGCCTTCCCGTGCCAAATATCGTCTTGGCAGAGAACAAAGATGCTCGAGGCAAATTCATTGTCATTGACGGCAAGCAACGATTGGTTGCCATTAGCGAATATATTGAGGGTTGTTACAGGCTTAGGGGCCTGGACATGCGGTCCGATCTAAACGGAAAGCTCTTTGGCGAACTTCCCGTAGAAGACCGGGAGCACTTGGAAAACGCGACCATTCGCTCAAGTGTTATCCGAAATTGGAAAGACGAAAATTTCCTATACGCCACTTTCTACAGACTAAACAGCGGAAGTCTTCCACTGTCTCCCCAGGAACTGAGGAAAGCTCTAATCGGCGGAAATTTGATTAGCGCCATTGATGAATACTTACTATCAAGCGGACCATTTAAGCAAATATTTGGTGATTCTCTCGATAAGCGCATGCGTGACTCTGAACTTGTCTTACGATTCATCGCTTATGATCGCGGGCTAAAACAATATCGAGGCGATTTCAAAGAATTCCTAGACGGAGCCACTAAGTATTTCGAAGATGGATGGGATCAAAAGCAAGCCGAGATAGCTGACATATTCGATCGACTTGACCTAGCCCTGCACACAAGCCATGAAATATTTGGCAGTGATACCTTCAAAAAATGGCTAGGCGACAAATATGAACGCGTAATAAACCGCGCCATATTTGATTGTATTGCGCGCTTTTTCTCCCAGCCTTCGGTGGCTCATGCAGCGCTAGGAAATCGGAACTCCGTTGCGGAAGAATTCAAAGAGCTTTGTTTAACTCAAAGTTTTAAGGACGCAATAGAGAAGACACCTAAGACCGTAACCGCTACGTTCCTGCGTGTAGATCAATGGGGTTCGAAGCTAGCTGCTTGTGTGGGCATGGCATATGATTCTAATGAGCACAGGATCGTATGACTGATGTCCAACGTGTGTCCGTTGTATGCTCATCTTAAAGATCGCCTCGCTGAGCTATCTCAAAAGTTTCTAGACGATCAGATAGCTAACGAGAACGCTGACCCAATAGGCTTTCAACCTGACTTTGATCGCCTCGCGGCGTTCCGTTTACTTATGCATGCAGAGATTGAAGATTTTTTAGAGAGGAAGGCAAAAGAGAATCTTTCTGCAATCGCGTCCACTATGGCGGAGCAAAAGTCCCTCATTGCGTTTCCTGAGCTATTCTCGATTGCAGCAGCATTACAACGGCCTATCGGAAACAGCGACATATTTGACTTAGTGATTTTCAAAAGCGAAGTCGCGGCGTTGATAAACTGTGCAAGAAAAGTCATTGCTGAAAATAATGGCATAAAACAAAACTCTTTTAACGCTCTTTCTGTTTTTGCCGGAAAGTCCATTGACCAAGTGGACTCCACTTTGTCTGCTAGTTTAAATAGTTACGGCAAGGACCGAGGAGAGGTAGCGCATCAGAGTGCAGTTCGCGCGAGGAGTATGAATGCGCCAAGCGCTGAACTAAGCTCGGCGCAAAACCTAGTCACTGAGCTAGGCAACTATTTCCGGGCTATTGTCAGCGCTGAAGAACAGACCTGAAAAGACTGGGCGCAGCAAATCGGTTAGTTTCTATCATGTAAGTTTACGCTTGCCTTGCAGTTTCTGCGCTGGATGCTCCCTTCGCCGCCCGGGCAAAAATCACTGATCCGCGACTCCTTGCCTACAACCACTATTTCTTTTTGGCGAGTTGGGATCATTACGGCCGCCTCCGGGATAACCCGTGTAGCTGGAACGATATTGGTTGCGCCTTGGGGAACGTAGTTTTTGTCGTTGAATACGGTTTGCTTAGGCGGTGGTTCTGCCGTAGCGGCTTGAGGCTGGGGCGTTTGCGGCTGAGGCGTTGCGCCTCTAGCGGCCACTTCCTCTACTACCCTGTCCCAATCCTTGGTCGCCACTGGCTCTGCTCGCGTGATTTCGGCGACGGGGGCTGGCTTGGGTTGGATGCGCTTATCGGCGATGCCCTGGGCGGTGCCTTTGAGGAATGACGAACTCACCATCTGTAGCCCGGCCAGCATGATCGCGGTGCCGATCAGCCCTGGTATCAGCCATGCTACAGCTCCCTTGCGCGGGCGCCTTCTGATGTAGTCCGGGGCGTCGTTCCATTCAGCCTTCATATCTCCCTCTCCCTGTCCTTCGGGCGTACCAGCGCTTAGTCACTTCCTTGGTGATCGGTTGGCCTGTGTGTGACCGGCCTCACAGCTTGCCGATGCTGCCACTAATCGGTGCAGACGTGTTAGCTTTCGTCCTGCCTGCGTAACGGTGGCGCCAGTGCCTATGGGGAATTAGCACGTTGCCTGGCAATCGTGATGGAAGGCAATCGCACCCGGTGGTGCGGCCGGGCTTCAACCCCGGTTGGGGGCGGCAGCCGCTCCCGGGTGAGTTCGACTCTCACTGCCTTCCGCCAATTCACGCCAGAAGGCCTAACCGGATAAATCTGCCCCCCTTTTCTCAAAGCGAGCTCGGCGGGCGCTGACGTTGTCGACTGCGATGAAAATGCTCGGCCTGAAGGCCCCGGTTGGGCTTGATGATGGCCGGCCCGCCTCCGGGAGTATTCAGCCCAGCTCCTGCACCCCACCGCCCGAAACCGTGAGGATCTGGCCGCTGATCCAGGCCGCCGCAGGTGAACAGAGGAACAGCGCCGCATTGGCCATATCCTGTGGGTCACCCAAACGCTGAAGGGGCGTATGCGTCAGCATTTGGCGTTCGATGTCCTTGGTGAGCACGCCTTTAAGCGCATGGGTGAGCGTTGCGCCTGGGGCGATGCCGTTAACGCGGATTCCGCGCGGTCCCAGGTCGAAGGCGATGTTGCGGATTAGGTGATTGGCCGCGGCTTTGGAGGAGCCGTAGGAGGCCATGTGCTGGTTGCGGTTCTCGCCGGCCATCGAGGTGATCGCCAGCATCGCGCCGCCGCCGGCCCGCTCCATATGCGGAGCCGCCAGCTGCGCCAGGCGGAACAGCGAGAACACGTTCAGCTCGTAGGCTCGACGGAAATCTGCCATCGGCATGTCGAAGGCCTTCGGGCCGCCGCCACCGGCGTTGCTGACGAGCAAGGTGAGCTTGCCGAAGTCGGCCACACAGTGCTCGACCAGTTGCGCAAGCTGGGTCTCGTCGGTGACATCGCAGGCGCAGGCGGAGGCCTGACCACCGGCAGCGACGATCTCGTCACGCACCCCTTCGGCAGCTGCTAACGACAAATCGCTGACCAGCACTGCCGCACCTGCGGCGGCAAACGTTTGCGCGATCGCCTGGCCGATCCCCGCACCGGCACCGGTAACGACCGCAACCTGACCATCAAGACGAAAATCTTCGGGGCGATACATGGCAGTCTCCTCGGGTAGAGGGAGTATGGGCGCTCACCTGCAGGGCTTTCCTAAAAAGCTACGTGTCCTTTGTCCGCCCCCCCTGCTTCGCCGATGCATACCGCGCGCGTCGTTCAGCTGAATCGATGTCCGACGCCTGGCTCTCACAGCCTTCCGCCAACTGCCCCGCCTCTCCTGCCGTACTCCTGCCCCGCCAGCCCCGGTTCGGAATGCGACAGTCTGACCTAGCGAGCGATATCAAAACGCTATCGCAATATCGTGCGAAGCGCGTCACAATCGCGGCTTTTCTTTCCAGGGACAGGAGAGACGCTTTGGGTGACCGGATCGATGAGCGTCGTGCATTGCATGCGCTACGGGACCATATCGATTGTCTGCTGGCTGCTGGCGCATCCCTTGTGGGGCGCGATCCGGTGCAGCTGAATTTTCAGGGCAGGACGCTGATCGTTCAGCACGGCATGCTGCTCAACGAGAACGGCCATCAGGATCTGATCGAGACGCTGGCCGAGCTAGAGTGGGCGAACAAGCGCACCCGCGATCTGGCGATCGATATCTGCATTCGACAGCTGGACCATGCGATCAAGCAAAGCTGTGACAAGGCGCTGGACAGTTCGACGCCGGACAAATCCTGAGCGCCTATCGCGGCGCAATCGGATCGCACCTCGGCATCTTGTTGGGATGTGGGCCGAAGCCAGCCTACCGAGCCTGCAGCACCGTTACTTCCACTGCAGCGCCTGCACATGGGCGTTGGCCGGGTCGAAATTGTCCAGGCGCATGCGTTCGTCGATGGCGGCTTCGGCTGCCTTGCCCAGCGGGAACTCCTCGCGCACGGTGGCCCAGCCCTCCGGCTTCAGGCGGACCATCCAGCCATCGCCGTAGCAGTCCTGATTGATCAGCGCCGGTCGCTCGAGTAGCGCTTCGTTCACTGCCAGCAGCTCGCCGGCCAACGGGCTACGCGCCGAGGACGCAGCCTTGGCGAACTCGACCACGCCGAAGCTGCGCTCACGCTCGATGCGGGCGCCGACGCGCTTGGGGGTGAAGGCGAAAATCTCGCCATAGAGCGCGCAACCGTAAGCGGTCAGGCCAAGGGTGACGCTGCCGTCGGCCTCTTCGCGCAACCACAGGCTGTGCTCCGGGGCGTAGCGCAGCGAGTCGGGGAACTCCAGGCCGTGCAGATTCATAGGGTCAGCACCCGTTCGTATTCGAGGATCATCTGCGCCAGCTCGCCGCCGCTGGAGATTTCATCCAGCTCGGCAATCAGTGCTGTGGAGTCGAGCTGGACGCCGGGCTGGCGACACATCAGCAAGCGCGCGCCAGCCTGCTTGGCGTTACGGATGAAATGCAGCAGCGGCTCGCCGCCATCCACCGCGCACAACGTTTCGGCCACTTCGCGCCGCGCCAGCTGCACGCCCTCGCCCGTTAGGTAGAGCGTCACCTCGGCATCCATGCAGGCGAGCAGCGTGGCGATATGAAACGGTGCGGCGCAGCGCGCCGGAGTGCTGGGGCCGCTGGCGACCAGTATCAGTACGCGCCGGGGACTCGGTTCGCTCATCAAGCATCTCCTTGCGGACGCGCTCGCCACTGCGCGCGAAGCGGCGCATTTGCGCTCATATCCGGCTATAGCAGGAAACTATCATGACCATAGCCTACAGTTTGGAACTCATGGTCTAGCATTTTTGAACAATGCACAGATAGGAGATCTACGCATGCTGGCGACATTGCTACCGGCCCTGAAAGACCTCGGCCTGCCGCTGAAGCTGCAGTTGTGGGATGGCAAAGAGATGGATATCGGCCCCGCCCCCTCTGTCACGCTGGTCATAAAAGACCCCAACCTCGTCACACAACTGGCGCGCCCCAGCCTGGATGTGCTCGGCGCAGCCTATGTCGAGGGGCATATCGACCTGCTCGGACCGGTGGAAGAGGTCATCTACATCGGCGACGTCATCAGTCGCGCACTGTCCGTGGATGACTTCGCAACGCCCACGCGCGAGGCGCATGACAAGGCTACCGATGCCGAAGCCATTTCCTATCACTACGACCTGTCGAACGACTTCTACCGACTCTGGCTGGACCGCGACATGGTCTATTCCTGCGCGTACTTCGAGACCGGTGAGGAGGATATCGATCAGGCGCAGCAGGCCAAGCTGCGGCTGATCTGCCGCAAGCTGCGGCTCAAGCCGGGCGATCGCCTGCTCGACGTGGGCTGCGGCTGGGGCGGGCTGGCACGCTTCGCCGCGCGCGAGTTCGGTGCCGAGGTTTTCGGCATCACCCTCAGCCGCGAGCAACTCGCGCTGGCCCGCGAGCGGGTGGCAGCCGAGGGGCTGCAAGACCGCGTGCAGCTGGAGCTGATGGACTACCGTGACCTGCCGCAGGACGGCCGTTTCGACAAGGTGGTGAGCGTCGGCATGTTCGAGCACGTCGGCCATGCCAACCTGCCGCTGTACTGCCAGCGGCTGTTCGGCGCGGTCCGGCCTGGCGGTCTCGTGCTCAACCATGGCATCACCTCGCGCCACCTGGACGGCCGCCCGGTGGCCCATGGCGCCGGCGAGTTCATCGATCGCTACGTGTTTCCCCACGGCGAGCTGCCGCACCTGGTGGGCATCAGCAGCTGCATCAGCGAGGCGGGGCTGGAGATCGTCGATGTGGAAAGCCTGCGCCTGCATTACGCGCGCACGCTACAGCTGTGGAGCGAACGGCTGGAAGCGCGGCTGGCGGAGGCCCAGGCGCTGGTGCCGGAGCGGGCGCTGCGGATCTGGCGACTGTACCTGGCAGGTTGTTCCTATGGCTTTCGCCGCGACTGGATCGACCTGCATCAGATTCTCGCCACCAAACCGTTGCCCGATGGCGGCCACGAACTGCCCTGGACCCGTGCCGACCTCTACCGCTGAGCGCCGTTGTTCGGCGGCACGAGGGGCTTGATCAGCGCAGCAACAGCAGCGGCGTGCGGGTCGTGCGGATCATGCTGGTGGTGGTACTGCCAACGAAGAACTGGCGAATACGCGAGTGGCCGTAGGCGCCCATCACCAGCAGGTCGATGCCGTGCTCGGCCTGATAGGCATGCAAGGTCGGCTCGACTTCGCCGGCGCGGATGGCGGTGTGTACCTCGAGACCACCAGCGGCCAACGCGTCCCGCGCAGCGTTCAGCTGCGTCAGCACCGCGTCGTCTTCGCTGCCGACCATCACCAGATGGATCGGCAGGCCCTTGAACAGCGGGCTGGCAGCCAGCATTTCGACCCCCTTGAGTGTCGTGGCGCTGCCGTCGAAGGCAAGCATCAGGCTGCGCGGCGGCGTGAACTGACCGACGGTGACCAGAATCGGCCGGTGCATGGTGCGGATCACGCTCTCCAGCTGACTGCCGATGTGCTGGATGTCGTCGCCGCTGTCTTCACCCTGGCGGCCGATCACCAGTAGCCGAGTGTCGTTCTGCAGATCACGCAGGGTCTCGACCAGATCGCCGTGACGCTGACGGCACTCGGGCTGGGCGACACCCGCGGAAAGCGCCCGCTGGCGCGCCGCATCGAGCATCATGCGGCCCTCCTCCAGCGCCAGCTTGGCGCGTTTCTCGTCCAGGGTGGCCAGTTCTTGCAGAAGGAATTCACGGCTGCCGAGGCCGATGATGCCGCTCAGGTCGCCCGACACCGGGAACTGCCGGCGGTCCAGCACGTGCAGCAATGTCAGCGGCGCGCCCAGCCGTTGACTGGCCCAGGCGGCACAATCGCAGACCGCGGCTGCTTGCGGGGAGCCGTCGATACAGGCCATTACGTGGGTCATTGTCGTTCTCCTGGTCAGTGGCTCATCAGCTTGTCGATGGCGTCGGGTTTGTCGTGCACGCCGAAGCGGTCGACGATGGTCGCGCTGGCTTCATTGAGACCCAGCACCTCGACCTCGGTGCCCTCGCGGCGGAACTTGAGCACCACCTTGTCCAGTGCCGAGACCGCGGTGATGTCCCAGAAATGTGCCCGCGACAGGTCGATGGTCACCCGGCTCAGCGCTTCCTTGAAGTCGAAGGCAGCCGTGAACTTGTCGGCCGAGCTGAAGAACACCTGGCCGACCACCTGATAGCGACGGCCGCTGCCGTCGGCATCCAGCGCCGAGTCGATGCTCAGGTAGTGTCCCACCTTGTTGGCGAAGAACATCGCCGCGAGCAGTACGCCGGCCAGTACACCGTAGGCCAGGTTGTGGGTGAAGACCACCACCACCACGGTGACCACCATGACGATGTTGGTCGAGAGCGGGTAGTGCTTGAGGTTGCGCACGGAATCCCAGCTGAAGGTGCCGATCGAAACCATGATCATCACCGCCACCAGCGCGGCCATGGGAATCTGGCCGACCCAATCGCTCAGGAACACCACCATCAGCAACAGCACCACGCCGGCGACGAGCGTCGACAGGCGGGTGCGGCCGCCTGATTTCACGTTGATCACCGACTGGCCGATCATCGCGCAGCCGGCCATGCCGCCGAACAGACCGGAAACGATGTTGGCCACGCCCTGCCCTTTGCACTCCCGGTTCTTGTCGCTGCCGGTGTCGGTCAGCTCGTCGACGATGGTCGCGGTCATCAGCGATTCCAGCAGGCCGACCACGGCCAGCGCTGCCGAGTACGGGAAGATGATCGCCAGGGTTTCGAGGTTGAGCGGCACTTCCGGCCAGAGGAAGACCGGCAGGGTATCGGGCAGCTCGCCCATGTCGCCGACGGTTCGGATATCCAGGCCAAAGTACATCGCCACGGCAGTCATGCTGAGGATGCACACCAGCGGCGACGGGATGACCTTGCCGAGCTTCGGCACATAGGGAAACAGGTAGATGATGCCCAGACCCGCGGCGGTCATGGCGTAGACGTGCCAGGTGACGCCTGTCAGCTCAGGCAGCTGGGCCATGAAGATCAGGATGGCCAGCGCATTGACGAAACCGGTGACCACCGAGCGCGAGACGAAGCGCATCAGCGAACCGAGACGCAGGTAGCCGGCGCCGATCTGCAACAGGCCGCAGAGCAGCGTCGCTGCCAGCAAGTACTGCAGGCCGTGCTCGCGCACCAGGGTCACCATCAGCAGCGCCATGGCGCCGGTGGCGGCGGAGATCATCCCAGGGCGCCCACCGACGAAGGCGATCACCACGGCGATGCAGAACGAGGCATACAGGCCGACCCGCGGATCGACCCCGGCGATGATGGAGAAGGCGATGGCTTCGGGAATCAGCGCCAGGGCGACGACGAGACCGGACAGCAGATCGCCACGGAGATTGGAGAACCAGTTTTGGTTGATCGTTTGCAGCATCGGACTATCCAGAGCAAAAGCACCACCATGCAGACCATGGGCGGTCGGCAGCGATACAAGGCGAGATTTTTTGGTTTGAATGGTTCAGCTGTCGCTGGGCAATACGCGCGGACAGCAGCGTACGACTACCCCATGACAGGCAGTCGCAGGATGACGCGAGGGGGGCAAAGCGCTATGGCGGACCAGGCAGCCAGGTCATGGGCAATACGGGCTCTGTTGCTGAGCGATTCGCCGGGCGAGTCGCGTTCGGGGGCGCTAGTCTAGCGACAAGCGCCCGCCTTGACGACCGCCAATCTAGCGCCAGAGCTCGTCCAGGTCGCTGAAGCCCCAGTCGGCAGGGTCTTCCCGACCGACGATGCGGTCGCTGCATTGCGGGCTGGAGAGGTCCAGTTCTACCGGCACGATCGCCGCGCGGGCGCGGGTGGAATAGAACAGTTTCAGGCGCGGCGCCGTCAGCTGCTGTGCGTTGTGTTCGATGACCACGCCGAGCCGCCCCGACTGCAACCGTACCAGCGAGCCCAGCGGGTAGATGCCTACGGCACGTACGAAGGCATGCAGCAGGCGCGTATCGAAATGTCCCTGCCACTGGGCCATGCGCGCCAACGAACCCGAGGCGTCCCAGGCCGCTTTGTACGGGCGATTCGAGGTGATTGCGTCGTACACGTCGCAGATCGCGCCCATGCGCGCCAACAGGCTGATCTTTTCGCCCGCCAGCCGGTGCGGGTAGCCGGTGCCGTCGACCTTTTCATGGTGATGCAGGCAGACGTCCAGCACCGCATCGGATACCGAGGTCAGCGCGGCGAGCAGCATGGCGTGGCCGCGCTCGGGGTGGCTGCGCATGATGGCGTACTCGTCTTCGCTCAGCTTGCCCGGCTTGTTGAGCACATCCAGCGGCATGGCCATCTTGCCGATGTCGTGCAGCAGCCCGGCCATGCCGGCTTCCTGCACCTGGTCCTCGGGCAGGCCGAGCTGGCGGGCGAGCGCGACCATCAGTGCGCACACCGCCACCGAGTGCATGTAGGTGTATTCGTCCTTGGTCTTCAGCCGCGCCAGGCCGAGCAACGCCGAGCCGTTGCGCGCCAGCGATGCGGATATCTGCTCCACCAGCGGTAGGCACTGCTGCGGGTCGACGGCCTTACCCAGTCGCGCCTCGGTGAACAGCGAGGTCACCTGTTCCTTGGAGCGCTTGAGCAGTCGACTCGCCCGCTGCAGTTCGTCCTGCACGCTGCAGGGTTGTGTCGGCGCGACGCTTTCCACGTCCGGCTGCGGCAGGGCTGGATCCGGCGGTGCCGCCAGAGGTTGCGCCTCGGCGGCAGGTGGCGTCGCCGCTTCGACATCGACGCCCTTGTCCAGGTCGATCCACACCGCCTGGATGCCGCTGCTACGCAACGCTTGCAGATCGGCCGGGTCGCTCAGCAGGAATTTGCTGCGCCAGAACGGGTGATCGAACCAGCTGCCTTCCAGCGCATGCACGTACATTCCGCAACGCAGCTGGCTGACAAGAATTTTCCTGAGCAAGGCGACCTCGACCGATTGAGCGACGCTGATGGCCGCGCAATCGTCCCCCGCTCGCGACCCAGCGGACTCGCCAAGTATATGAATGATGGCACTTTGCCTCTACCGGTTTGGGTCAAGACTTTGGTGGCGATTGCCTCGCCGGTCGGATCTACACCGACCACGGCTTTCGCTTACCATCGACGCGTCCCTTCGCGAGCCAAGCCATGCCTGCCCTTGCCAACCGCTTCCGTGTCAGCCTGATCGTGGCGCTGATCCTCGTCGGCCTGCTGCTCAGCATGTATTGGGCCGGGCGGTTGGCCGAGCAGCGCGCCTGGGCCGAGCGCGGACAGGAATCGCAGGGGCAGCTGGAACTGTATGCCCAGGCGATCCATACCCAGGTCGAGCGCTTCCGCTCAGTGCCCGCGCTGCTGGCGCTGGACAGCGACATCCAGGCGCTGCTCGCCGACCCGGGCAATCGCCAGTTGCGCAGGCAGCTCAACCAGCGCCTGGAGCAGCAGAACCATGCCGCCGGCTCTTCGGTGCTCTACCTGCTGGACCGCAACGGCGAGACCATCGCCGCCAGCAATTGGCGCGACTGGAGCAGCTTCGTTGGCAACAACTATGCCTTTCGCCCTTACTTCCGCGATGCCGTGGCCAATGGCAGCGGGCGCTACTTCGCGGTCGGCGTCACCACCGGCATTCCCGGCTACTTCCTCTCCAGTTCGGTGAAGAACGCCGCCGGCGAGTTGCTCGGTGTGCTAGTGGTCAAGCTCGAACTGGAGGATATGCAGCGCGACTGGGTCGGCCAGCCGGGCATTCTATTGATCGCCGACTCGCTGGACATCGTCATCCTCACCAACCGCCCGGCCTGGCGCTTTCGCTACCTGAGCCCATTGAGCGACGAGGTGCGCAGCCGGCTGGTAGATGTCCGCCGCTATGCCGAGCAGACCCTGCAACCCTTGCCGAGCAGCCAGGTGCAGCAGCTCGGCGAAGGCAGCGAGCGACGCCTGGTGGACGGCCCGGATGGCCGCCGCGAGTACCTCTGGCAGCGTCTGGCATTGCCCGAGGAAGACTGGACCCTGCACCTGCTGCATGACCCGCAGTCGGTCAGCGCCAGCGTGCGCAGCTACCGCCTGGCTGCGGCCGGCGTGTGGATGACCCTGGCGTTCCTGCTGCTCTACCTGGCACAGCGGCGCAAGACCCATCGTGTCGAGCTGCGCAGCCGCAGCGAACTGGAGCGCCTGGTACAGGAGCGCACCCGCGAGCTGCACACTGCCCAGGACGAGCTGGTGCATGCCGCGCGCATGGCCGCGTTGGGGCAGATGTCCGCAGCGCTGGCCCACGAGATCAACCAGCCGCTGACCGCGCTGCGCATGCAGCTGGCTAGCCTGCGCCTGCTGCTCGACAGTGGCCGCGAGGGAGAGGTGCGCGAGGGGCTCGGGCATGTCGAAGGCCTGCTGGAGCGCATGGCCGCGCTGACCAGCCACCTGAAGACCTTCGCCCGCAAAAGCCCGGCCGGGTTGCAGCAGCACCTGGCGCTGGCGGATGTGCTGGAGCAGGCGCTGCAACTGCTCTCGCCGCGCATCCGCAGCGAGCAGGTCGAGGTGTTCCGCCAGGTGCCGGCCGAGGCCAGGGTGAATGGCGATGCGATCCGCCTCGAGCAAGTGCTGATCAACCTGCTGCACAACGCACTGGATGCCATGGCCGAGCGCCCGCAGCGACGCCTGCGCATCCTCTGTCAGCTCAACGGTGACCGCTGGCAGCTCAGCGTAGGCGACAACGGCGGCGGTATTGCCAGCGAACATCTGGATCAGGTGTTCGAGCCCTTCTTCACCACCAAACCGGTCGGCCAGGGCCTCGGCCTCGGGCTGGCGGTGTCCTACGGCATCGTCCGTGAGATGGGAGGCACGCTGGAAGTCAGCAACGACGAGCACGGCGCGGTGTTCACTCTGACGCTGCCGGCTGCCGAAGCGCACGCCGCCGAGTAAACTGCCGCGACGCGACCGCGAGGAGCAGGCAATGAGCGGGCAGGTAATCTTCATCGACGACGAGGCGGCGATCCGTCAGGCCGTGCAGCAGTGGCTGGAGCTGTCCGGCTTTCAGGTACGTACCTTCTCCCGCGCCCGCGAGGCGCTGACGGCGCTGGATCGCGACTTTCCCGGCGTGCTGATCAGCGACGTGCGCATGCCCGATCTCGACGGCCTCGGCCTGCTCGACCAGCTGGTCGCGCTGGACGCCGACCTGCCAGTGATCATGGTGACCGGCCACGGCGATGTGCCCATGGCCGTGCAGGCGCTGCGCCAGGGCGCCTACGACTTCATCGAAAAACCCTTCACCCCGGAACGCCTGCTCGACAGCGTACGCCGCGCCATGGACAAGCGCCGGCTGGTCTGCGAGAACCGCCAGCTGCGCGAGCAGTTCGCCCGCAAGGGACGTATCGAATCGCAGCTGCTTGGCGTATCACGGGCGATGGTCAATCTGCGCCGGCAGGTGCTGGAGCTGGCCGGTACCGACGTCAACGTGCTGATCCGTGGCGAGACCGGCAGCGGCAAGGAACAGGTCGCCCGCTGCCTGCATGACTTCAGCCCGCGCGCCGGCGGGCCGTTCGTGGCGCTGAACTGCGCGGCGATCCCGGAAACCATCTTCGAAAGCGAGCTGTTCGGCCACGAGAGCGGCGCCTTCACCGGTGCCCAGGGCAAGCGCATCGGCCGCATCGAGCATGCCGCCGGCGGCACGCTGTTCCTCGACGAGATTGAAAGCATGCCGCTGGCGCAGCAGGTCAAGCTGCTGCGCGTGCTGCAGGAAAAGACCCTGGAACGGCTCGGCTCGAACCGCAGCATCGAGGTCGACCTGCGGGTGATCAGCGCGGCCAAGCCGGACCTGCTGGAAGAGGTGCGCGGCGGACGCTTCCGCGAGGACCTGCTGTACCGGCTGAACGTCGCCGAGCTGCACATCCCGCCACTGCGCGAGCGCCGTGAGGACATTCCGCTGCTGTTCGAACACTTCGCCAGCCAGGCCGCCCAGCGCCACGGTCGCGCCGCCCCGCCGATGACGCCCGGCGAGCTGACGCAGCTGCTCGCCCACGACTGGCCAGGCAACGTGCGCGAACTGATCAACGCCGCCGAACGCCACGCCCTCGGCCTCAGCGCACCGGCCCCGGCGAGCAGTGGCGGGCAGTCACTGGCCGAACAGATGGAAGCCTTCGAGGCGCAGTGCCTGCACAACGCCCTGCAGCAGTGCAAAGGCAACATCGCCGAGGTCATGACCCAGCTGCAGCTGCCAAGACGCACCCTCAACGAGAAGATGCAGCGCCACGGGCTGAGCCGCAGCGACTATTTGCCGGCTGGTAGTTGCGACAACTGATCATGGCGCCGCTCTCGTCGCCTCACCGCAAACCGCCGCAGCGCGACGCCGCTCCGTAGGGTGGGCTTTAGCCCACCATCGCGCTACGACGTAGCATGGCGCGACACGGTAAGCATCGCGCTGGCGCAAGCGGTGGGCTGAAGCCCACCCTACGCCAGAATGTCAGCTGCGGATGGCAGCCTCGCTGGGCGTTGAACGCTTGCATCCGCAAGCGTCGAACCCGTCGAGTCAGCTGTCCAGCCCATCCAGCTGCCTCTGCAGAAAACGTCGCTCCGGCTCCAGCTGCACCAGTCGCAAGGCGCTGCGGTACGCTTCGCGGGCCTCGTCGGGGCGCGCCAGCTGGCGCAGCAGATCGGCGCGGGCGGCATGGCTGAGGTGATAGTCCTGCAGTTCCCCCTGCGCCAGCAGCTCGTCCACCAGCAATAAGCCCGCCTCGGCACCGTCGCGCATGGCCACAGCCACCGCGCGGTTCAGCCTCACTACAGGTGACGGGCTGAGCTGCAGCAACACGTCATAGAGCCGCACGATCTGCGCCCAGTCGGTCTGCGCGGCACTCGGCGCCTCGGCATGCACGGCAACGATGGCCGCCTGCAATGCGTAGGGGCCAAAGGCGCGCGTGCTCAGGGCACGCTGCACCAGCAGCGCACCTTCGGCGATCTGCTGCCGATCCCACAAGCTGCGATCCTGCTCATCCAGCCGCACCAGCTCGCCGGAGGCATCGGTGCGTGCGGCGCGCCGGGCATCATGCAGCAGCATCAGCGCCAGCAGCCCGGCGACCTCCACATCGGGCAGCAGCTCGTAGAGCAGGCGGCCCAGGCGAATGGCCTCGACACAAAGATCGGCGCGGGTCAGCGCCACCCCGGCAGATGCCGAATACCCTTCGTTGAACACCAGGTAGATCACCCGCAGCACACTCTCCAGGCGCATCGGCAGTTCGGCGCGCTCGGGCACCCGATAGGGCAGCTGGGCATCGCGGATCTTCGCCTTGGCCCGCACGATGCGCTGGGCGATGGTGGCCGGCGGCGCCAGAAAGGCCCGAGCGATTTCCTCGGTGGTCAGATCACAGACCTCGCGCAGGGTCAGCGCCACGCGACCATCGGCCGGCAGGGCCGGGTGGCAGCAGGTGAAGATCAGCCGCAGACGATCGTCTTCCATTTCGTCCACCTCCGCTGCCTCGGTTGCATCTTCCAGCTGCTCGGCCAGCAGCCGCAGCGAGGCATCGAAGCGCGCCCGCCGGCGCAGGGCATCGATGGCCTTGAAACGACCGGTGGATACCAGCCAGGCGCGCGGGTTATCCGGAACGCCGTCGTGCGGCCACTGCTGCAGGGCGGCGGCGAAGGCGTCTTGCAGGGCTTCCTCGGCACGATCGAAATCGCCCAGCAGACGAATCAACGTGGCCAGGACCCGACGCGATTCGCGGCGATAGACCGCCTCGACCTGCGCCGCCGCGAAGGCTCCGGTGAGCGGCATGCTCAGCGCTGCGGCAGCTGGCGCAAGGGCCGAACCTCGACACAACCGAGGCTGGCCGGCGGAATCTTCGCCGCGATGGCCTCGGCCTTCTGCTGGTCCGCCGCCTCGATCAGGTAGAAGCCGGCGAGCTGCTCGCGGGTTTCGGCGAAGGGGCCATCGACCACCGAGGTGATGCCATCACGCACGCGCACCGTGCGCGCGGTACGCACCGACTGCAGCGGTTCGCCGGCGAGCATATGGCCGCTGGCGCGCAGCTCCTCGCCGCAGCTCAGGCAGCGCGCGACCAGCGCCTGCCACTGTTCATCGGTCAGCGCATCCACACGCTGCTCGTCGTAATAGATCAGGCACAGGTATTTCATGCACAAGCTCCGGCTGCCAGGGACGCAGAAAAGCTAGCAGCCGGGAGCGAAGCCTGCCTGAACGAACGACGAAGCTCCGTGGCGCTCAACCGACCTGCTGCGTCGCCGAAGGTGTCGACGACATGCACACCTGGCCGGTTTCCATGTCGAAGGGCATCGAGAAGTGCTCGTGAATCACTTTCCACTCGCCGTCGCGCCGCGCCCAGACCCGCGTGCCGCGCATCCACGCCGTCTGCATCTCGCCTTCGGCGTTCGGCCCGCCGCAATGGGTGAGCATGCGGCTACAGGCCAGCTCGCCGCCGACGTCCACGTGCAGCTCGTGAGTCTCGAAGAAGCCTTCGCCCTGGCAGAACTCGAAGCAGCGCTGCCAGTGCGCGCGGTACTCGGCCACGCCCTTGAACTGCAGCGCGCCCACTGCATCGAAGGCGACCACGTCCGGCGCGTACTGCGCCATGATCCGGTCGAGATCCTTGGCCCCGATGGCCTGCTCGAAGGCGTCATGCAGCTGGCGAATGGCGGTTTCGTCCTGGCGGGTTGTGTCGTTCATGTCCGTCTCCTGTTTTCTGGTTGAACGGGGGTTCAGCCAGTAGTCGTCCGGCGTGTTCATGAATCGACAGGCAGGGCGAAACTTTTTTTGCAGAAGCGCGGAACGCGACAGGCCTCGGGCCAGAGCGCTTGGTACCGCCAACACGCCACCCCGTCGCGACACCGCTAAGCGGAATACAGTTGCGAATTGTTATATTTTATTTACGATAGTGGCTCTCAGATGGCACAGGCTCTCATTGTCCGCCGAGCCGGCCCCTTCACCCCTCTCACAGTTCAATGTCCGGTCAGGTCCGCCATGCCCACGCTTCGCTTCCCGCGTAAAACAGCACTGCTGCCCGTTTGCCTTGCCGCCAGCTTCGCTGGCTCACCGCTCATGGCCCAGGAACCACTCGAAGAGCAGGCTCAGGGCACTGCCACCGAGCCGGTCGAACTGCAATCGGTGGAGATCACCGCCAGCGCCGACGCCTCGGCCGACGGTCTGACCCAACCCTACGCTGGCGAACAGGTCGCCCGAGGCGGGCGCGTGGGTATTCTCGGCAACCGCGACTACATGGAAACGCCGTTCACCTCGACGTCCTACACCTCGCAGCTGATCCAGGATCAGCAGGCGCGCAGCGTGTCCGACGTGCTGCAGAACGATCCCTCGGTGCGCGTCGCCCGCGGCTTCGGCAACTTCCAAGAGGTGTATGTGGTACGCGGCTTCCCGGTGTACTCCGACGATATCTCCTACAACGGCCTCTATGGCCTGCTGCCGCGCCAGTACGTGGCCGCCGAGTTCATCGAGCGCGTGGAAGTGTTCCGCGGCGCCAATACCTTCCTCAACGGCGCAGCTCCAGGTGGCAGCGGCATTGGCGGCGCGATCAACATCCTGCCCAAGCGCGCCCCGAACGAGCCGCTGACGCGCCTGACCGTCGGTGCCGAAAACGGTGGCCATGCCATGACCCACGCCGATATCGCCCGTCGCTTCGGCGAAGAGGAGCGCTTTGGTGTGCGCCTGAACGCGGCCAAGCGTGCCGGCGAGACTACCGTCGAAGACGAGGATCGCACCCTCGACATGTTCGCCCTTGGCCTCGATTACCAGGGCGACAACTTCCGCCTGTCCGGGGACATCGGTCACCAGTACCACTTTATCGACCAGCCACGGCCGAACGTTACCCCCAGCGGCGGAGTGCCCAGTGCACCGGATGCCGATGACAATTTCGCCCAATCCTGGACCTACTCGAAGGAAAAACAGACCTTCGGCACCTTCCGTGCCGAATACGACTTCTCGGACGCCGTGACCGGCTGGCTGGCGGCCGGCGTGCGTGAAGGCGAGGAGCAGAACCGGTTGGCTAATCCGACCGCTGATGCGTCGGGCGCGACCTCTGCCTATCGCTTCGACAACATCCGCGAAGAAGAGGTATTCACCAGCGAAGTGGGTGTTCGGGCGCGCACCTTTACCGGCCCGGTTTCGCATGAACTGGTGATGTCGGCGGCAATGTTCGATATCGAGGCCCGCAATGCCTATGCATTTTCCAGCTTCTCAGGTTTCGCAGGCGATCTTCACAATCCCTACGATACAGCCATGCCCGCGGCCGATTTCTTCGTCGGTGGCTCGATGTCCGATCCTCATGTGACCGAGCGCACCCATACGCAGAGCCTCGCGTTCGCCGACACGCTGGGCTTCATGGATGACCGCCTGCGGGTCACCCTCGGCGCGCGCCGCCAGGGCATCGAAGCCAAAACCTACGACTACAACAGCGGCAATCGCCTGTCTTCTTACAACCGTTACAAGAACAGCCCGGTCGCGGGCGTGGTGTATCAGCTGACCGATGAGGTGTCTGTATACGCCAACTACATCGAAGGGCTGGTCAAGGGCGATATTGCACCGGCTATCAGCGGCGGCGTGGCGATCAGCAATCCTGGCGACGCTCTGGAACCGTACGTATCGGAACAGACAGAGGTCGGCATCAAGTACGACGGTGGCAACCTCGGCGGCAGCCTGGCGTTGTTCAGCACCGAGCGGCCATTCAGTACCGTCGAGAACTCGGTGTTTACCGACGGCGGCGAACAGCGCAACCGCGGCATCGAGCTGTCGGTGTTCGGCGAGCCGACCTACGGCGTGCGGTTGCTTGGCGGTCTGACGCTGCTCGATGCCGAGCTGACCAGCACCCAGGATGGCGTCAACGAAGGTAATCGTGCGATCGGTGTTCCACGCACCCAAGCCAACGTGGGCGGCGAATGGGATGTACCGGGCCTCGACGGGCTGACCCTGACCAGCCGGGTGATCTATACCGGTCGCCAGTACGCCGATGCGGCTAACGACCTGGAAGTCCCGTCCTGGACTCGCTTCGATCTTGGCGCCCGCTATCGCATGGTCATCGAAGATCGCGACGTGACCCTGCGCGCGCGACTGGATAACGTCACCGGCCGCGACTACTGGGCTTCAGCCGGTGGCTACACCGATCGGGGCTACCTCGTCCTCGGCGCCCCGCGCACGCTTTCGGTCAGCGCTACGGTCGACTTCTGATGCAGGCAGTCACCCTGCGGCGGTGGGGCTGGGTCCACAAGTGGTCCAGCCTCGTCTCTACGCTGTTCATCCTGTTGCTGTGCCTGACCGGCTTGCCGCTGATCTTCTCCCACGAGATCGATCACCTCACCGGCAACGAGATCGAGGCGCCGGCAATGCCCGAGGGCTCGCCGCGTGCTGCGGTCGATCGTGTCGCCGACGAAGCGGTGAAGGCCTACCCCGGTTTGGTACCGCTGTACTTCTTCGCCGAGGAAGACGCGCCGGACGTCTGGTACGTCAAGCTCGATACCCGCGTCGACACCGACGAGAGCGAGTCGACCCTGATCCTTTCCGACGCCCGCACGGCCGAGGTGCTCGGCGCGCCGAACTTCGACGAAGGCTTCATGAGCGTCATGTACCGCCTGCACGTCGACCTTTACGCAGGGCTCGCCGGCAAGCTGTTTCTCGGTTTCATGGGCCTGCTGCTGATGGTGGCGATCGTCTCCGGGGTGGTGCTCTACGCGCCCTTCATGCGCAAGCTGCGCTTCGGCGAGGTGCGCCAGGAGCGCACCGCGCGCACCCGCTGGCTGGACCTGCACAACCTGCTGGGCATCGTCACCCTGGTGTGGGCCCTCGCGGTGGGCTTCACCGGGGTGATCAATACCTGGGCAGACCTGATCTTCCAGGCCTGGCAGGCCGAACAGGTCGCCGCACTGCAAGCCGGTGAGACCCGTGTGCTGCTCGCGGCCGACGCCAGCGAGGCGCCCGCTGCCGACGGCTCACTGCAGACCGCCGTCGACCGCGTGCTGGCCGCGGCACCCGGCATGGCGGTGTCGATGATTGCCTACCCCGGCACGCTGCGCGCCACGCCGGAGCATGTCGCGGTGATCCTGCGCGGCGACACGCCACTGACCTCGCGCCTGACCCAGGCGCTGCTGGTCGATCCGGCCAATGGCGAGGTACTGGAAGCCGGTGCGCGGCCCTGGTACGTCACCGCGCTGCAACTGTCCGAACCGCTGCATTTCGGTGATTACGGCGGTCTGCCGCTGAAGGTGCTCTGGGCGCTGCTGGATATCCTCACCATCGTCGTACTAGGCAGCGGGCTGTACCTGTGGCTCAAGCGCGGTGCGACGGCGGAGGTGCGGGCATGATGCGCATCTGGCTTTGGCCGCTGGTAGTCGCCGTGGCGTCCATCATCGGACTGGTCGCCGGCCTGGTCTCCGAAGGCGCTGGCGACTGGCTGAGCTGGCTGGCCCTCACCGCACCGGTGGTGATCGGCGTGCACGGTCTGTGTCGCTACCGTGGCCGATCCCGGTCGCGGCCGCTCACATCTGCAGAACCTCGGCAAGCTGGTCGAAGCTGAACGGTTTGGGCAAAGAGCGGGACGGCAAGGCGCTGTCGATGCGGCCCTCGCCGGAGACGAACACCAGCTTCAGCCACGGCTGGATTTCCAGGGCCTCGGCCGCGAAGTCGGGGCCTGAGCGCCCGGGCAGGTTGACGTCCAGCAACAGCTGGTCGAAGCGCTGCTCGTGCAATGCCTGCGCCGCCTGCTCGGCATTTGGGTAACCCCGCGCGCGGTAACCCAGCTCCTCGACCATCTCGCAGGCCAGCGCCAGCAGCTGTGGCTGGTCCTCGACCACCATCACCCAGCGTTGCGCGGGGGCCAGGCCGTCGCCGCGCTGCGCCCCCAGCAGCTGACGCACCTTGCGCGCCAGGTCTTCCTGCCGATACGGCTTGCTCAGCAGCTCCACGCCGGGGTCCAGGCGCCCGCCATGCACGATGGCATTGCGCGTGTAGCCTGAGGTGAACAGCACCGCGATGTCCGGCTGCAGGACGCGCGCCTGCCGCGCCAGCTCGGTGCTGCGCAGCGGGCCGGGCATGACCACGTCGGTGAACAGCAGATCGATGCCGATGCCGCTCTGCAGGATGCTCAGCGCGCTCTGCGCATCATTGGCGCGCAGCACCGAATAGCCGAGCCCGCTGAGCAGCTCGATCACGGTGGCCTGCACCGGCAGGTCGTCCTCCACCACCAGGATGGTTTCGCTGCCGCCCACCACCGGGCCGACGATGTCCGGCAACGCCTGCACCTCGGGCTGCTCGGTGCGCGGCAGGTAGAGCTTGACCGTGGTGCCGCTACCCTGCTCGCTGTAGAGGCGGATATGCCCGCTGCTCTGCTTGGCGAAGCCGTAGGCCATGCTCAGCCCCAGGCCGGTGCCGTGGCCTTCGGGCTTGGTGGTGAAGAAGGGCTCGAAGGCCTGCTCGATGATCTCTGCCGGCATGCCGACACCGGTGTCGGACACCGCCAGCAGCACGTACTGACCCGGTGCCACGTCGGCCTGGGTTGCGGCGTAATGCTCGTCGAGCATGGCGTTGCCCAGCTCCAGGGTCAGCCTGCCGCCCTCGGGCATGGCGTCGCGGGCGTTGATCGCGAGGTTGAGCACCACCTGCTCGAGCTGGTGCGGATCGACCATGGTGGTCCACAGGCCGCCAGCGACCACGGTTTCGATCTCGATGTGTTCGCCGATGGCCTGGCGCAGCAATTCGTCGAGGTCGCGCAGCAGCCGGCCAAGATTGGTCGGCTGCGGTCGCAACGGCTGGCGGCGGGCGAAGGCCAGCAGCTGCCGGGCCAGCTTGGCGCCGCGCTCGACGGCCGAACTGGCGGCATCGACGCGCTTGGCCGCGGCACGGTTGTCCTCGGCCAGCGGTTGCAGCAACTGCAGATTGCCGGCGATGACCTGCAGCACATTGTTGAAATCGTGGGCCACGCCGCCGGTGAGCTTGCCGATGGCCTCGAGCTTCTGCGACTGGTACAGCGCCTGCCGGCTCAGCTCCAGCTCGCGGGTGCGTTCCTCGACCAGCTCCTGCAGGCGCTCGCTGGTGCGCTGCAGCTCCTGCTGCGCCAGCACCTGGGCGGTGACGTCATGGCCCTGGCAGAAGATGCCGCTGATCTGCTCGTCCTCGCTGAATACTGGCTGGAAGATGAAATTCACGTAGCGCCGCTCGGCCTTGCCGCCGGGCTGCGGACGCACGCGCACGGCGAGGTGGCGGCCGAGGTAGGGGCGCCCGGTGACATAGACCTGCTGCAGCAGGTCGGACAGCGCACGGCTCTCCAGCTGCGGAAAGGCCTTGTAGGCAGGCAGGCCGAGCAGCTCACGGGCGCCGACCAGCTCATGGAAGGCGCGATTGGCGATCTTCAGTTCGTGCTGCGGCCCTTCAGTGATGGCAATGAAGCCCGGCGCCTGGTCGAACAGCCGCTGCAGGTGCGCGCGCTCCTCGACGAGTCGGCGCCCGTACAGCTCGCTGGCGCGCCGCTCGGCGACCAGCGCCGAGACGTCACGCAACGTCAGGGCCGCCCCCACCACCGCGCCATCGGTCGCACAGACCGCGGCCACGACGACCTCCAGCACGCGCCCCTGGGTCGATTCCTCGAACTGCAAGGTCTGGGTCGAGTCGCAATCCAGCGCCTGCGCCAGTGCCTGCGCCAGGTCGGCGTTCCAGAACGGCAGCCCGCTCACCGCCTGTCCGAGCACCTCGGTCTGCTTCAGGTCGAACAGCTCGGCCGCGCCGGCGCTCCAGTAGAGCACCGCGCCAGCCCGGTCGAGCCCGACGATGGCATCGCGCGCCGCATCGATGAAGTGATGCAGATAGAGTTCTGCCGTCGGCTGCGGACGCCTGCTCGACTGGCTGCTGCTGACCGTGGCATTGGCCCGCGCCAGGGTGGTACGCAGGCGCGCCCGACGACGCACGCTCGCCAGCGCCTGATCGAGCCGCTGGTACAACGTGTCACTGTCGAGGGTGACGATCGACCAATACGGCCCCAGCAGAGGCGCCGGACCGAGTTCGCGGTGCAGCCGCTCGACGTGTGCGTCCTCGCTGAGAAACAGCAGCTGCGCGGCCCGCCAGCGGCTGCGCAGCTGCCGGGCCAGGGCGATCACGCGGGGCAAGCCGGGCGCCAGCAGCACCAGCGCCGGCTGATCCTCCCCGAGCGGTGGGGCGCTGCCGTCGAGACAGTGCAGCTGCAGATCCTGCTTCGCTGCCCAGTTGCCGATCCGCTCGCGCAAACGACCGTCGCCGGCGTCGAGCAGCATGACCTGGTCGAGCAGCAGCTCGCTCATAGCAATGGCAGCCCGAGCAGGCTGCGCCCGGTCCACAGCTTCAGCAGACCGGTGGTAGGCGTCATCACGTGGCCGGCGCGGGCGTCGCGCAGCAATCGGGAGACGCGGCTGTTGTCACGGTAGGCCGCCCCGCCGCAAATGGTCATCGCCTCATTCGCCAGGCGTACCGCCGTCTCTGCCGCTTCGGCCTTGCACGCCAGAATGTACGGCAGCGCCTCGGGGTGCGCGGCATCGCCACGGCGTGCGGCCTCACGCACCAGCGCGCGGGTTTTCACCAGATCGGTCCAGAGTTCGCCATAGCGCACCTGCAGCGTCTCCACGTCGCGCAGGGACTCGCCGGAATGACTGTAGCGACGCGAGTGCAGGTGCAGGCCCGCCTCGTCCAGCGCAGCCTGGGCGATGCCCAGGTAGGTGCCGGCCATGGCCATGAGGAAGAACGGCGCCACCACTTCGAACACGTACCAGACCTGATCGCCCGGCTCGCCGAGCAGGTTGCGTGCCGGCACCCGCACCTGTTCCAGGCGCAGCGGCCGGGACGAGTTGCCGCGCATGCCGAATCCGTTCCAGGCGTCGAGCCAGTGCATGCCGGCGCCGTCCTTGTCGACGATCAGGCAGCTGAAATCGCCGGCTTCGGCGTCCGCCGCCACGGTGGAAACCACGTAGGAATCGGCATGCCCGCCGTTGGTGACGAACTGCTTGGTGCCGTCGATGACGAACTCGTCGCCGTCGGCATCCAGACGGGTTTCCGGCAGGTAGAAATGCGCGCCGGTGCCCTGCTCGGACAGTGCCAGGGTGGTGATGTGCCGCCCCGCAGCGATCTCCCGCAGATAGTGCTCGCGCTGATGCTCGGTGGCCTTGGCGGCGATCACTGCAGTGGCCACGCAATGCATGCCGTAGCACAGCGCCGACGATGGGCAGGCCCGCGCGATGCTTTCGGTGAGCACGCAAAGCCCCAGCAGCCCCTGCCCGCGGCCGCCCAGCTCGACCGGCACCTGCAGGCCGAGCAGGCCGGCTTCGGCGAGCGCCTGCATGGAGTCGGCGGGCCAGCGGCATTCGGCATCGATCTCGGCCGCCAGCGGGGCGATGCGATTCTCGGCCAGATCGGTGGCGATGCTCTGCAATTCGACAAGCTGAACGGGGAGCAAATGGTCCATGAGACGTCCTGGATTCTGGAAAGGCCGGCATCCACCCGGGTGCATATCAGACCCTGGTGGTCAGGTATTGTTCGCGCCACCGCACGGCGGGAGCATCACGCCACGACGGCGGTCATAGTCGCATGAGTTCATCGACAAAAGGCAAACGGCCCATGCGTCTCCGACTCGCACTGGCTCTGCTGGCCGGCGCACTACTCACCCAGGGCGCCCAGGCCGGGAACGACGACATGCATATTCTGATCGGCAGCTACACGCACGACAGCGACAGCCCCGGCGTGCTGCGCCTGCGCTTCGATCCCGCGCAGGGGCGGCTCGAACCCGAACCCCGGCAGACACTGGCCGGCGACAACCCGTCCTGGCTGGTGCTGGACGAGCGTCGAGAACGGCTCTACGCCACCCACGAGAACGGCCCGGCACATGCCGACCCGGTCGGCCGCGTCGGCGCCTGGCAGCGCGACGCCAAGGGCGACTACCAGCCCATCGGCCAGGCCATCACCCTCGGCGACGAACCCACCCATGCCAGCCTCAGTCACGACGGTCGCTACCTGTTCGTCAGCAACTACGGTTCGCGCCCCAACCCCGGCGGTAGCCTGGCGGTCCTGCCGCTGGCCGAGGATGGCCGGCCGTTGCCGGTCACGCAGATCGCCGCGCACCAGGCCAGCGGTGTGCATCCCGAACGCCAGCGCTCGGCCCATGTACATTCGGCGGTGCCCAGCCCGGACGGCACGCGTCTGTTGGTCAGTGACCTGGGCGCCGACCGGGTGTTCGTCTACCGCTACGACCCGAGCCATGCCGAACGCCCGCTGCGGCCGGATGAACCCGCCAGCATCGAGCTGCCTGCAGGCAGTGGCCCGCGCCATCTGGTGTTCCACCCCAATGGCAAACACGCCTATCTCGCCCTGGAGCTGAGCGCCCAAGTGGCGGGCTTCGACTACACCGACGGCACCCTGACCCGCCGGCAACTGCTGGACCTCAAAGAGGCCGATAGCGAAGTGCGTCATTCACCCGGCGCGATCCACACATCGGCCGATGGCCGCTTCCTCTATGTCAGCGACCGCGGCGGCTACAACCACATCATCGCCTTCGCCATCGAAGCCGACGGCACGCTGCGCGAAATCCAGCGCCGCCCGAGCGAAGGTCGCGAACCACGGGAATTCGCCATCACGCCGGACGGGCGTTTCATGCTGATCGCCAATCAGCTGAGCGACAGCCTGGTGCTGCTGCGCCGCGACCCGGACAGTGGTCTGCTGGGCGAAACGCTGCAGACCCTGACGCTCGGACGGCCGTCGGATATCAAGCTGCTCGCGCCGAACTGAAGCGCGACGTTTCAGGACAGCCAGCAGGCGACCCGATCGCGCCCTGAATTACGCCGATGGCGGCATCAACGCCCGGCAACCGCGTCGAGCGTGACGTCGATCACCCCGCGCGCGTTCAGCGCTCCGGCTGCTCGCCATCGGGCAGTGCCTCTTCGTCGCTCACCTCCTCGGCCAGTCCCGGCGGCACGTTGTAGGCGCCGCCCGGGACGTCGCTCTCATCGCCGCCAGCAATCTCACCCTGGGTCGAGGTGGTTTCCGGGTTCTGTTCGTGGGCAGCACCGCTCTGGTCGATGGACTCGATACTCTCGCGGCCCGGTTCGTTCTCGCTCATACGCACTCCTCGTTCGCTGTCGAAACCCCGGCCGATCCGGGGTGCCTGGTAAGTGTAGAAAGAGCCGCGCGCTCGGAAGTTGCAGCGTTAGCCCGGCTTTCTGGACCAATGGCCACTCGGCGGGGCAGCTGAACTAAACCAGCAGCCCGGCAGCCAAAACTCAACTGGAACTGCCATAGAACAGAATCATGCAACTGACGTCCCGCAGCCTGCCGAGCACCCCTGCCATCAACCCGGAGCCGGAACAGCCGTCACGGGCGCTGTACTTCGCCCTCGTCCGCGAGGTCGACGAGCACGCGCGAGAGAATGCCGCCGATTTTCTGCGCACCCAGCTTGAAGCGGCCGCCGCCCTGCCCTGCGACCTGCCCGACGACCCCGCCGGTCTGGACGCCTGGGTGCTGCAGCGCACCGAAGCGGTCGGCCTTCAGTACCAGGCCTATCTCGAGCAGCGCCGCGCCGGCGGGCCGCGCCGCTATTTCCCGAATAAGGCCCATGCGCTGCATTTCCTGCGCGGCGTGGCGCCGACCAAGCTGGTCGACGGTGCCTGGCTCTACGGCCTGCTGCAGCGCTGGGGCGATGCGCGTTTTACCGCGCTGATCCAGACCTACTTGGAGGAACTCGGCGAAGGGCAGCCGGAGAAGAACCACGTGGTGCTCTACCGCAAGCTGCTGGCCAGCCAGGGCTGCGACGACTGGCAGGAGTTGGACGACGCGCACTTCGTCCAGGGCGCCATCCAGCTGGCGCTGGCCGAGCACGCCGAGCAGTTCCTGCCGGAAGTCATCGGCTTCAACCTCGGTTACGAGCAGCTGCCACTGCACCTGCTGATCACGGCCTATGAGCTGACCGAGCTGGGCATCGACCCGTACTACTTCACCCTGCACGTCACTGTCGACAACGCCGACAACGGCCACGCGAAGAAGGCTGTACAAGGCCTGCTGGATGCCTGGCCGCAGGTGGGCGACAGCGCCGAGTTCTATCGCCGCGTGCGCGATGGCTATCGGCTCAACGACCTGGGCGCCAGCACCGTCTCGGTGATCGGCGACTTCGACCTCGATCGCGAGGTGCAACGCATCTTCGAGAAGAAGGCCGCGGTCGGTCAGTTCGTCCACTCCGACTACTGCCGCTTCGAAGGGCGCACGGTCAACCAGTGGCTCGGTGAAGATGTCGAGCAGTTCCTCACCGTGCTGGACAAGCGTGGCTGGATCAAGCGCGGCCACGACCCGCAGGAAAGTCGCTTCTGGCAACTGATCGTCGGCGAGCAGGCGCCCATGTTCGGAGTGTTCAGCGCTTACGAACAGCAGATGATCCATGACTGGATCGCCGCTGACTGGCAGGCCGAGGGCAAGCGCAGCCCGCGCGGTGCGCTGCTGCAGCGCCAGGCGGCGTTCAACGCACGGCGCGCCGCGCCTGCGCCCGCGGCGCCGCAACCCGCCGAACACGTCAGTGGCAACGATTTCGACGAGGAGCTGCAGCTGCTCGAACAGCAGGTCGCCCGCCTGCCCGACCGCGCTGCCCGCATGCGCCTGCTGCTGCCGCTGCTGGCGCCGCAACGCCATCACAGCGCCGCCGGTCTGCTGGCCACGCGGCTGTTCAACGGCCTGTTCAACTGAAAGGATCGATCAAGGAAAGCACCATGACCATGGACACTGCGCAGGACCGCGCATTGCTGCATCTGGGCCAGGCCCTGCGTGATCGCGGCTATCACTTCATCACGCCCACCCCGCTGACCCACGAACGGGTCAACCAGCGCCCGGAGAACGCGCTGGCCGACGACCTGCACGGGGTGTTCGGCTGGAGCCGGCCCTTCCAGCACGAGCTGTTGCCGGGCGCGTTGTTCAGTCTGATGGACCAGGCGCAGGTACTGGAAGCCTGCGGTTCGCGCTGGCGCTCGAAGGTGCGGCTGTCGAGCCTCGACGGTCAGCTGTTCCTGCACTCGGCATTTCCCACCAGCGCCAGCGACGCGGTGTTCTTCGGCCCGGATACCTACCGTTTCGCCAACGCCATCCGCTGCCATCTGAACCAGCACACCGGTATGATCCGCCGCGCGGTGGACATCGGCTGCGGCTCCGGCGCCGGGGCGATTCTCACCGCGCTGGCACGGCCGCAGGCCGAGGTACTGGCGGTGGACATCAACCCCGAGGCGCTGCGCCTGACCCGCATCAACGCGGCGCTGGCCGGCGCCGACAACCTGCGCGCCCTGCACAGCGACCTGCTGAGCGCGGTGGACGGCGAGTTCGACCTGATCCTGGCCAACCCGCCCTATCTGATCGACGCCGACCAGCGCGCCTATCGCCACGGCGGCGGACCATTGGGCGCCGGGCTGTCGCTGGCAATCCTCGATGCCGCGCTGCAGCGCCTGGCGCCGGGCGGCACGCTGCTGCTGTATACCGGCGTGGCGATGCTGGACAACCAGGACCCCTTCCTCGCCGAGGTGCGCCGGCGCCTGCAGGGCGGCGCCTTCAGCTGGACCTATCGCGAAGTGGACCCGGACGTGTTCGGCGAGGAGCTGCTCGGCGGCGCCTACATCAAATGCGACCGCATCGCCGCCGTGGTGCTGGAAGGGACGCGACCAGCGAGCTGACAACAGGGCGAAGGGTGGCCCGTGGATAACCCCGCCAGGCTTATCCACGCAACAAGCAAGCGCACGCAGTTCAGACCGGCAACAGCAGCAGGATCAGCGACAGGGTCAGCAGCGAACCGAGCGTCGAGTACAGCACCACCCGCGATACCCGCGAGCCCTCGCGGCCATAGAACTCGGCAAGCATGTACGGCCCGGTGCCGGTCGGTAGCGCACTCAGCAGCAGCGCCGAGTAGGCCCACAGGGTCGGTAGTTCGAACACCTGAAACGCCAGGTACCAGATGATCAGCGGCTGTACCACCAGCTTCAACCCCACCAGCGGCCAGACGCCCTGCACCCGACCGGCCGGCTGCGGCTGGGCGAGGAACAGGCCCAGCGAGACCAGCGCGCAGGGCGCCGCCGCTGCGCCCAACAACTTGAGCAGGGTGGCCAGCGGCACCGGCAGCTGTAGACCGCCGGCAGCCCATAGCGCGCCGAGCATGGGCGCGATCACCAGGGGGTTGCGCACCAGCGCCCAGCTCACCTTGCCCAGCGTGCGCAGCAGCCCCTGGCCGGCGTGCAGCCCGGTCTCCACGCAGGCCAGGGCGATGGCGAACAGCACGCACACGACAATGATCGAAGCGACCATCGCCGGCTGCAGTGCCTCGTCGCCGAGCACCAGCATGCACAGCGGAATCCCGACATAGCCGGTATTGGCATAGGACGCGCCCAGCGCATCCAGGCTGGCGTCGACCAGCGGCTGCTTCTGCAACATGCGATACGCAAGAGTGAAGGCGAACACGCCGAGGCAGCCGATGGCGAAGGCGGCGATAAAGCCGGGTTGCCAGAGCTGATCCCAGGTCGAGGTGGCAACCACGCTGAACAGCAGCGCCGGCAGGCCCAGCCAGACCACGAACCGATTGAGTTCGGAAGCGCCGGTTGGCCCCATCCTACCGCTACGGCGGCACAGGTAACCGAGCAGGATCAGCGCAAAGACGGGCAGGACGACATTGACGACCGAAGACATGGACTCTCATCTGCAAGCTGGCGGCGCGGCGCAGGGCCACGACCGAAACGGCCGGCCACCATAGCAAATGCGGCGGATCGTCGCGCTCAGAGTCGACCAGGCACTACCCAGCCGACCCTGGGTTTCAGCTCAATGAAGCGAGGGCGAATAACCGTTGGGCTCGGCCCGCGCGGCGGCGAACTCCGCTTCGACGCTGCCACGCATTTGCGCAGTGCCACCGGGGAAACCGCTGCGGTCGCTGTAGTCCCATTCGACCACCGGCACCTGCTCGGCATCCAGACCCTTGGCGCAGCTCAGGTCCAGCGCGGTGATACCGGCCACCGCGCCGGCGGCGATGGCTGCATTGGCCGGCTCGTTGCCGTGCTCGATGCTCCAGCCGAGACCGGCCAGATCCAGCGCATCGCCGCCGATACGGCCGTAGATCCAGGGTTTCGGATCATCCGCCAGCAGGATGCCGACACCCGTGGCGATCTCGCGCAGCCCGCAGGCACGGACCACCCCTTCGCTGCCGGACATGCCGATAAAGCGAGCGACCTGCCGCGGCGCCACCAACTGGACGACGCCCAGACCGATACTGAACCAGCCCAGCCCCCGCGCCAGCGTGCGCGCGGAATGGTTGGGCCGGGTGACTTGACGTGGAATGCTCATGAAGACTCCTCGCTCGATAACGTGGCTCGGCTGATCCCTACTTTAGGGATCGGCGATCTGCAGGCTTCAGGGTTTCAGAACGACCTTGATGCAGCCGTCATGCTTGTCGCGGAAGGTCTTGTACATCTCCGGACCCTGCTCGAGGCTGACGCTGTGGGTAATGACGAAGCTCGGATCGATCTCGCCTTCCTGAATGCGCCGCAGCAGGTCGTCGGTCCAGCGATTGACGTGGGTCTGGCCCATGCGGAAGGTCAGGCCCTTGTTCATCGCCGCGCCGAACGGGATCTTGTCGATCAGCTCGCCGTAGACGCCAGGAATCGAAATGATGCCGGCCGGGCGGCAGACGTAGATCATCTCGCGCAGCACGTGCGGGCGGTCGCTCTCGAGCATCAGCGCCTGCTTGGCGCGGTCGTACATCGAATCGATCGAACGCGCCGCGTGCGCCTCCATGCCCACCGAGTCGATGCACTTCTCCGGGCCTTTGCCGCGGGTCAGCTCCTTGAGGCGTTCGAGCACGCTTTCCTCATCGAAGTTGATGGTGATGGCGCCGCCGGCGCGGGCCATGGACAGGCGCTCGGGCACGTTGTCGATACAGATGACCTGCTCGGCGCCCATCATCACCGCGCTGCGGACGGCGAACTGGCCGACCGGCCCGGCCCCCCAGACTGCCACGGTGTCGGTGGGCTGGATGTCGCATTGCGCCGCGGCCTGCCAGCCGGTGGGCAGGATGTCGCCGAGGAACAATACCTGCTCGTCAGTCAGACCATTGGGGATCACCACGGGACCGACATCGGCGTAGGGCACGCGGACGTATTCAGCCTGACCACCGGCATAACCGCCGGTGAGGTGGGTGTAGCCATAGAGGCCGGCGGTGGTGTGGCCGAAGACTTTGTCAGCCACGTCCTTGTTGCGGTTGGTTCGCTCGCACACCGAGAAATTGCCGCGCCGGCACTGGTCGCACTCGCCGCAGACAATGGTGAAGGGCACCACCACGCGGTCGCCAACCTTGAGCTTCTTGTTCGCCGAGCCGACCTCCATCACCTCGCCCATGAACTCGTGGCCCATGATGTCGCCGTGCTGCATGCCGGGCATGAAGCCGTCGTACAGGTGCAGGTCGGAGCCGCAGATGGCGCAGGACGACACCTTGATGATGGCGTCGCGAGGGTCTTCGATGGTGGGATCGGGGACGTGGTTGTCGCAGCGGATGTCGTGCTTGCCGTGCCAGCGGAGGGCTCTCATGGACAATCTCCTGGTCGGGTTTCGGAAACGCCGTCTCGGTGATTCTCCTTTGCTGCCTCGCTGTTGCTCCTCTGTCACGGTGCGGCGTGCTGTCAGGGTTTTAGTAAGCAGCGCCGCACCAGAGTTGCCCGATTACCGACGGGCTGCACTAATGCCGATTGCGATCCAGCGAAGCGTAACCGTCGCGATAGCTGGGGTACCTGGGTTTCCAGCCCAGCGCACGGGCGCGGGCATTGCTGCAGCGCTTGCTGCCGGCGCGGCGGGTCATGCTCTGCTCGGCCCAGTGGGTGACGCCCAGGCGTTCGCGCAGCCAGTCGACCACCTCGTGCAACGGTGCCGGGTCATCGTCGACGCCGAGATAGCAATCCTCCAGCGCAGCACCACTGGCGTCGCTCTGCAGCAGAAACGCCAGCAGCCCGGCGGCGTCGTCACGATGGATGCGGTTGCTGTACTGCGGCGGATCGCGCTCGACACGCAAACCGGCGCGCACCTGATTCTGCAGCCAGGGGCGCTTCGGGTCGTACAGCCCACCCAGACGCACCCGCGTTACCGACAGGGCGCTGTCGAGCGCCAGTTGTTCGGCCTCGAGCATCACCCGACCGGTGAACCCGCCGGGCTCGGTGGCCGAGTCCTCGTCGATCCACTCGCCGTCGCGCTGGGCATACACGCCGGTGCTGGAAACGAACAGCAGCCGCCGAGGGCGCTGGCCGCGCTGCTGTAACCAACCGAGCACATTGCGCAGGCCTTCGACATAGGCCTGGCGATAGCCGGCTTCGTCATGTTCGGTGGCGGATGCGGCATAGACCAGATAGTCCAGCGAGCCGTTGGGCCAGCAGCGCGGACAGGTCGGTTCGGAAAGGTCGCCGTTGACCGGCAGGATCGGCACTGCCAGCTGGGCGGCGTTGCGCCGCAGGCCATACACCGTCCAGCCGTCCCGACTCAGTTGCAGACCGAGACGACTGCCAAGGTCGCCACAGCCTGCGATCAATACGCTAAGGCGCTTGCCCATGTTCTGCTCCCTCAGTTGTAACCCGCCGCGCGGGCCGCACGAAACCGCAGTGTACCGACTTTCGAAGCCTGGCCGACCGGTTGGTTCTGCGCTGCGCAAAAGGCTATGCTTGCCGGCACATTGATGGATGCTGACTATGACTCTGACCGAATTGCGCTACATCGTGACCCTTGCCCAGGAACAGCACTTCGGCCGCGCCGCTGAACGCTGCCACGTCAGTCAGCCGACCCTTTCGGTCGGTGTGAAGAAGCTCGAGGACGAGCTCGGTGTGCTGATCTTCGAGCGGACCAAGAGCGCGGTGCGCCTCACGCCGGTCGGCGAAGGTATCGTCACCCAGGCGCAGAAGGTGCTGGAGCAGGCACAGAGCATTCGCGAGCTGGCCCAGGTCGGCAAGAATCAGCTGGCCGCACCGCTGAAGGTCGGCGCCATCTACACCGTCGGCCCTTACATGTTCCCGCACCTGATTCCGCAGCTGCATCGTGTGGCGCCGGACATGCCGCTGTACATCGAAGAGAACTTCACCCACATCCTGCGCGACAAGCTGCGCACCGGCGAGCTGGACGCGATCATCGTTGCGCTGCCGTTCCAGGAAGCCGACGTGCTGACCAAGCCGCTCTACGACGAGCCGTTCTACGTACTGATGCCGGCCGACCATCCGTGGACGGCAAAGGAAACCATCGACGCCGAGATGCTCAACGACAAGAGCCTGCTGCTGCTCGGTGAAGGCCACTGCTTCCGCGATCAGGTGCTCGAAGCCTGTCCGACCACCCGCAAGGGCGAGGCACCGAGCCACACCACGGTGGAATCCAGCTCGCTGGAAACCATCCGCCACATGGTCGCCTCGGGCCTGGGCGTGTCGATCCTGCCGCTGTCGGCGGTGGAGAGCCACCACTACTCCCCCGGTGTGCTGGAGACCCGCCCGCTGACGCCGCCGGTGCCGTTCCGCACCGTGGCGATCGCCTGGCGCGCCAGCTTTCCGCGGCCCAAGGCCATCGAGATCCTCGCTGACTCGATCCGCCTGTGTTCGGTAGGCAAGCCGCCATCGGCGAAAGCCTGAGGCCATGAGCGAACTGGCGACCGTTCCGGTCACCGCACTCAAGGGCGTCGGCGCCGCACTGGCCGAGAAGCTCGCCAGGGTCGGCCTGGAAACCCTGCAGGACGTGCTCTTCCACCTGCCGCTGCGTTACCAGGACCGCACCCGCGTGGTGCCCATCGGTGCCCTGCGCCCGGGGCAGGACGCGGTGATCGAAGGCGTGGTGTCCGGCGCTGATATCGTCATGGGCCGCCGCCGCAGCCTGCTGGTACGCCTGCAGGACGGCAGCGGCACCCTGAGTCTGCGCTTCTATCACTTCAGCCAGGCGCAGAAGGAAGCCATGAAGCGCGGCACCCAGCTGCGCTGTTACGGCGAAGCGCGGCCCGGGGCCTCGGGGCTGGAGATCTACCATCCGGAATACCGCGCACTGACCGGCGAGCCGGCGCCTGTCGAGCAGACTCTGACCCCGATCTACCCAACCACCGAAGGCCTGACCCAGCAGCGCCTGCGCAACCTCAGCGAGCAGGCTCTAAGCCGCCTCGGCCCGCACAGCCTGCCGGACTGGCTGCCCGCCGAGCTGGCCCGTGATTATCGGCTCGGCCCGCTGGATCAGGCCCTGCGCTACCTGCACCGTCCGCCGGCCGACGCCAATCTGGAAGAACTCGCCGAAGGCCGCCACTGGGCCCAGCACCGCCTGGCCTTCGAGGAACTGCTGACCCATCAGCTGTCGCTGCAGCGCCTGCGCGAGCGGGTGCGCGCGCAGCAGGCGCCGGCGCTGCCGCCGGCGCAGAAGCTGCCGCAGCGCTTTCTCGCCAACCTCGGTTTCGCGCCCACCGGCGCGCAGCAGCGTGTCGGTGCCGAGATCGCCTATGACCTGGCCCAGGACGAGCCCATGCTGCGTCTGGTGCAGGGTGATGTTGGCGCCGGCAAGACGGTGGTCGCCGCCCTCGCCGCCCTGCAGGCGCTGGAAGCCGGCTACCAGGTGGCGCTGATGGCGCCGACCGAGATCCTCGCCGAGCAGCACTTTCTCAACTTCAGCAAGTGGCTCGAACCGCTCGGCATCGAGGTCGCCTGGCTGGCCGGCAAGCTCAAGGGCAAGGCCCGCGCCGCCGCGCTGGAGCAGATCGCCGGCGGCTGCCCGATGGTGGTCGGCACTCACGCGCTGTTTCAGGACGAGGTGGTCTTCAGGCGCCTGGCGCTGGTGATCATCGACGAGCAGCACCGCTTCGGCGTGCAGCAGCGCCTGGCCCTGCGCCAGAAAGGCATCGACGGTCGACTCTGCCCGCACCAGCTGATCATGACCGCCACGCCAATCCCTCGCACCCTGGCGATGAGTGCCTACGCCGATCTCGATACCTCGATCCTCGACGAACTGCCGCCAGGGCGTACGCCGGTGAACACCCTGGTAATCGCCGATAGCCGGCGCCTGGAGGTGATCGAGCGGGTGCGCATCGCCTGCAACGAGGGGCGCCAGGCGTACTGGGTGTGCACCCTGATCGAGGAATCCGAAGAGCTCACCTGCCAAGCCGCGGAAACCACCTTCGAAGACCTCTCGGCGGCGCTGGTCGGGCTGCGCGTCGGGCTGATCCACGGGCGCATGAAACCGGCCGAGAAGGCCGCGGTGATGGAGCAGTTCAAGCGTGGCGAGCTGCAACTCCTGGTCGCCACCACCGTCATCGAAGTGGGCGTCGACGTGCCCAACGCCAGCCTGATGATCATCGAAAACCCGGAGCGCCTGGGCCTGGCCCAGCTGCACCAGCTGCGCGGGCGGGTCGGCCGTGGCAGTGCGGCAAGTCATTGCGTGCTGCTGTACCATCCACCGCTGTCGCAGCTCGGCCGCGAACGGCTGGCGATCATGCGCGAAACCTGCGACGGCTTCCTGATTGCCGAAAAGGATCTGGAACTGCGCGGCCCCGGCGAGATGCTCGGCACCCGCCAGACCGGCCTCCTGCAGTTCAAGGTCGCCGATCTGATGCGCGATGCCGAGCTGCTCCCGGCGGTGCGCGATGCCGCCCAGGAATTGCTGGCGCGCTGGCCGCAGCACGTCAGCCCGCTGCTCGAGCGTTGGCTGCGTCATGGCCAGGAATACGGCCAGGTATGACAACCATCCGTCGCCACATCATCCGTGGCTGACGGCTTCGCTATACTCCGGCAGGTCACTACAACGGGTCCGCTCATGAATTCTGCTGTCGACACCGAAAGCTGCTCCGAACTGCCCCTCCTGATCACCAAGCTGTTGAAAGACCTCGGTGTGAGTTACCAGATCCAGCGCGATCGCCCCAACATTCCCGCTGCGCAGCGGGTGCAGGCGGTGCTGCTGGACGACAGCATCGGCGCGATGCTGGTGCTCTTCCCGCAGGATCATCTGCTCGACCTTGCACGCCTGGCCGAACTCACCGGCCGCGAGCTGGCCGCGGTCAAGCCGGAGCGGCTGGCGCGCATGCTCGCCAAGCACGAGTTGAGCCGCCTGCCCGGCCTGCCGCCACTGACCAGCTCACCCTGCCTGTACGAAGAGTGCCTGATGCAGCAGCCACGGCTACTGGTTGAATCCGGCCAGCCTGGCCTGCTGGTGGAGGTCAGCAGTGGCGACTTCAAGCGTCTGCTGAGCAAGGCCACGGCCGGTAGCTTCGCCGTACCGCTGAGCAGCATCCGACCGAACCTGGACCGCCCGGACGACGACCGCGCCGAGATCAGTCAGGCGGTGCAGAGTCTCACCGCGCGACGCATCCAGAAGCGTCTGGAAGAAACCATCGAGATTCCGCCGCTGCCGCATACGGCGCAGAAAATCATCAAGCTGCGGGTCAACCCCGACGCCACGGTCGACGACATCACCGGCGTGGTGGAAACCGACCCGGCATTGGCGGCGCAGGTCATCAGCTGGGCGGCCTCGCCCTACTACGCCGCTCCCGGGCGCATCCGCTCGGTGGAAGACGCCATCGTTCGCGTGCTCGGCTTCGACCTGGTGATCAACCTGGCCCTCGGTCTAGCGCTGGGCAAGACCATCAGCCTGCCGGACGACAAGCCGCAGGACGCCACGCCCTACTGGCAACAGGCGATCTATACAGCCGCGGTCATCGAGGGGCTGACCCGTGCGATTCCCCGCGAACAGCGCCCGGAACCCGGCCTGAGCTACCTCGCCGGACTGCTGCACAACTTCGGCTATCTGGTACTGGCGCACGTCTTTCCACCGCATTTTTCGCTGATCTGCCGGCACCTGGAAGCCAACCCGCACCTGTCGCACAGTCACGTCGAGCAGCATCTGCTGGGTATCACCCGCGAGCAGATCGGTGCCTGGCTGATGCGTCTGTGGGGCATGCCCGAGGAACTGGCGGCCGCCTTGCGCTTCCAGAACGACCCCGGCTATGACGGCGAAGATGCGGCCTATCCGAACCTGGTCTGCCTGGCGGTACGCATGCTGCGCAACCGTGGCATCGGCAGCGGGCCGGATACCGAGGTGCCGCAGCAGCTGTTCGATCGCCTGGGTATCACCCGCGAGAAGACCAACGACGCGATTGCCAAGGTACTCGCCGCTGAAGCCGCCTTGCGCGCCCTGGCGATGCAGTTCAACTCGCCACACTGAAAGCCCGCGCCGCCGGGTCTGTGCCTCGCGCAGGCCCGGCGATGGGTCAGGGCGCCATCAACTCCCCGCGCGAAAGCTCACCCGCGCATTCACCAGCCCTTCACCGGCGCGCTCCAGGCTGACGTCAGCAATGCTCACACCCTGCCCCTGCAGGGTGTCGAACCAGCGCAACAGCAATGCGTACGATGCCCCCGGCAGGCTCACCTGCAGGCTGCCGTCGCTGCCATTGTCGAAGCTCTCGATTCGCAGGTTGCCCTGCTGCGCGCTTTCGGTGATCACCCCCTGCAGCTGCTCCGGCGCCAGCTCGACCTGGTTGCTGCGCTCCATCTGGCGCGCCAGATCGGTGTTCTGCTCCATGTAGGCATGCAGTTCGCGCTGCGCCTGGTAATACTCGCGAGCGTCGGCGGCCTGGCGTTGCGCCGGCAGCCACAGCCAGAGATAGAACAGCACGGCGAGCAGAAAGGCGCCGAGCAGGCTCAGCGAGGTGCGCTCACGGGGCGCCAGGCGCTGCCAGCGCTGCCACAGCGGCGAATCGGCGAGGCGCACGGCCAGTTGTTGCTTGAGATTCATCATCAGCCTCCGATCACCACGCGCGCGCTGACGCCATCGCCTTCTCGACTGGCCGAGCCCAGCTGCACGCTCTGACCGGTGTCACCCAGACGTTGGCGCAATGTTTCCAGCGTGGGAAAGTCCATGGCCTGCACCTGCAGCGCCAGATCGCCGCGATCCTGGTTGTAGTCGAGCTGGCCGATGGTCACCGGAATGCCGTCCTCCAGTGCCGCGGCGGCGTGGTCGAGCAGGCGCAGAAAGCCCGTCTGGCCACCGCTGCCGCGGGCCAGATGATCATCGAACTGCGCGCGCATGTTGACGATGCGGATGTCTTCGGGAAACAGCTCGCGATACAGCGCCAGACTGGCCTCGGCGTAGGCATCGCCCTGGCGCTGGAAATACCAGGCCTGACTCAGGTTGAAGCCCAGCTGCACCAGCAGGATCAGGCCGGCCACGGCGAATAGCGGTTTCCAGTAACCGAGGCCGGTATTGCCAACCTCCACGGCGAAGTCACCCTGGGCAAGGTTGATCGCTGCCGCGCGCTGCGAACCGAGAAGCGCATAGGGATCGTCCACCTGCCGGTAGTCGTCGAGCGCCAGCGGCGGCTCGCTTTCGCTGCCCTGGGCATGCCATGGCGCCGGGCAGAGGCCGGACAGCTGCGGCCAATCCTCGGTGGCGAATGCCAAGCGCGTTTCGCCGACGCCGCCGAGCAGGCCACGCTCACCGATGAACAACAGCTGCGTGCCGTCCCGCGGCAGCAGATCGGCGTCGACATGAATCGCCACGATCAGCAGGCCCAGCTCGCGCAACTGGCCAAGCCAGTCATCCAGAAGCTGGCGGCGGATCGCTACGACCCGCAGGCGGCCGTCCGGCAGTGCTTCGCCGAGGGCCAGATGCAGATCGTCGACGTTTTCCGCCAGCAGTTCCTCGGCGGCGTAGGCCAGCGCCTGCTGCATCCAGCGCGCCTTGCGCGTCGGCAGGGTGACGGCGAAAAAGCTGCAGACTTCCGCCGGCAGGATCAGGCTGATCGCGCCATTGCCTGCGGCGCATTCGCCCAGTGGCTGCCAGCGGCCGGGTTCGTCCTTTGGCAGCCAGTAGACGCGGGTCTCGGCATCGAGCCGGGCCGGACTGTCGGCGGGCAGAAACAGGCAATCCATGGTCTAGCGTTCTCCGTCGGATGGGAGGGTCTGCCGGGCAGGCTGACCGAGATTTCGCGCGAGCACGCGGACGCTGCCGTCCTGCTCACGTTGCAACAGGCTGACCAGCGCCAGCCGGCGGTCGCCCAGGCGCACTTCACTGGTGGCCTGGAAGAATTGACTGCCAACCGCCAGCGCAGTGCCCTGCAGCGTAGTCCCGGCCAGCGCCGGCTGCGCGAGGAATGCCGCGCTGTTGCGAAACGGCGCGGCACGGCGCAGCTCGACCAGCGACTCGGCCGCGCCGAGGCTGACGTTGTCGCTCAGGCTGGATAGCACCATCGCGCTGGCCGTGTTGACGTTCAACGGCACGTTCGGCGGCAGCGCGACGACGTAGGGCGCCAGGCGCTGGAAATCCTCCTCGCGCATGTCCAGCAGCAAGCGTAGTTCGGACAGGTCGTGGAGCCGGCGACCGGCGCTGCGATAGGGCGTATCGAGGCCGAGATAGACGTTGTCTTCGGCACCCAGCTCACCGCTCGGCTGCTGGTCGGGATCGATCCAGTCGAGCAGGCGCTCGGCATAGGGCGCGCTGATCTGCAGACGCAGCAGCAGCCGGCGGAACTGCTCGACCGCGGCGGGGTTGGGCTGCTGGTCGCGCAGCAGGTCGTTGAGGTTGAAGCGTCCGGCGAGATCCTCGATGCGCACGAGGATCTCGCCCTGATCGATCTCGAACGCCGGCAGCGGCTGCGCCCAGGGCTCGAGCAGATGATCGACGGCCGCGGCCTCACCATTGGCGCCTGTCTCGCCCGTCGCACCAGCCTGCAGATCGCGAGCGAGCATGGTCTGGGCCAGCGCTTCGCCGCCCAGCGCGTAGTGCCAGGCCTGGCGTGCCTGCAACTGGTTGCTGCTGGCACGAATGCTGAGCTGCTGACGCGCCACCATTGCCGCGCTGACCACGGTGACGATGGCCACCACCAGCAGCACGGTGATCAGCGCCACGCCGCGCTGGTGCTTCATTGCGGCAGCTCCCCTTCGAACGGCTCCGGCACGCCCTCGGCGCCGGGCAGCGCCTGCTGCGTCGCCTGCTCGACGGCGTCGGGCAGGCGCAGCAGACGGGTGATACGGCCGTAGCGGGCGTGCTCGATATTCAGCTCCAGGGCGATCGGCAGGCGCTCGGCGGCGTTCTCCGGGCTGCCGCGACCGAAATCGAACGGCGGCCACTCCTCGTGCCATACCGCCTCCTCGTCCAGGTAGCGCAACTGCAGGCCCTGCACGTCTTCCAGTACCCGCTGCACGCGCGGCTCGCTGTCGAGGTCACGGTCCAGCACCACCCAGTAGACGCGCTCGAGGTTGTCGCCAGCCAGGCGCCAGCGCACCCGCTGTAGATTAGCGCGACGCAGCCCAGTGGGATTGCGCCAGCCGGCACGGGTCAGCTCCAGCACCGGCGCGCCGTCTTCGCCATCGAGCTGACCGATGAAGGCATTGCGCTCGTCGCCGAACTCATCACGGATCGGCCGCCCGATCACCTGCTGAAGGTCACGTTCGAAGGCCCACACCGCGCGGCTCAGCTCGCGCAGCTGCAGCTCCTGGGCACGCACCGCCTCATCGCTTTGCAGCACCGCTTCGAGCATGCGATAGGTGCCGAGGCCAAGCAGCGCGAACAGGGCGATGGCAATCAACAGTTCGAGCAGGGTGAAACCGGCGCTGGTGCGCGCGTGAGCGTTCATTGGCGCGCGGCTCCCGGGCCGACACCGATGAATCCGGTGAGGCTGGTGACCGCGCGCTCGGGTACCGGATCGCTGCGGCCACGCGATGTCTGCAGCGCAACCCAGACGGTCACCCGCAGCAGGCCCGGATCGGCGCTGGCCTCGATTTCGCTGAGGGTCTGCCACTGGCGGCCGCCGTATTCCAGCGCCTGGGTTTCGCGGCCGATGGCAGGCGGGGTCTGCTGCAACTGCAGTTCGCTGATGCGGTTGTCGGCGATCCAGCCGGCCAGGGTCAGTTCCTCCAGCCGCCCGGCGTTGCTCAGGCTACGCCCAGCCGCAGTGAGCACCACGGCCGACACGCTGGCGAAGATCGCCAGTGCCACCAGCACTTCCAGCAGGGTGAAACCGCGGCCGGCCCTGGCCGAGCGCCCGCTCATCGCCTGTCCTCGATGACTTGCGCCTCAGGCAGACGGAAGCCGTCGCTGGTGACCAGCCAGCCACCGCCGCGCGGCTTGCGTTCGGACAGGCGCAGGCTGAACGGCGACAGCTCGCCGCTGGACAGGATCAGCAACTGCGGCTCCAGCCGCGGCGCACGACGTTCGGTTCGCTCGCCTTCGCGCGACAGCCCGGCGCGGTCGTCCTCGCGCTGCGTCGGCGCAACCAGTTCCAGCGGCGTGCCGTCCAGTTCCAGATCCAGGCGCATCCAGTCCGGGACCTTGTGCACCTTGCGCCGTTCGACTTCCAGCCAGCGCGTGGCCGCCTCGTCGTAGCGCAGCACCCGGTAACCCTCGCTGTTGACCAGCAGACCGTATTCGCGACTGTCGAGTACCGCCTCGTCGCTGAGCACGCCGATCAGCGCAGCCAGTCGCCGCGCCTCGTCACGCAGCTCGCGCGAGGTGCTCGAGCCTCCGACGCTGAGCACCGCCACGCTGACCAGAATGCCCAGCAGGACGATCACCACCAGCAGTTCGATCAGCGTGAAGGCGCGGGCGCGTTGCCGCATCGATTACAGGTCCCAGTTACCGATGTCGGCGTTCAGTTCGCTGCCGCCGGGTTTGCCGTCGGCGCCGAAGGAATAGAGGTCGAACTGGCCCTGGGTGCCTGGCGAGAGGTACTGGTAGTCGTTGCCCCATGGGTCCTTGGGCAGACGCTTGAGGTAACCGTCGCGGTTCCAGTTCTTCGGTTGCGGATTGCCGGAAGGCTTCTTCACCAGCGCATCCAGGCCCTGCTGGGTGCTCGGATAGGCGAAATTGTCCAGCTTGTACATGTCCAGCGCCGCGGCGATGGCCTTGATATCGCCCTTGGCCACGGTGACCTTGGCCTGGTCCGGGCGGCTCATCACCTGCGGCACCACCAGCGCAGCGAGGATGCCGAGGATGACCACCACCACCATGATTTCGATGAGGGTGAAGCCCCCTTGCGTGCGTCGTTGCAACTTCATTGTCGTTACCCCACCAGTTGGTTGAGAGAGAGGATCGGCATCAGGATCGCCAGCACGATGACCAGCACCACAGCCCCCATGAACACCAGCATGAACGGTTCGAACAGGCCGACCAGCAGAGACACCTGAGCGGCGAGGTCGTTCTCCTGATTACGCGCGGTTCGCGCCAGCATCTGATCCAGTTCACCGGATTTCTCGCCGCTGGCGATCATGTGCAGCATCATCGGCGGAAATTCGCCGGTGGCGTCGAGTGCGCGGGTGAGGCTGCTGCCCTCGCGCACTTTCTGCGCCGCCTCGACCACCCGCTCGCGGATGCGCAGATTGGCGATCACCGCGGCGGCGATGGACAGCGCCTCCACCAGCGGCACGCCGCTCTTGGTGAGGATCGCCAGGGTCGAGGCGAAGCGCGCGGTATTGGTCGCCCGGCTCAGGCGGCCGATCAGCGGTATCCGCAGAATGAACGCATGCCAGCGCAGGCGCAGCGCCGGGTCGCGCAAAGCCGCGCGCATGGCCAGAAAGGCGCTGATAATTCCGAGCAAGATCAGCCAGCCCCAGTTCTTCACCACGTCGCTGGTAGCGATCAAGCCGCGGGTCAACGCCGGCAATTCCTGGCCGGTGTTGACGAACACCTTGACCACGTCCGGCACCACGTAGCCGAGCAGCAGCACGACGATGGCCAGCGAGGCGACCATCAGGATCACCGGATAGAGCAGCGCCAGCTGGATCTTCTGCCGCGACTGCTGACGCTGGTCGGTGTAGTCGGCCAGTTGATCGAGCACCAGCCCGAGATGGCCCGCGTGCTCCCCGGCCGCCACGGTGGCGCGATAAAGCTCGGGAAAGGCCGACGGATATTCGCGCAGTGCCGCGGCCAGGCTGTGGCCCTCCATCACCCGCGCGCGCACGGCCAGCAGCATCGACTTGATCTTCGCCGAGGTGGATTGCGCGGCGGCCGCGCGCAGGGCTTCCTCGATCGGCAGCGCGGCCTGCACCAGCGTCGCCAGCTGCCGGGTGACCAATGCCAGATCGCGCGCCGACAGGCCACGGCCGAAACTCAGGCCGCCACGGCTGACGTCTTCCTTGGACTTGGCCTGCTTCACCTCCAGCGGTGCCCACTGCTTCTCGCGCAGCAGCTGCCGCGCCTGACGCGGGCTGTCGGCCTCGATCAGGCCCTTCTGCTCACGGCCACGGGGGTCGAGGGCGAGGTATTCGAAGGCAGCCATCAGGCGGTCTCCAACAGCGGCGATCCGCGGTCGAGAGCGCCTCTACACAGATACCGCACAGCCGAGGGAGCAGCCGCGAATGGCGCCACCATACGGTGTCGGTCAGGCTGCGGATGCCTCTGCAGGCGCGTCGGAATCAACCTCATCCCCTCACTCCTCACGCGTCACCCGCAGCACTTCCTCGATGGTGGTCACGCCCTCGCGCACCTTGCGCAGGCCGTCGTCGCGGATGCTCGAGCCCAGCTCGCGGGCATGGCGCAGCATGTCCTGCTCGCTGGCGCGGGTGTGCACCATGGTGCGCAGGGTGTCGTCGAACAGCACCAGCTCATAGATGCCGGTACGCCCGCGGTAACCGAGCCCGCGGCACTGCTCGCAGCCTTCGGCGTGATACAGCGTCGGCGCCTCGGCCGGACTGACGCCAAGCAGCGCGCACTCGGCGGCATCGGCGATGTAGGCGCGTTTGCAGTCATTACACAGCACCCGCACAAGGCGCTGGGCCAGCACGCCGAGCAGCGAGGAGGAAATCAGGAACGGCTCGACGCCCATGTCCACCAGGCGCGTGACGGCGCCGATGGCGCTGTTGGTGTGTAGCGTGGAGAGCACCAGGTGGCCGGTCAGCGAGGCCTGCACGGCCATGTCGGCGGTTTCCTGGTCGCGGATCTCGCCGACCATCACCACGTCCGGGTCCTGACGCAGGATGGCACGCAGCCCGCGGGCAAAGGTCATGTCGACCTTGGTGTTGACCTGGGTCTGGCCGATGCCTTCGAGGTGGTACTCGATGGGATCCTCGACGGTGAGGATGTTGCGGGTGCGGTCGTTGAGGGTCGTCAGCGCGGCATACAGCGTGGTGGTCTTGCCCGAACCGGTGGGGCCGGTGACCAGGATGATCCCGTGGGGCTTCTTCACCGCCTGCTCCAGGTGGTCGCGGTCCTGCTCGTTCATGCCGAGATGACGCAGGGTCAGGCGCCCGGCCTGCTTGTCGAGCAGACGCAACACCACCCGCTCGCCATTGGCCGAGGGCAGCGTGGAAACGCGGATATCGACCTCGCGACCGCCGACCCGCAGCGAGATACGCCCATCCTGCGGGATGCGCTTCTCGGCGATGTCCAGCTTGGCCATGACCTTGATCCGCGACACCAGCAGCGCCGCCAGCTCGCGCTTGGGCTGCACCACTTCGCGGAGAATGCCGTCGACGCGAAAGCGGATCACCAGGCGCTTCTCGAAGGTTTCGATATGGATATCCGAAGCGTTCTCGGCAATCGCCTCGCCGAGGATCGCGTTGATCAGGCGGATGATCGGCGCGTCGTCCTCCTGCTCCAGCAGGTCCTCGGTTTCCTGGATCTGATCGGCCAGGCTGGCCAGGTCGAGGTCGTTGCCCAGCCCCTCGACCATCAGCATCGCCGCCGATGAATCGTGCTGGTAGGCGGCACCGAGCGCCTGATCGAAATCCGCCTGGGCCAGCCACTGCATCGGCAGACGCATGCCAACGACCCGCTGCGCCTCCTGTACGGCAGTCAACGCGGCGCCCTCGCGCAGGCCGAGGTGCAGCTCGCCGCCACGCTCCAGCAGGATCACACCGTGCCGACGCGCAAAGGCGAACGGCAGGCGGCGCTGGGCCGGCTGTTCGAGCAGCGTGGTGACTTCGTTTACATCGAGTTCGGGCATCGTCCAGCTCCACCAGCGACACGCAGCGACCCGACGTCACTGCGTTCGAAACACTCCAATCGGGTCCAACCAGCCTAGTTGGACTACAAGGATTGAATGACATTTCAACGTGCGCGCGTTTTTCCCGCATATCGACTTAACCCGACACCAAGGTCGGAGATGCTTGGCACCGCTGACGAATACCCCGTCAATGGCGCGTCATTCATGATGCGGCCGTGTCGTGTGCCTGGCGCGGACGAATTGGTCGTACGCGGAGCCAAACAGGACGCAATCTGCAGCGAAGCACGGAAAACAGGCAGTCATCCTGCGACCGGCGCGTCAAATACAATCGTTTGATTGAAACAGTTGTTTGATTTTTTCAAGGCTTGCAGAATGCCGCGCCGGGCGATCCGTTTTTGCGCATCGCCCGGCTGGCTTCACCTGTTCCACACCCCGTTCGCCAGAGCAGCGAGCGGGTGAAAAGCACGTCGGTGCGCGGTTCGCCGCAGTACCGGTCATGATCACGCAGGAGAACAACAACAATGCACATCGGTGTTCCTCTCGAAACCCACTCCGGGGAGACGCGCGTCGCCGCGACCCCGGAAACCGTCAAGAAACTGATCGGCCAAGGGCACCGGGTGACGCTGCAAAGCGGCGCCGGGTTGCTTTCCAGCGTGCCGGACAGCGCCTATGAAGCGGTCGGCGCAACCATCGGCGATGCGGCCGCGGCCTTTGCCGCCGAGCTGGTGCTGAAGGTCAATGCGCCTGACGAGGCCGAACTGGCGCAGATGCAGACCGGCAGCGTGCTGCTGGGCATGCTCAACCCGTTCGACAATGACTGCATCGCGCGCATGGCTGCCCGCGGCATCACCGCCTTCGCCCTGGAGGCCGCGCCGCGTACGTCCCGTGCACAGAGCCTGGACGTGCTCTCGTCGCAGGCCAACATCGCCGGCTACAAGGCGGTGCTGGTCGGTGCCCATCACTACCCGCGCTTCATGCCGATGCTGATGACCGCCGCCGGTACGGTGAAGGCCGCGCGCGTGCTGATCCTCGGCGCCGGCGTCGCCGGGCTGCAGGCCATCGCCACGGCCAAGCGCCTGGGCGCGGTGGTCGAGGCTTCGGACGTGCGCCCGGCGGTGAAGGAGCAGATCGAATCGCTCGGCGCCAAGTTCGTCGACGTGCCGCTGGAGACCGACGAGGAGCGCGAATGCGCCGAAGGCGTCGGTGGCTATGCGCGGCCGATGCCGGCCTCGTGGATGGCGCGTCAGGCGCAGGCGGTGCACGAGCGCGCGCTGCAGTCGGACATCGTCATCACCACCGCGCTGATCCCGGGCCGCAAGGCGCCGACGCTGCTGCAAGAAGCCACCGTCGAGCAGATGAAGCCCGGCTCGGTGATCGTCGACCTGGCGGCCGGGCACGGCGGCAACTGCCCGCTGACAGAGATCGATCAGGTGGTGGTGCGCCACGGCGTGACCATCGTCGGCCACGCCAACCTGGCGACGCTGGTGCCGGCCGACGCCTCGGCGCTGTACGCCCGCAACCTGCTGGATTTCCTCAAGCTGGTCATCGACAAGGACGGCCAGTTCCAGCTCAACCTCGAAGACGACATCGTCGCCGCGTGCCTAATGTGCCGCGACGGCCAAGTCGTGCGGACCAACGGTTAAGGGAGACGCGAACATGGATCTGATTTCGGACGGCATCTACAACCTGATCATCTTCGTGCTGGCGATCTACGTCGGCTACCACGTGGTCTGGAACGTCACCCCGGCCCTGCACACGCCGCTGATGGCGGTCACCAACGCGATCTCGGCAATCGTCATCGTCGGCGCCATGCTGGCCGCCGCGCTCACCGTTACCCCGCTGGGCAAGGCCATGGGCACGCTCGCCGTGGCGCTGGCCGCGGTCAACGTGTTCGGGGGCTTCCTGGTCACCCGTCGCATGCTGGAAATGTTCAAGAAGAAGGACCGCAGCGCGGCCAAGGCGGAGGGCAAGTAAGCCATGAGCATGAACCTGATCACCCTGCTCTATCTGGTCGCCTCGGTGTGCTTCATCCAGGCACTGAAGGGTCTGTCCCACCCCACCACGTCACGCCGCGGCAACCTGTTCGGCATGATCGGCATGGGTATCGCGGTGCTCACCACCGTGGGCCTGATCTTCAAGCTCGGCAGCGAGCTGGCCACCGCCGGCATCGGCTACGTGATCGTCGGCCTGCTGATCGGCGGCAGCGTCGGCACCGTCATGGCCAAGCGCGTCGAGATGACCAAGATGCCCGAGCTGGTCGCATTCATGCACAGCATGATCGGCCTGGCCGCGGTGTTCATCGCGATTGCCGCGGTGGTCGAACCGCAGTCGCTGGGCATCGTCGAGCAGATCGGCTACGCGATTCCGGTGGGTAACCGCCTGGAACTGTTCCTCGGTGCGGCCATCGGCGCCATCACCTTCTCCGGTTCGGTGATCGCCTTCGGCAAGCTGTCCGGCAAGTACAAGTTCCGCCTGTTCCAGGGCGCCCCGGTGGTGTTCAAGGGCCAGCACATGGTCAACCTGGCCGTGGGCCTGGCGATCATCGGCCTGGGCCTGGTCTACACCTTCACCGGCAACCTGACCGCCTTCGCCATCCTGGTGGCGCTGGCCTTCGTCATCGGCGTGCTGATCATCATCCCCATCGGCGGTGCCGACATGCCGGTGGTGGTGTCGATGCTCAACTCGTATTCGGGCTGGGCGGCCGCCGGTATTGGCTTCTCGCTGAACAACTCGATGCTGATCATCGCCGGCTCGCTGGTAGGCTCGAGCGGCGCGATCCTCTCGTACATCATGTGCAAGGCGATGAACCGCTCGTTCTTCAACGTGATCCTCGGCGGCTTTGGCGCCGACGCCGATGCCGGCGGCCCGGCGGGCGCGCAGCCGGAGCGCAACGTGAAGTCCGGTTCGGCCGACGATGCCGCCTTCCTGCTGACCAACGCCGACACCGTGATCATCGTGCCCGGCTACGGCCTGGCGGTGGCCCGCGCGCAGCACGCGCTGATGGAGCTGGCTGAGAAGCTGACGCACATGGGCGTGACCGTGAAGTACGCGATCCACCCGGTCGCCGGCCGCATGCCGGGACACATGAACGTGCTGCTGGCCGAAGCCGAGGTGCCCTACGAGCAGGTCTTCGAGATGGAGGACATCAACTCCGAGTTCGGCCAGGCCGACGTGGTGCTGGTGCTCGGCGCCAACGACGTGGTCAACCCGGCGGCGAAGAACGATCCAAAGTCGCCCATCGCCGGCATGCCGATCCTCGAGGCGTACAAGGCCAAGACAGTCATCGTCAACAAGCGCTCCATGGCCAGCGGCTATGCCGGTCTGGACAACGAACTGTTCTACATGGACAAGACCATGATGGTCTTCGGCGACGCCAAGAAGGTGGTCGAGGATATGGTCAAGGCCGTGGAGTGATCGCCTCGCGCTGAAACGAAAAACCCCTCCCGGCCCTTGCCGCGAGGGGTTTTTCTTTGCCTGTCGAAGGTCAGACGCTGAAGCCGAACACCTCGCCCAGGTGCCGCCGATAGCGCTCGACATCCGCCTCGATCTGCGGCCGCTTCATCACATCGACGCTGAGGAAGGTCGGCAAGCCCTGCAGGCCAAGAAACTCGTTGGCCTTGTGAAACGGCAGATAGACGGCATCCACACCCTTGCCGGCAAAGAAATCGCTGGGGTCGTCGAAGGCCTGCTGCGGCGCGTTCCAGGTGGCGGAAATCATGTAGCGTTTGCCCTGCAGCAGACCGCCGCTACCGTACTTCTGCGACGCGTCCGAGCGGGTGCGGCCGTCGTTGGCGTAGAGGCTGCCGTGGCCGGCGGTGAACACCTCGTCCAGGTATTTCTTCATCGTCCAAGGTGCGCCCATCCACCAGCCGGGCATCTGATAGATCAGCGCATCCGCCCAGAGAATCTTCTCGACTTCCTGCTGCACGTCGTAGCCGGCGTCGATCTCGGTGGTGCGGACCTCGAAGCCGGCCGCGGTCAGGGTTTCGATGGCTGCCTGATGCAGCGTGGCGTTGTACTGGCCGGCCGAGTGGGCGAAGGCCTTGCCGCCGTTGAGTAGCAGAATCTTCTTCATGGGACTGCCTCAGCAACAGAATGGCGCGCAGCTTAGCCACCCCTGCGCACCGCTCCCAGACCGTAGCGGGCAAATGATCTTTGCGCTGCAGTCACGAATCCGCCGCTGATTGGCTTCGAGTCAGCCCGCTTTTGCGACCGCTGCTGTTTCTGGTCGCGACGCATAGCGCTGCGCCAGTACCGCGCAGACCATCAGCTGAATCTGGTGGAACAGCATCAACGGCAGGATCAGCGTGCCCAGCGCACCGCCGGCGAACAGCACCTGCGCCATGGGAATGCCGGTGGCCAGGCTCTTCTTCGAGCCGGCGAAGAGAATGGTGATGCGGTCCTCCAGATCGAAGCCCAACCAGCGCGCCACCAGCCAAGTGATTAGCAACGCCAGCGCCAGCAGCAGACAGCAGGCCAGCACCAGGCCCAGCAGCTGCGGCAGCGGCACCTGCTGCCAGATGCCCTCGACCACCGCATGGCTGAACGCGGTGTAGACCACCAGCAGGATCGAGCTCTGGTCAACGTTCTTCAGCCAGCCCTTGTTGCGCGCCACCCAGTCGCCGATCCAACGCCGCGCGATCTGCCCGGCAATGAACGGCAACAGGAGCTGCACGACGATCTTGCCGATGGCATCCAGCGTCGAGCCGCCTTCGCCCTGGGCGCCCATCAGCAGCAGCACCAGCAGCGGCGTGAGGAAGATGCCGATCAGGCTCGAAGCCGCCGCGCTGCACACCGCCGCCGGGATATTGCCGCGCGCCAGCGAGGTGAAGGCGATCGCCGACTGCACCGTGGCCGGCAAGGCACATAGGTAGAGCATGCCCAGGTACAGCTCGGCGCCGATCATCGGCGTCAGCAGCGGACGCAGCGCCAGGCCGAGCAGCGGGAACAGCACGAAGGTGCAGCTGAACACCAGCAGATGCAGGCGCCAATGGCCCATGCCGGCGAGGATCGCACTGCCCGATAGCTTGGCGCCGTGCATGAAGAACAGCAGGCCGATGGCCAGGTTGGTGATCCACTCGAACACCGCCACGCCTTGCCCGCGCGCTGGCAGCAGCGTGGCGATGGCCACCGCACCGAGCAGGGCCAGAGTGAAGTTGTCCGGTAACAAGCGAGGTCTGGCCATCGGCGCTCCTGATTGTGTGGCTTGCGGCAGGTTGCCAGCGAGTCTACTGTCGCCCTGGATATCCGACTAACGCCATAAGCCAGACAAATGTCGAGAAAAGGACAAAGCGGCCTCGTGCAACGCAGCATCCCAGCCATGGATGCACTGCCGCGCCCGCTGTTCGCCCGCAGCGAATCCCTGGCCGAACGGACCACCACGCCGCGCCACAGCCATCCGTGGGCACAGCTGTCCTACGCCATCAGCGGCGTGCTGCGCGTGCATACCGAGCGCGGGCGCTTTCTCGCTCCGCCGCAGCGCGCCATCCTGATTCCGCCGGGCCTGCTGCATGAGGTAATCAGTTCGCCGCAGACCGAGATGCGCAGCCTGTACATCGACCAGCACGCCTTGGCTTGGGCGCCCGAGCATTGCCAGGTGCTCGCGGTCAGCCCGCTGCTGCGCGAGCTGATCCGCGCCTTTGGCGCACTGCCGGCGGAGTACGACGAGCAAGGTGCAGAAGGCCGCCTGGCAGCGGTGCTGCTGGACCAGCTGCGGGCGGCGCCGGCAATCGGCTATTCGCTGCCCTGGCCCGGGGATGCCCGGCTGCGTCGGCTGTGCGAAGCGCTCTACGAGCAGCCCGACCTTTCACTCAGCCTGAAACAATGGAGCGAGCGCCTCAAGGTCTCGGAGAAAACTCTGACCCGCCAATTCCAGCGCGACACCGGCCTCAACTTCCGCGCCTGGCGCCAGCGTCTGCGCCTGCTCAGCGCGCTCCCTCTGCTGGAGCAGGGCCAGCCGGTTACTGACGTCGCCCTGGCGTGCGGCTACGAATCCACCTCGGCGTTCATCGCCGCGTTCGGTCAACAGTTCGGCACTACGCCGGGTGCGTTGGCACGCGCACCGGACCGATAAGCAGCGCAGCGAGAACAGTTGGCGCATTCGCGACCAATACAGTTGCAGCCATTCTCGAACTGCACCGGCACAATCGAGAATCCCTGTGGCTGTTGCACTTGCCTGACGCGCGCGATCCTGTTCTCCCATAACCCGCACCCGGTCACACCGGGAAGGAGCGCAGCATGGACCGCACGCTATCTCGTCCTTATGTCGCCACCCGCGCCCGGCGCAACTGGCTACAGCTGCTGCAAGTATTGCAGCGTTGGCAACGCAACTACCGTACCCGCCAGCAACTGGCGCAGCTCGACGACCGCCAGCTGGCGGATGTCGGCATCAGCCATAGCGAGCGCTCGGCAGAGCTGGACAAGCCGTTCTGGCGCTGAGGTATCCCGCACCCACCGATTCGAGCCTATGCTGCCTGCTACAAGACCGTAGCGACGGGAACGTCGTCCCCATGGCGCGGTCTAGAGCCTCATTACTGGAGATCTGCCATGTCCCGAATCCTGCTTCCCTTCCTCGCCGCCGGCCTGCTGCTGAGTGGAGGCGCGTCCGCGGCCAGCTTCACCGCTACCACCGACATGGTGGTCGGCGGCCTGATCAACACTGTCGATGCCACCTCGGACCTCACTTCATCCCTGCGCGACGACAAGCTGGTGCTCGACGCCCGGGACGACGCCGCACGCTTTGTCGCCAGCCGTGGCGATCTGCGCGGCGTCCATCTCGAAGCGGCGCTGCGCCACATTCGTAGCCAGCAGCCGCAGTTGCAGGCCAGCGATCTGCAACTGGCTCAGGCGATCCTGGCGCTCTGATGCATGCAGCAGCATAAGCGCTGCTGCAACCTGAGGAAGCAACCGAGCGCTGGCTCTGCAGCCAGCGTTTCGCTAGCCTTGGCGCCGTTTTTCCCGGCAACAGGTTCCGCATGCGTTCGTATTCAATCGTTCTCTTATTTCTCGGCCTCGCCGCTGGTACCGCCCAGGCTTTCGATGTCACCACCGCGGGTGTCGTGCAGACCAGCTATGTCAGCAGCCAGCTGACCAGCGCTCCCTTCGACAACAAGCTGATCGCCGAGGCCCGCGAAGACGCGGCCGGTTTCGTCGCCAGCGAAGGTCAGCTCACCGCGGCTCGCCTGCAAGCCGCCATGGCGCGTCTGCGCCAGGAACATCCGGAGCTTGCCGCCAGCGACCTGGAACTGGCCGAAGCCATCCTCGTCCAATAACCGCACCGCCTGCCGGTGCCCAGACCCGTGAGAGATTCATCGATGAACAAGCTATTGCTCGCCGCCCCGCTGGCGCTCGCCGTCGCCGCGGGCACAGCCCAGGCGCAGACCCTCGTGGCCACCAGCAACATCGTCGTGCGTGCCCTGGACCGCAGCATCAACTTCACCTCCGACGTGACCAGCCGCATCAGTGACATGAAGGTCGTCGTCGAGGCCCGCGAAGACGCCGCCAGCTTCGTCGCCAGCGCCGGCGAGATCCGCGGTGCCCATCTGGAAGCGGCGATCGGCACCCTGCGCAGCGAGTTCCCCGCGGCGCGCAACGCCAGCGATCTGCAACTGGCCGAAGCCATCCTCGCGCTGTGACCCGCCTCGGCGCCTGGCTGCTGGCGAGCGGCCTGAGCCTGGCCAGCATCGCGGCTCATGCCGAGCTGCGCCTGGTTCTCGACTCACGCACGCTGGACGCCGAGCAACGCGCCGCCAGCCAGGCGCTGCTGGACGAAGCAATGGCCGCACTGCCACCCCGCCTGGTGCAGAGCCTCGATCGCGAGGTGCGCGTGCAATGGCGCGACAACCTGCCGGAACAGGCCTATGGCCGCGCCGGCGGCAAGCGCCTGGAGCTCAATCAGCGCCTGCTGCCGGCGCTCACCGACGGCAGCGCCGCCAACGAGAAAACCCATCGTCCCCACGGCACGGTGCGCCGCGAGCTGCTCGCCACCGTCATTCATGAAGTGGCGCATCTGTACGATCGCGCGCGCCTGTGGTCGCCGGATCAACACCTGCTGCAGGGCCATTGCCGTCAGCGCGCCAGCAATCTCGGACAGATCGGGCTGCCGGACGACTGCCGCGGGCAGACCGACCGCCGCTTCACCCTCAGCGACGACCCGCGCCTGCTCGATCTGGCCGGCTGGCCGCAACGGGTCGGCAAGCGCGGCCTGCGCGAACAGGACAACGCACAGCTGGCGCGCAGTCCCGATCCGTACGAGCTGACCAGCCCGCTGGAATTCGTCGCGGTGAATCTCGAATACTTCCTGCTCGACCCCAACTACGCCTGCCGCCGCCCATCCCTGCACCGCTACTTCAGCGAGCACTCCGGCTGGGCACCGGAGCCTGCCGACTGCACGCCGGGCTACCCCTTCCTCAACGCCGGTCGCGAGTTCGGCCGCACGCCCCTGTTGAGCCTTGACCCTGCACGTGTCTACGAGGTCGACTACCTGTTCGCCGAAGCCAACGACGCCTGGGTCAGCCGCTGGGGCCATAGCATGCTGCGCCTGGTCATCTGCGCGCCCGGCCGCGAGCCCGGCCCCGATTGTCGACTGGATCTGGACCACCACCTGGTATTGTCCTTCCGCGCCTTCGTCGACGATGTGCAGCTCTCCAGCTGGGACGGCCTCACCGGTGTCTATCCTTCGCGCCTGTTCATTTTGCCGTTGGGCCAGGTGATCGACGAATACACCAAAGTGGAACTGCGCGGGCTGGCCTCGGTGCCCTTGAAGCTGCACCCCGAAGAGATTCGCCAGCTGGTCGAGCGCAGCGCCGAACTGCACTGGAGCTACGACGGCGACTACTACTTCCTGTCCAACAACTGCGCGGTGGAAACCTTGAAACTGCTGCGCAGCGGCACGGCGCGCAGCGATCTAGTCGCACTGGACAGCATCATGCCCAACGGGCTGCTGGAAGTACTGATCCACCGCGGCCTGGCCGACGCCAGCGTGCTCGACGACGCCCGCGAGGCGCTGCGTCTGGGCTACCGCTTCGACTCCTACCGCGACCGCTACCAGGCCATGTTCGCCGTGCTCAAGGAACGCCTGGGCCTACCACAGCACAGTGTCGAGCAGTGGCTCGAGCTCGACGCGGCCGAACGCCAGCCATGGATCGACCGCGCGGACCTGCGTGCCGCCGCCGCCCTGCTGCTGGTCGAACAGGCCGCCCTGCGCCGCCAGCTGCTCCTGGCCCAGGACGAGCTGAAGAACCGCTACCTCGGCGGCCGCGGCCGCGACGCCAGCCTGAACAAGGCTGACGGCGCCCTGCAGGAAATCCTCGCCAGCAGCGGCTACCTCAGCCGCCCGGCCGAACTGCTCGACGGCGACGGCTACGGCCTGCCACAACCCAACGAATGGACCCGCCTCGAACGCGAGAGCGAACAACGCCAACTACGCTTGAATCAGCTAACCGAAGAGCTGGACCAGGAAGTGCGGGTGCTGCTGGGCGATGAGCGGCGGGAGGAACTCGAAGCGATCGAAGTGAACCTGGCCCAGATCGGCGAGCATCTGCGTGGGTTGCACAAGGCTGGGGGTGGGTTGGAGTTGCCTTAAAAGCCGTTTCCGATAGGCCTGCCGGGAACTATAGGACGGGATATAGAGGCTCCCAGCCGGCCGCAGTCAATCGGCATAGCGTACATGGCGGTCCATGAGGTTGAGGCGGCCGGTGATGTCGTAGGCCTTGACGCGGGCCAGGTTCTGCGTCAGTTGCGCCTCCCAGGTCTTGTCGTCCATATCACGCCAGTAGCGCTCGGGGCGGCCCGTGCGGCGGTCATGTGCCGCCGTGGTCGGGTCGTTCGCACGGTGTTTCTCGAACAGCGGGATATCCGGCAGCGGGCAGCCGATGTCCATGTAGTTCTGCAGAAAATCCCAGGCGGCGAAGTGCGGTGCCATGCTGGAGTCCTTGGGCACGATGGGGGAAAGATCGATGGCCAGGTCGTGATAGCGATGCACCAGATGCAGTTGATGCCAGATCAGTCCCTGCCTGTCGGGGCCGCTGCTGATATAGGCATCGAACTCATAAAAGGGATAGGTGAACTCACCGATAGTGCCACTGCGTTTGTACTCGCCCATATTGTCGTAATCGAAGATCGTGACCATGCCGGTGCGGCGGTTGAACTCCCACAACGGGCCCTTGGAAGGGCGAACGACCCAGTTGGTGAACTTGTGAACGACCAGGGAGCCTATGGCCCAGCAGGCGAGAGGAACGCCCAAAAACCAAGGTGCTGTCTCTACAACAATATTTACTAATCCTTTTGTGAACCCTTCGGGGTCTACGTCA
>NZ_JACBXH010000010.1:0-113409 GCF_041381355.1 Pseudomonas sp. LM13
GCATCCGCGGGGCTTTTTCATTTTCATGGGTGGTTCTAGCCGACTGCCGTGCTCCAGTCGATCATCCCCAGCTGCCAGGTGCCCAGGATCAACAGACCGAAACCGATCCGGTACCAGGCGAATGCAGCATAGCTGTGGTTACCGATGAACTTCAGCAGCGCCCGCACGGCTAGCATGGCAAAAATGAACGAGGTAACGAAGCCGATGGCGAACACGGCGAAGTCGCCCGGCTGGAACAGCTCGCGGTACTTGTAGCCGGAATAGACAGCAGCGCCGACCATGGTTGGCATCGCCAGGAAGAACGAGAACTCGGTGGCGGCCTTGCGCGACAGGCCGAACAGCAGTCCACCAATGATCGTCGAGCCCGACCGCGAAGTGCCCGGCACCAGCGCCAGGCATTGGGCGAAACCGACTTTCAGCGCCAGGCTCCAGGTCATGTCGTCGACCGTCTCGGCGCGGATTGCATGTTCGCGACGCTCGGCCCAGAGCATGACGATGCCACCGATGACCAGCGCGGTGGCCACTGTGATCGGGTTGAACAGGTATTCGTGAATCAGATCGGCAAAGGCCACGCCAAGCACCACAGCCGGCATGAAGGCGACCAGCAGGTTGGCGGTGAACTTCTGTGCCTGGCGCTCCTTGGGCAGGCCGACCACCACATCGATGATCTTGCGCCGATATTCCCAGATCACTGCGAGGATCGCGCCGAGCTGGATGATGATATTGAAAGCCAGTGCGCGTTCACCGCCGAAGCCGATCAGATCCGCGACGATGATTTGGTGGCCGGTACTGGAGACCGGTAGAAACTCGGTTATTCCCTCTACTACGCCCAGAATCAGTGCCTGAACCGCAATCCAAAGATCCATCTACTCCCCAAAAGCGATGCCACTCATCGCACATGAATGCAACCAAGGTATATGTCACAAAGCCATCGAAACGCTGTTCTGACTCGCCGCGGGGAACTAAATTCCACGGCAGACGAAACGGGGGCTCATTTTTAGTCACAAGCGGCCGAAAAGCTACTTAGAAGCCATTGCCCGGCTCTAACCAGCAGGCCGCACGCAGCTGACAGGCGACCCGTTGGTTGCTTGAGCGGGCGCAGGCTCAGGTGGTTGTCGTCACCAGCATGGCGCTACCACTTGCAACAAACCAAGCATCGTCCGAGCCACCACAAGACAAGAACGATAAGAAAGACACCTCCAGGAGCCGTATTCATGAATCTGCTGCGCAATGTTCCTATCAGCAAGCGCCTCTGGCTGATCCCCGTGGTCGCCATCGCCATGCTGTTCATCCTCGGTCTGCTGATGATCCAGCAGGTTCGCTCCGACCTTTACCGAGGCAAACAGGAGGCGACGCGTAACGTGGTTGAAGCGGCCGCCGGTGTTTTCGAGCACTACCACAAGCTGGAAACCAGCGGTGCGATGAGTACTGCCGAGGCGCAACGCGCTGCCATGGAGCAGATCCGGCTGCTGCGCTATGACGGCCAGGACTACTTCTGGATCAACGATCTCGGCCCGACCATGATCATGCATCCAATGCAGCCCAAGCTCGACGGCCAGGATCTTTCGAAGATCAAGGATCCGGAAGGCAAGGAGCTGTTCAACGAGATGGTCGCCATCGCTCGTCGTGACGGTGCAGGCCTGGTCGACTACATGTGGGCCAAGCCGGGCGAAGAGAACCCGGTACCGAAAATCTCCTATGTGCAGTTGTTCAAGCCCTGGGGCTGGATCATCGGCTCAGGCATCTATGTCGATGACGTGGAGCAGGAGTTCTGGAACTACGTGACGCGCTTCTCCATCATCGGCCTGTTCATTGCCGCGATCATGGCCGTGGTGGTCGCCATCCTGATCCGCAGTATCGTTGCGCCGCTGCGCCACACGATGGCGGCGATGGCCAATATCGCCAGCGGTGAAGCCGACCTGACCCACACACTGGATGTGTCGGGCAATGATGAGCTGACCACGCTCGGCCGAGATTTCAACCGATTCACCCAGAAACTGCGTACCGTTGTCGGTCAGCTTTTCGAAACGGCCGGAGCCCTGGATCAATCCTCGCGCTCGCTCAGCGAGCTTTCTAGCCAGACCCACGAACAGAGCCAGCAGCAGATGCTGCAAATGGAACAGGTGGCCACGGCAGTCAACGAGGTTACCTACGCAGTGCAGGAAGTCGCCAAGAACGCCGAACACGCGTCGAGCGAAGTGGGCGCAGCAGAGAACCAGGCCGGGCTCGGCCAGCGCAACATCGAGACGAGCCTGCAACAGATCGATGAGCTGTCGGCAACGATTAGCCAGGCGGTGGACGTGATCCAGTCGCTGGCCGATGAAACCACCAAGATCGGCTCCGTTCTCGAGGTCATCGGCTCCATCGCCGAGCAGACCAACCTGCTGGCACTGAATGCCGCAATCGAAGCTGCACGAGCTGGCGAGCAGGGCCGTGGCTTCGCCGTGGTAGCCGACGAGGTGCGTCTGCTGGCTCAGCGGACACAACAGTCGACAGCGGAGATCCAAGGCATGATCGAGCGCCTGCAGAAGAATTCAGGTGCAGCCGTGAACGTCATCATGGAAAGCAACCGGGCCTCGCAGCTCACTGTCGAGCAGGCCAGTCAGGCTGGCGAAAGTCTTGGCGAGATCGCTCAGGCTTTGCGCAACCTGTCGGGCGTCAACGCTTCGATTGCCAGCGCCACCCTGCAGCAGTCCCATGTGGTCGAGGAGATCAACCAGAACGTGACCCAGGCCGCCGGCCTGGCGCAAGAGAGTACGCTGGCAGCCGAGCAGTCCAGTGAGGCGGGCAAGCGTCTGGGCGAACTCGCCAGCCAGCTCAATCGCCTGCTCAGTCAGTTCAGGGTCTGATCCCCCACCCGGCGGTCCTCGTGCGAGCGGGACCGCCGGCACCCTACTGAAGCAGTGCCCCCTCCCGCTTGCACCATCAGCAAGCAGGCGCCAGCCTAACCTCAACATCTCCACTCGCGACAGGTTGTCGCACGGGCCTTTTCCCACTGCGGCCTAGCAAGCCCACCTCCCTCACCTCGCCAGTGAAATTCTCTAGCAGTGACAAGGGTTTAGATCGAACCTGGAGCCCCCGGCCGACCATGCCTCAACGTTATACCTTTGGCTAATTGCAAAGGCCTTCAAATTTTTTCGAACTCGCATGTGACTCATCAGTCCTCTGGGTACATCAACTGCAATGTAAGGCCAATGCCAACGAGCTTGGCTGCAGGTATTTTGGGTATCACACAGAGAGACATGCCCCATGCACACCCCGCTGCGTATCAATGAAGCCCTTCTGATCACCGACCGCGCGTTCAAACCATTCCAGTGCGTTGCCTGGACGCTGCCCGAAGGAAACGGCGAAGTCAGCATCACCGTTGTCGATCGCGACGAAGCCCGCCTCTTGGGTCGTTGCAAGATGTCCAGCAGCGTTTTCACCGATCCTGTGAAGCTCGGTGAAACCCTGGAGCAGACTCGCGAGCAACTCAGCCGCGACGGCGCCCACTTCTCCCCTTGGCACATGCCTGAATAAGCATGGCTCGCCCGAACGAAGGCCTGCGGCACGCGCTCCAGGCCTTTTTTCATGCCCGGCGATTGGGCTGTCCTGATGATCTCGACTGATCCATTCGGCTGTTTAACGGTCTCAACAGCAACGGACATAACAGGAGAGACCCATGAAAGGTGCAGAAGCCTACGTCAACGATCAATGGCAAAGCTGCGGGCTTGCCGATCTACCTCGAGACTCCGGCGGCCACTTGGTGAAACTGCACTTCGTCATTCCGCGCGACACACAGACGCCCGGACTCATCGACCACATCGGTGACGTCGCACAGCGGCACTTGAGCGAGGCCTATGGCGGGCGCAAGGTCACCCGCAAGCCAGTAGTCGGCTCGGTGGTCGGTGACGGTAGTGGTGATGCCATCGACCTGGAATTCGAGATAGCAGCAGCCGAATAACGGGGCTGCACTCCTCGACGCTGGCACTCTAGGATAAGCCGAATGTGATGCCCGCCGACGAACGCCGGCTTTTCCGAAGGAACACCGAAGATGACTCCCTTTGATCTGCAGCGCATGCTTTTGCATGAGTTTCCGCTGATGTTCGTAGCGGAAGTGGCGCTACGGGCATTGCTCGCTTTCGCAGCGGTTTTCATCTTTCTCAAGGTCAGCGGCCGTCGGGGCATTCGCCAGCTCTCGGTGTTCGAGCTGGTCATCATCCTGACCCTCGGTTCCGCCGCCGGCGACGTCTCGTTTTACGAAGACGTGCCATTGCTACCGGTCGCGGCGGTGTTCGCCACCCTGCTGTTCTTGTATCGCTTCACCGTGTATCTGATGAATCGCAGCCCGCGCTTCGGTGTGTGGCTAGAAGGTCGACCGGTCACCATCATTCGCGACGGCATCTACGAGCTGCGCAGCCTGGACAGCTTGAACATCTCGGCTGACGAATTCTTCATGGAACTGCGCCAGCAGGGGGTCGAGCACCTTGGTCAGGTACGGCTCGGCATTTTGGAAAACGACGGCAACGTCAGTCTGTTCTTCCATGAACCCGAAGCGGTACGTCCCGGACTCTCCGTTCTGCCGCCGGAATACCGGCCGGAATTCCGCCAGGTTCCCGCGGCCGGCATGTATGCATGCGGCCGCTGCGGCTTCCCCCAGGCGTTGGAAAGCCAACAGACTCAGCGATGCCCGCGCTGCTCCAATCCGACCTGGTCAAAGGCGCTGACTACGCTGCGATCACGCTGATACACGGTACGAACCGCCATCGCTCTAACCGGTCAGTTGATAGAGGCCAGCCAATTCCGTTGCGGCTGTCCGCCTTCAATCCAGATCAAAAGCAGGAGCAGACCATGCTTGGCGACTATTCATCGATCAACGACCACCTCGAAACCGCGCGCAAGCACGCAGACCAGGCTGAAACCGAGGCCAAGCCAGAGCTCTACCGCGAAGCGGTTGACGAACTCGTCGCAGCAATCCGCCTGTTGATGCGCAACGGCAACGAAAAGGACAACTGAGCCGCTCCATCGCCTCGCCAGCCAGGCTGGCGAGGCCTAGAGGATCTCGCAATAGATGCGCGACGACAGCACGATGCAAGAGCCCCCTCCCCTGGCGGAGGGCGAGCGCCCCGTTCCCAGGGACGAAGCGGGCGACACCGGCACCCTCTTATGCCCTGCGTTACCACCGGACCTGCATTACGTAGATGATTCGCAACCCGGCATCCGCCGCCGGATGTTACGTGGGAAGTTCGCCTACTTCGATACTGACGGCGAGCGCATCCGCGACGAAGACGAGATACGCAGGATCAACAAGTTGGCGATACCGCCGGCGTACCGTGATGTCTGGATCTGCTCCGATCCAGAAGGTCATCTTCAAGCTACCGGTCGCGACGCCCGTGGGCGCAAGCAGTACCGTTACCACCCCCGGTGGCGAGAGATCCGAGACAGCAACAAGTACGACCGGATGCTGGAGTTCGGCGAAGCACTGCCACGGCTGCGCCGAGACTTGGAAAAACACCTGGCGCTCCGGGGCATGCCGCGCGAGAAGGTCATGGCGCTGGTGGTGCTATTGCTCGAATCCACACTAATCCGAATCGGTAATCCACGTTACGCCAAGGACAACCGCTCCTACGGGCTGACTACCCTGCGTACGCGCCATGTTGATATCCGCGGTACCGCAATCCGTTTCCACTTTCGCGGCAAAAGCGGGGTCAAGCACGAGGTCACCCTGCGCGACAAGCGCCTGGCCAGGCTTATGCGCCGCTGCATGGAGCTACCGGGTCAGCAGTTGTTTCAGTATCTGGATGACGAGGGGCAACGCCGGGCAGTCAGTTCCAGCGATGTGAATGCCTACCTGCAGGACATGACGTGCCGCGACTTCACCGCCAAGGACTACCGCACGTGGGCCGGAAGTGCCTTGGCACTGGCGCGTCTGCGCCAGCTCGAATGCTCCCCCGAGAGCATGGCCCGGCACAATCTAGTTGAGACGGTAAGGCAGGTCGCCAGCCAGCTTGGGAACACGCCCGCCGTATGTCGTCAGTGCTACATCCATCCTGCAATCCTGCAGGCATTCAGTGAGGGTGCACTGGCCGGATTGCGAAGTGCCAGGAAGCGCAGATGGCTGAGTGCGGAAGAAGTTGGATTGCTTGCCTTTCTCAGGAGCGCAGCGGATTGAAGGCGCGCCCCCGGCTCAGGCGTCGTGCTGATGCAGGGTGACCCGATTGCGTCCGGCCGCCTTGGATGCATAAAGTGCCGAGTCTGCCCATTCGATCAGCTGGGCATGGCTGCTGGTAGGCTCGCTGAGATCAGCTACCCCGAGGCTGATGGTGAAACGAATACGGTGCTGCTCGTGCTGCACCTCATGGCTCTCAACGGCATGCCGGAGGCGCTCGGCGAAGGTCATGGCGCCCTGCTTGTCGGTGTCCGGCAATAGCACGACGAATTCCTCGCCGCCGTACCGCCCCGCTACGTCCGACTCCCGCAGGTTCTCGCGGATCAGATCGGCAACCTGCTGGATGACCGCGTCGCCGACCTGGTGACCATAGGTATCGTTGATCGCCTTGAAGTGATCGATATCGAACATCACCAGCGCGGCCTGACTCTCGTAACGGCGATGACGTGCATAGTCCAGCTGCAGCATCTCCTCCCAATGGCCGCGGTTGTACAAACCGGTCAGCCGATCGGTGCTCGACAGGCGCTGCAGCTCAGCGTTGGCCGCCTGCAGTTGGCGCCGGTTCACCGCAACGTCGGTCACGTCGTAGATGATCAGACAGACCTGGGCGATGCTGCCGTCGATGCCCTTGAGCGGCAGCAGCGTGGTGTTCTGGTACATGAAATCTTCCAGCCCGGTAATCGGCTGGTAGTTCTTGAAACGCAGGAGATACGGCCGCTGCTCCCAGATGGTGAACGAAGGCGTACCCAGGGTCATGACGCCCTCCACCTTGCGGCGGAACCAATCTTCGTCAACTTCGGGAAAGAGAGAGAAAAAAGAGCGATTGCGCGCCTTTGCCGGCGGCAGGCCAGAGCGATTCTCCATGAACGTGTTCCAGACCTCGACACGGAAGTCGCGGTCCAGAACCACCACACCCACGTCGATGCTCTGGACGATGGCCAGCAACCAGTGAAGCTCAGTCAACTCGGTGGTATCGCTCATGCTCAATCCATCAGGTGGGCGAGCTTGCGGGTTAGCAGCTCGACCGAATCTTCCGTGAACAACAGCAGCAGGTCAAAGTGGATGTCATGCCCTTCCAGGCTATAGCTGATCTCGACCGCCAAGGTCTTTTTCCATCTCGCGCTGTTGAGGCGTATCAGCTCCTCGATCGACGCATGCTGCCCGAGCACCTGCGGATGCCCCTGGGAAAACACGACCTCGATCTGTTCGGCGATGCCGCTCAGGCACGCGCTGATCAGCAGGCTCGACAGATCCAGGAGCATCTCCATCTCCAGGTAATCCTGCCGGCGCATCAGGCGCGCCATGTCCGCGACCTCCGAATCGTGGAACAGTAGCAACGCCTCTCCGGCGATCCCCCCACCGATGTAACCCTGACAAACCGCGGTCAACTGGTCACCGCGCGCAGCATCGGCCAGCGCCATGTGCAGTTCGCCGACCTCGAGAATGTTGACGTTGGGAATCGGCAGCTGAATGAAGACGCCCAGAACACGCGCAAGCAGGGCCGCGGCACGCCCCATGGCGATGTTGACGACCTCGCGGAAGGTGTCGCGGAAACCGATCCGCTCACCCTCCTCTCGACCGATCAGCGTCGAAAGATCGTCCAGCAGGCCAAGGCTGGCGAGCGTCTGCTGCAGGTGCACGGGGTCCGCAGGCTTCTTGATGAAGGCCAGCGCGCCGAGCGCCAGCACCCGACGTACGGCTTCATCCTGGATATCGGCCGAAATCACGATGGTTTTGCACGGCAGTTTTTCTTCGCGCAGCTGCGCAAGGACCTGATAACCGTCCAGCTCGGGCATTGTGAGGTCGAGCAGCAGCACGTCGATGTCGCCCTGCCGGACCCTCTCCAGGGCTTCGATACCGGTTGCCGCTTGGCTGACGACTACCGGCCAGCCCGCAGGCAGCGCTTGCAGCAGCTGCTTGCGGGCCAGGCTGGAGTCATCGCAGATCAGCAGTGAAATGGCAGACATGGTACGAGCTCTCGTTGCCCGATCGACCGAAGCGCCAGAGCTTATCGCAGGAAAGACGCGCTGTGTGCGTCATGGCGGCAAAATAATGGCATTTTGCCTTTAATCCGCTGAACGGCCCGGCGGACCTGCTCCACCGGGCCCGAAGATCAGTAGTACGCGTTCTCGCGATTGGTATGGTCGGTGACGTCGCGGACCCCCTTGAGCTCTGGAATCCGAGCCAGCAACGTCTTCTCGATTCCTTCCTTCAATGTCACGTCGGCCTGACCACAGCCCTGACAGCCGCCACCGAACTGCAATACGGCGATGCCTTCATCGACTACATCGATGAGGGTCACCTGCCCTCCGTGACTGGCCAGGCCAGGGTTGATCTCGGTCTGCAGGTAGTAATTGATGCGCTCGTTCAGCGGGCTGTCGTCATTGACCATGGGAACCTTGGCATTAGGCGCCTTGATAGTCAGCTGGCCACCCATCCGGTCAGTGGCATAGTCGACCAGTGCGTCTTCGAGGAAGGGCTCGCTGGTGCCATCGATCCAGGCGGTAAAGCTCTTCAAAGCCATGGCGATGTCATCGGGCTTCTCCTCACCCGGCTTGCAGTACGCGATGCAGGTCTCGGCGTACGGTGTGCCGGGCTGGGTGATGAAGATGCGAATGCCAATGCCGGTGGTGTTCTGCTTTTCGAGCAGGTCGGCCAGATAATCGTGTGCAGCTTCGGTAATGGTGATCGCGCTCATGAGAACTCCTCGCAGACATGCGCGGCAGTGTACGCCAAACCACTGCCGCGGTTAAGTCCTAGTATTTTAGTCGGGATAGCTTGCTTACAGTTCCAGCACGCCCGCATCCGGTTCGAAGATCAGAGATTCTCGTAGCGATTCATGTCGAGTACGCCCGCCTCGAGTGGCTCGACCTGCTCGAGATAGCGAGTCAGATCATTGAAATAGCTCCAGAACAGCGGGTGGCTGCGGCGAATGCCCCAGCGTTCTACCACCTGCTCAAAATCGCCCCTGTTCCGGACCTGCTCCATTGCAGCCGCGAATGCGGGCACCTCGCTTGCCGGCAGACTGAAAAGAAAGTTCGGATAGCTGCTGAGGATGCCGGGGTAGACGGTCAGGGTGTCCAGTCTCGGTTGCCAGCGCAGTGATTCACCGAACATGAACGCGACGTTGCTGTGGGCACGGTTGCGCAGGAGGCTGTAGATCTCGCGGCGGTCATCAGCGTATTCGACCCGCAGCAGTGTCGCCTCCGGCAACTGCAAGATGGCGGGCAAGCCTGCTGCCATCCGGTTCGTCAGTCGAGCGAGCGCCTGTTCGACGCGCTGCAATTCGACCGGCTGGTCCTCACGATAGCAATGCGTGCCGTGGCAGCGGTTGATCGGATCAGGCGCGGCATTGATAGCGGCATGGCGCACGAGCAGCCTCTGCGCGAAGTCACGCTTGGGGTCCGCCTTGCTCAACGCCACCAGCGAGGGGGTCGAGCTGTCGATGGCGGTGTAGGCCAGCAGCAGCTTCAGCTGGCCGCCCTTTTCATACCAGTCATCGAGAATCGCCTGGCGGCTGTTGGCCGGCAGCAGACGCAGGAAATTGAGCTCGGCGCCGTTGCGAATCAGATCGAAGTAAAGCCGCGTCTGGCCCTGGTGGGATACGTTGCCAAACACGTCGAAGTTGACCACCAGCTGGTAGTAGGTGCGCTCGAGCAACGGATAGTCCATCCACCACAGCGTTTGTGGAATCTCGCCGATCAGCCCCTTGCGTACCGAGGCGCTATCGTGCTGACGAAACACGCTGAGCAAGGCATTGTCGTTGCCGGACCAGATTTGCGGCCAGTCCGCCGGCGCGTCGGCATAGGCCTTGGTGCGCAGCTGCTCATATTGGTTGCGCTTGACGCGGTAGGTCTTCCAGAACGCCAGCAGATCGCCCATCTCGTCGAATTGACCCGGCATGGCTAGCAGCGGTGTGGCCTGCTCACGAAAGCGAAGGTCGGTGATATAGAGGTCATGCTGCGGGTCCTGAAAAAAGACCCAGAAGTTGTCGCGAATCACGTCCGTGGCGATCTGCCCACGGCAGACCGGCCCGCGAATGAAGGTGCGCACGAAATACTCGGCGTTATCCAGCATGAACTGGTAACGCGCCTCGGCCGGAATCGCCTGGAAGGTCTTGAACGGATTGGCCCGGTGGTTGGCGCCGTATCCCGGCACCGATTCGACGACCCAGTCGCCCTCGAAGAACAGTGATCTGACCCTTGCCAGCTTCGTCGAACTCAGCGGATAGGTGATATGCGTCTTGTGCACGATCACATCGCTGATGGGCCGCAAGCGGTAGCTGAAGCGGGTACCCGGATCGTCGTTCGGCCGCCGCGTGGCAATGGGATCGATTGGCTCACCGCTGGGTGTACGCGAGCGCACCAGCTGATAGAAATGCCCGCGCTCGCCATCTTCGAAATACAGGTGCGCAATGAAGAGGTGCTCATACAGCCAGCGTCCGACCAGCGTGCCGCGCGGGCCGGGCGTGTTCAGCAGGCGCTCCCATTCTTCGATCTGCAGTGCTTCCGCCGGCGACGGTTGCAGCTGCCGATGCTCGACCGGAGCGCCCTGCTCCAGCCACCGCTGCAGCGTCGCGTATTCCTGATCGCTGAGGCCGGTCACAGCGAAAGGCATGCCACCGTGCAGGTTCTTGCGCGCATAGCCATCGAACTCTTCGGGCAGCGGGCAGTTGTTCTCCCGGCCAATGCCGATGTTCAGCTCGGCAGGCAGCTTGGCATTGGGCGTCAGTGGCTGGCTGCGACCAAGTTCCAGCATGCGCGCCATCAGCGCAGCCTGGGTGCCCTGGGCATCGAGCACCCCATGAAACCCCTTGCGCCGCCAGGCGTCTGTTCCCTCGGCGTCGAGAAACAGCCGGGTCGGCGCCTGCGCCTTGGAACGCACACCGTTATAGACCGGCAGTTTGTTCGCACCACGCTCGACACCCTCGCCGCTGCCCAGATTGAGCTGGCACGGTGAGTCATAGCAGGCATGGCAGGCCACGCACTTGGCGGTAAAGATCGGCTGGATATCACGCTGATACGAGAGGGCTTCGGCCTGTGCAACGCTGCCGGTGAGCAGGAACAGACAACCGAGCCAGAAACGAAGGGACATGAAACGAGCGCCTGGAAGTGAGCCTGCATTCTAGGCATGTGGAATGAGCGCCGCTTGCCCGATCATCTTGAATAATCTTCATGAAAAAGTGCAGAAGCTAAAAAAGCATGCAGCTTTGCTATCATTCGCGCTCTTTTCGTTTCCGTTTTTCAGGTAGTTCCCATGTCCACTCGCATCGCTCGACTTCAGGCCCTCCAGCAAGCACTCAAGGAGCGCATCCTGATCCTCGACGGCGGCATGGGCACCATGATCCAGAGCTACAAGCTGGAAGAGTCCGACTACCGCGGCGAGCGTTTCGCTGACTGGCCGAGCGACGTGAAGGGCAACAACGACCTGTTGCTGCTCTCCCGCCCCGACGTCATCCAGGCCATCGAGAAAGCCTATCTCGATGCCGGGGCCGACATTCTGGAAACCAACACCTTCAATGCCACCCGGGTCTCCCAGGCCGATTACGGCATGGAAGGACTGGTCTACGAGCTGAACGTGGAAGGCGCGCGCCTGGCCCGGGAAGTGGCCGACGCCAAGACCGCCGAGACGCCGGATCGCCCGCGTTTCGTCGCCGGCGTGCTCGGCCCGACCAGCCGCACCTGCTCCATCTCCCCGGACGTCAACAACCCCGGCTACCGCAACGTCACCTTCGACCTCTTGGTAGAGAACTACACCGAAGCCACCCGCGGCCTGATCGAGGGCGGCGCCGACCTGATCCTGATTGAAACGATCTTCGACACGCTGAACGCCAAGGCGGCGATCTTCGCCGTGCAGCAGGTGTTCGAGGAAGATGGCGTCGAGCTGCCGATCATGATCTCCGGCACCATCACCGACGCCTCCGGCCGCACGCTGTCCGGCCAGACCACCGAGGCGTTCTGGAACTCGGTACGCCATGCCAAGCCGATCTCCGTGGGCCTGAACTGCGCCTTGGGCGCCAAGGACCTGCGCCCCTATCTGGAGGAGCTGGCGACCAAGGCCGACACCCATGTGTCCGCCCACCCCAACGCCGGCCTGCCCAACGCCTTCGGCGAGTACGATGAAAGCCCGGCGGAAATGGCCGCGGTGGTCGAGGAGTTCGCCGCGTCGGGCTTTCTCAACATCATCGGCGGCTGCTGCGGTACCACACCGGCGCATATCCAGGCGATTTCCGAAGCTGTCAGCAAATACCCGCCGCGCGTGATCCCGGACATTCCAAAGGCCTGCCGCCTGTCGGGCCTGGAGCCCTTCACCATCGACCGCAGCTCGCTGTTCGTCAACGTCGGCGAGCGCACCAACATCACCGGTTCGGCCAAGTTCGCCCGTCTGATCCGCGAGGAAAACTACACCGAAGCGCTGGAAGTGGCCCTGCAGCAGGTGGAAGCCGGCGCCCAGGTGATCGACATCAACATGGACGAGGGCATGCTGGATTCGAAGGCGGCCATGGTCACCTTCCTCAACCTGATCGCCGGCGAGCCGGACATCTCCCGCGTGCCGATCATGATCGACTCCTCCAAGTGGGAAGTGATCGAGGCAGGCCTCAAGTGCATCCAGGGCAAGGGCATCGTCAACTCCATCTCCATGAAGGAAGGCGTCGAGCAGTTCAAGCACCACGCCCACCTGTGCAAGCGCTACGGCGCCGCCGTGGTGGTGATGGCCTTCGACGAAGCCGGCCAGGCCGATACCGCTGCACGCAAGCGCGAAATCTGTCAGCGCTCCTACGACATCCTGGTCAACGAGGTGGGCTTCCCGCCGGAAGACATCATCTTCGACCCGAACATCTTCGCCATCGCCACCGGCATCGAAGAGCACAACAACTACGCCGTCGACTTCATCGAGGCTTGTGCCTTCATTCGCGACAACCTGCCCTATGCCCTGACCTCGGGCGGCGTGTCCAACGTGTCGTTCTCCTTCCGCGGCAACAACCCGGTGCGCGAAGCGATCCACTCGGTGTTCCTGTTCCATGCGATCAAGGCGGGCCTGACCATGGGCATCGTCAACGCCGGCCAATTGGAGATCTACGACGAGATCCCGAAGGAGCTGCGCGACGCGGTCGAGGACGTGGTGCTCAACCGCAGCGCCGGCGGCACCGAGGCGCTGCTGGAGATCGCCGACAAGTACAAGGGCGATGGCTCGGTCAAGGAAGCCGAGACCGAGGAATGGCGCAATCTGCCGGTGGACAAGCGCCTCGAGCACGCGCTGGTCAAGGGCATCACCGCCTTCATCGTCGAGGACACCGAGGAGTGCCGCCAGCAGTGCGCACGCCCCATCGAGGTGATCGAAGGCCCGCTGATGAGCGGCATGAACGTGGTGGGCGATCTGTTCGGCGCTGGCAAGATGTTCCTGCCCCAGGTGGTCAAGTCCGCCCGTGTGATGAAGCAGGCCGTGGCACACCTGATCCCCTTCATCGAAGCGGAAAAGGGCGACAAGCCGGAAGCCAAGGGCAAGATCCTCATGGCGACCGTCAAGGGCGACGTGCACGACATCGGCAAGAACATCGTCGGCGTGGTACTGGGCTGCAACGGCTACGACGTGGTGGACATGGGCGTGATGGTGCCGGCGGAAAAGATCCTGCAGACCGCCATCGCCGAGAAGTGCGACATCATCGGCCTCTCCGGGCTGATCACCCCCTCCTTGGACGAAATGGTTCATGTGGCCAAGGAAATGCAGCGCCAGGGCTTCAGCCTGCCGCTGATGATCGGCGGCGCCACCACCTCCAAGGCGCACACCGCGGTGAAGATCGACCCGCAGTACAGCAACGATGCAGTGGTCTATGTCACCGATGCCTCGCGTGCAGTCGGCGTGGCCACCACCCTGCTGTCCAAGGAACTCAAGCCGGCGTTCGTCGACAAGACACGCGAAGAGTACGCGATGATCCGCGAGCGCACCGCCAACCGCAGTGCGCGCACCGAACGCCTGAGCTACCTCGATGCCATCGCCAACAAGCCGCCGTTCGACTGGAGCGGCTACGCCCCGGTCAAACCGAGCTTCACCGGCCGCCAGGTGCTGGAAGACATCGATCTGCGCACCCTGGTCGACTACATCGACTGGACGCCTTTCTTCATTGCCTGGGACCTGGCCGGCAAGTATCCGCGCATCCTCGAGGACGAGGTGGTTGGCGAAGCGGCCACCTCGCTGTTCAACGATGCCCAGGCCATGCTGAAAAAGCTGGTCGACGAGAAGCTGATCCGCGCACGTGCGGTGTTCGGCTTCTGGCCAGCCAACCAGGTCCAGGACGATGACCTGGAAGTGTACGGTGACAACGGCGAGAAGCTGGCCACCCTGCATCACCTGCGCCAGCAGACCATCAAGCCGGACGCCAAGCCGAACCTGTCGCTGGCCGATTTCGTCGCACCAAAGGACAGCGGCATCACCGACTATGTAGGCGGCTTCATCTGTACCGCCGGCATCGGCGCCGAGGAGCTGGCCAAGGCCTATCAGGACAAAGGCGACGACTACAACTCGATCATGGTCAAGGCATTGGCCGACCGCCTCGCCGAGGCCTGCGCCGAATGGCTGCACGAGCAGGTGCGCAAGCACTACTGGGGCTATGCGCCTGACGAGCGGCTGAGTAACGAGGAACTGATCCGCGAGCAGTACAAGGGCATCCGCCCTGCCCCCGGCTACCCGGCCTGCCCGGACCACACCGAGAAGGGCACGCTGTTCCAGCTGCTGGATGCCGACGGCATCAGCCAGGTCACGCTCACCGAGCACTACGCCATGCTGCCCACCGCGGCGGTCAGCGGCTGGTACTTCGCCCATCCCGAGGCGCAGTATTTCGCCGTCGGCAAGATCGACAAGGATCAGGTGGAAAGCTACAGCCAGCGCAAGGGCCAGGAATTGGCCATCAGTGAGCGCTGGCTGATGCCGAGCCTGGGCTACGACAACTGATCTCGACGCGGGCGTCTGCCGACGCCTGCGTTCGATCCACGGAGCAAGTGCACCATGTCATCGGAAACACCCTGGCTGATCGACGAACTCGAAAATGCCGACATGCTGATCATCGACGGCCTGCACGCGTGGCAGTTCGCGCTCGACGAAGCCGTACTGGATCAGGCCGACGCAGCCGCCGAAGCCAACCAGCCGTTCGCCAGCGAGGCCACCTTGCTGACCATCGACCTGGTGGACGGCCGGACCCGCCGCCAGTGGCAGTTCAGCTACAACCAGATCATGGAGGCGCAGCGCGACGCCGAAGATGAAAGCTGGCTGCTGGAAGGCCCGCACCGCCTGCAATGCCTCAGCGCCATTGGCGGCGAGGACGAGGACGAGTAGTCCACTGCACCTCAGCCGCACCCCGTTGAGGCGCCCCATCGGGCGCCCTCCATCCAGGCACGCCAGAAAGGCGCCCCCAGCTAGGCGCCCCCATCCGTCAACGGCTGCGGACGGCTGCGCGGGTGCCCACCTCGTCAATCGCCGGTTCACGCGATACCGCCCCTTCGGTCAGCGGTCGCTCGATATACCGGTAGCTGAGCCCGGCGACGATCAGCGAGACCGCCACGCAGAGCGCAACGCGCGGTAGCACCGGCTGATCGTCCAGCCAGTGCATGCACAGCAGCCAGACCGGGATATGGCAGAGGTACAGCGAGAACGAAACCTGGCCTATGGCTTCCAGCGGGCGCGAGAGGCTGCCGAAGATGGCTTCGCCGGAACAGGCCGCGAGCATGAAAGGAACGGCCAGCACCAGCGTCGCCGCCGCCCAGCGGAACGACGCGAACGGCTCCAGCGCGATGGCCAGCACGCTGGCCGCCAGCACCGCCAGCACCGCCAGGCCCATCACCAGCACCTTGCTCACAGGCGACATCGCCTCGATGTCCCGTTCGACCAGCCGAAACGATTCCAGGGACGACAGTTTCCACAGCAACAGGCCGAGGAACAGCCCGTTGGCGCGGAACAGCCACTCGGGCGCAAACGGATTGGCAAAACTGAACCACAGCACGATGCCGATCACCGCCGGCCAGAACGCCCTGCCCAGCAGGAGCAGCAGCGGGAAAAGCAGGTAGAACTGTACTTCCAGGGCGATCGACCAGAAGTAGCCGAAATCCGTCTCGTGCAGCGCGTTGAACACATTGGCGAGAAAGAACGCCGCGCTCGCCGTCACGCCCAGCAGGGTGTCCAGCGAATAGCTGGGTGCGCCGCGTGGCGGCTCGAGCACGGCGAACAGCAATACCACCGCGGACCAGAACCAGGTCGGCAGCAGCACGCGGCGAATGCGTTTCTTGTAGAACCCGTACACCGCCGCCGCGTCGAATTGCCTGTGCTTGCGCAGGAAGGTTGCACCCATCAGGAAGCCGGATATCAGGAAGAACAGGTCGACTCCGACACCCGGCAGGAAGCGTTGCAGCACCCCATCCCACCAGACAGCCTCGGCACCTATCAGCATGACCGAGCCGTGGGCCAGCAGCACCAGCACGATTGCCAGGCCACGAAGAAATTGAATATTGCGATTCTTGCCGTGCCGCGCTGCGGCATCACTCATAAGCCATCCGTTGTTCGCCAGCCGCCGCGACTACCAGCCATTGCCTCGGTCATTCAGGATCGATTCCATCGCCTCGCGGCCTCGTTCGACATCAGGCCAGCCTCCCGCTGCGCCTTTGCATTGTCCAAGACAGGTCGATGTCGGGGTCGTTCAATCTCGCCGGCCGCGATCCGGACGAGGCCCGGCTCCGTTATGATCGCGCCCCTCGTTCTTCGCCACCGGTCACCGCCATGTCGCTTCTCGAACTGATCGCCTCATTGCTGGGCGTTATCGCCGTCTGGCTGACGGTGCGGCAGAACAGCTGGTGCTGGCCCATCGGGCTGGGCATGGTGTCGCTGTATGCGTGGTTTTTCTTCGATGCCAGGCTGTACTCCCAGGTGCTGTTGCACGGCGTCTTCGCGGCGATGCAGCTGTATGGCTGGTGGGCCTGGACCCGCGGCGCCGATGGACACGGCCGGCGCGTGAGCCTGGCCAGCGGGCCGGAAGTGCTGGTCGGCATCGGCATGGCGGTGTTAGGCAGCCTGCTGCTCGGCAGCGCAATGGCTCGCTTCACCGAGGCGGCGTTTCCCTGGATCGATGCCAGCCTGACCGCCTTCAGCCTGCTCGCGCAGCTGTGGATGGCACTCAAGCGCCTGCAGTGCTGGCCGCTGTGGATCGTGATCGATGCCTTGTTTGTCGGCTTCTTCAGCTTCCAAGGCTACTGGTTGACGGCCGGGCTCTACGCGCTGTTCACCGCACTGGCGGTGCTGGGGCTGCGTGAATGGCGTGCGACCCTGGTGGCCTCCCGATGAAAGTCGTCGTGCTCACCGGACCGGAATCCACCGGCAAGAGCTGGCTGGCCGATCGCTTGCGACGCCGCTTTGGCGGTCTATTGGTCGACGAGTACGTGCGTCACTACATCGAGCGGACGCAACGCGACACGACGCTGGCCGACATCCCGGCCATTGCCCGCGGCCAACTGGCCCGGGAAGACACCGCACGGGCCGCCGCACCGCATCTGCTGATCCTCGACACCCATCTGCTGAGCAACATGCTCTGGAGCCGCACGCTGTTCGGCGACTGCCCTGATTGGCTGGAAGTCGAACTGCAGGCGCGCGAATACCACCAGCACCTGTTGCTCTCCCCCGCAGGTGCCGAGTGGCATGCGGACGGCCAGCGCTGCCAGCCGGAGCTCGACGACAGGCAGCGTTTCTATGAGCAATGCCGAGACTGGCTTCGGCAGCATCGTCAGCCGTTCGTCGAAGTCGCTGGCAACTGGGCCGAGCGCGAACGTCAGGCAATCGCTTCGACACGAGCGCTGCTGGATGGCTGACCGCCTCAGCGGCTTGCCTGCCCGTCCCGGCGCAGCAGCAGGCCGATGGCGAGGATGACCAGCAGGCTGCCCGGCAGCCAGTGCCAACCCATGCGCGCGGGCTGATCGAAGAACAGCAACAGCATCGAGACGAAGGGCACCAGGTAGCTGTAGGCCGTTACCGCCCCGGGGGTCAGTGCGCTGGTGGCGCGCTGCTGCAGGAAGAAGGTCATCGCGCTGGAGAACATGCCGAGGTAGGTCACCAGCAGCAGGTCCAGCAGATTCATGTGCAGCAGCGCCGCCGGGCGCTCCCATATCGCCCCCATCAGGCCGATCAGCACAGCGCCCGCCACCAGGCTCCAGAAGGTGCGCAGGCCCGCCTGGGTCGGCAACGATCCGTTGGCCAGCCCCCATTTGCTGAGCACCGGATAGAGCGCCGAGGCGACGCAGCCGAAGAAGAAACCCAGCTCGCCGAAGCCCAGCTGCATCCCGGAGAAGTCGCCGCCGTTCTCGGCCCAGGCCAGCCCCAGCGCCCCGCTCGCCCCGAGCGCGAGGATGGCGAGCAGCCTGCCCGCGCGCTGTTCGACGCCCAGCCCCCGGCCGAGGCAGTACGCCAGCAGCGGCACGCTGACGAACAGGGTCGCCATGGACAATGCACTGACCCTATGCGCCGCCCAGAACATGGTGCCGAAGAAGCCCGCCAGGCAGAGCCCCATGGCCGCATAGAGCAACAGGGTTCGCCAGCCCGGGCGCCCGTCGCTCTGGCGCCACGCCAGCGGTGCGAGTACCAGCGCGGCGATGCCGAAGCGCATCGCCGTCAGCAGCAGCGGGGGCAGGCCGTCACTGAGCAGCCCGACCGCGGGAAAGGAAAGCCCGACGAACAGCGCCCAGAGCAGCATGCCGAGATGGGCCTGGATGACACGCTTGCGCTCATGGCCGCGCGTCGTCGCGCCTGCGCGCGGATCGTCTCGGCTGATAGTGGGCGCATGGCTGGGCTCTTGATAGCGACGACTCAAATCTTCGCTCCGGCGGGATGGTTTCGGGCTGGCGCGGCGTCTATTAACGCGACGCCGACCGTCGAATGACCTTGATGGAATAGGTGAGGTTCGGTTTGCGCGTCACGCTGATCGGCCGCCGAGTGACGGTGTCCAGGGTGATGTTCCAGAAACCCGAGCTTGGCGCGACGATCTTCGCTGGAAAACGGTCGAACGCACCGCCGTGGTATGTGTGCCGGCCGCCATTCTTGAAGCTGCGAAAGTTCGCGTCGTTCATCAGACGAATATTGCAGGTCTGCGAACACTGGATAACGACGATGTCACCTTCTTCAAGGTGCTCGCGCTGGTGTATGAACTTCATCGACTGCTCCGACACGGTTTGCGGCAAAGCGCAGAACGATAGCATGCATACCGCTGGAACCGGTCTGCCGACAGCCCCGGACCGCGCAAGGCCGTGAAGCCGAAGTGGCTGACCCAGGGCATCCTGCTCGGCGTGACCATCGGCATCTGGATGGGCGACATAGGCGCCGGTATCGGCATAGGCATCGCCCTAGGAATCGCCCTGGGCCTGATGCGCCGAGGTTGACCGCGCTCGCCGCGAGCGGGTTGTCCTACGGACCGGGTTGTGTATGCTCTGCCGACCTGTCCGAAAGTCTGCTTCCTGCCATGTACAGCACGTCACGTCCCTGCTCTGTCAGCCTGCCCGCAGGAAGTCGGCTGCTGTTTCTCTTCGATACCGGATTGCTGGCCGTGTGGTGATGGCGCCCAGTCGCGCCTTTTCCTGCACATCCATTTCCTGCTTATCGAGGTCCGCCGCCCATGTTCGCGGTTCGTAACACCGTTCAGATTGATGCCCCCATCGTGCGCAACGCGACCCGTTGCGGTTTCTTCATGGCCGGGTTCGGCCTTTCCGTCTGGGCGCCGCTGGTGCCTTACGTCCGTGAACGCATCGAGATGACCGATGCGGTGTTCGGTCTGTTGCTGCTGTGCATCGGGATCGGCTCGCTGACCTGGATGCCCATTTCCGGCGTCCTGGTGGCCCGCTGGGGCATTCGCCCGGTGCAGCTGTGCAGCGTCGCGTTGCTGGCCCTGGCGCTGGCCGGCATGGCGCTGACCGAGTCGATCGGGTGGTTGGGCCCGGCACTATTCTGCTTCGGCGGCAGCCTGGGCGTCATCGATGTGATCATGAACATCCAGGCGGTGCTGGTGGAAACCGCTGTCGGGCGCCGGCTGATGTCCAATTTTCACGGCATGTACAGCCTCGGCGCCATCAGTGGTGCGCTGGTGCTGACCGGCCTACTGAGCCTGGGTCTGGCACCGGAGGTCGGTAGTTTCATGATGATCGGCGTGATCGTGGCGGCGAACCTGGGCATTGCACGCGGCTACCTGCCGAATCGGGCGCCCGGTGGCGGCCTCGCATTCGTCCGCCCGACCGGACTGGTGATGCTGGTCGGCCTGATGTGTTTCGTCGTCTACCTGGCTGAAGGTGCGGTGCTGGACTGGAGTGCGCTCTACCTGACCGGCGAGAAAGGCCTGGAAGTCGCCAGAGGCGGGCTCGGCTATGCGGCCTTCGCGCTGATGGTCACCGTCGCCCGTTTCGCCGGCGCTCCGCTGGTGAACAGCCTAGGCACGGCGCGGGTCATCGCCTTCGGCGGCCTGCTGGCGGCATTCGGCATCGGCCTGAGCCTGACCGCCGAGCACTGGGCGCTGGCATTGGTCGGCTATGGGCTGTGCGGCCTGGGGTGCGCCAACGTCTCGCCCGTACTGATCTCCTCGTTGAGCCGGCAGGACGGCATGCCGGTACAGCTGGCCGTCACCGTCGCTACTACCATCGGCTTTGCCGGCGTGCTCGCCGGCCCGGCGATGATGGGTGTGGTCGCCCATTTCAGTTCGCTGGGCATGGCGTTCGCGCTGCTCGCCGTCCTGCTGCTCGGTATCGTGCCGTTCTGCCGTCGCTTCGCGGCGTGAGCCCGGCTAGAATGCGCGCCCTATGCGCATCCTAGACTTCCAGCAACGCCTCGCCGATATCGGCGCCAAGCCCCGTCATATCGGGCGGATGACCCGCGCCTGGCTCAAAGGTTTGCCGCTCGATGTCGGGCGGCGCCAGCAGCAGGCCGAGGACTTCCTGCCGCTGAGCGTGCGCGAAGCTCTGCCGGCGCTGAGCCTGGAAATCGATGCACTGGCCCGCCTGCGCTCCGAGCACCCGGCCGCCGATGGTTCGGCAAGACTGCTGGTGGAGCTTGGCGATGGGCAGATGGTGGAAAGCGTGCTGCTACCGCGCGACGGGCTGTGCGTGTCCAGCCAGGTCGGCTGCGCGGTGGGCTGCGTGTTCTGCATGACCGGCAAGAGCGGCCTGCTGCGCCAGCTGGGCAGTGCAGAGATCGTTGCTCAGGTCGCCCTCGCCCGCCGCTTCCGCGCGGTGAAGAAGGTAGTGTTCATGGGCATGGGCGAACCGGCGCACAACCTCGACAACGTACTCGAGGCGATCGACCTGCTCGGTACCGAGGGCGGCATCGGTCACAAAAACCTGGTGTTTTCCACCGTCGGCGACCTGCGCGTGTTCGAGCGCCTGCCGCAGCAGCGGGTCAAGCCGGCCCTGGCGCTGTCGCTGCACAGTACCGACAGTGCCTTGCGCCAAGCGCTGCTGCCGCGCGCACCGCAGATCGCCCCGGAGGAACTGGTCGAGCTTGGCGAGACCTACGCCCGCGCGACAGGCTTCCCGATCCAGTATCAGTGGACGCTGCTCAAGGGCATCAACGACAACCAGGAGGAGATGGACGGTATCCTGCGCCTGCTCAAGGGCAAGTATGCGGTGATGAACCTGATCCCCTATAACAGCCTGGAAGACGACGCGTACCAGCGGCCTGAGGGTGAGCGCATCGTGCAGATCGTGCGCTATCTGCACAGCCGCGGCGTGCTGACCAAGGTGCGCAATTCGGCCGGCCAGGATATCGATGGCGGCTGCGGCCAGCTGCGCGCCCGCGCCGAGCAAGTGCTCGGGCGCAGGCGGCCGCGCTGATCGGGCCTGAACCCACCTCGCCAACGGCTGTCGGAGCGCTGTAGCAGACGCCGTTTCGGTGTTCATCTCAGCAAGGAAAGCGCAACACCGCATGCATACCCTGGAACAACTCGAATGTGGCGAACTGGCCGGCATCAGCCGCCTTGATCTTTCCGCCGGCCTTGACGTCTTTCCCGACGCGATCTTCGGCCTTGCCGATACGCTGGAAGTGCTGAACCTCTCGGGCAACCAGCTCGACAGCCTGCCAGCCGACCTATCCCGGCTGCGCAAGCTGCGGATCCTGTTCTGCTCGGACAACCCGTTCACCGAGGTGCCGGAGTGCCTCGGCGATTGCCCGCAGCTGGAAATGGTCGGCTTCAAGGCCAATCGTATTCGTCATCTGCCTGCCGATTCCTTGCCGCCGGCTCTGCGCTGGCTGATCCTTACCGATAACCAGCTGGAAAGCCTGCCCGCCGAGATCGCCAATTGCCGAAGGCTGCAGAAGCTGATGCTCGCCGGCAACCGGCTGACCAGCCTGCCGCTGTCCCTGTCCGAATGCACCCAACTGGAGTTGTTGCGCATCGCCGCCAACCGCCTGCAGCTGCTGCCAGACTGGCTGCTGACACTGCCGCGCCTGAGCTGGCTGGCCTTCGCCGGCAACCCCTTCAGCGACGCCAACGAGGCCGCGAGTCTTGCACGCCACTCGCTGCCGGCAATTGCTCGGGCGCAAGTCATGCTGCATGAACAGCTCGGCCAAGGAGCCTCCGGCGTCATTCACCGAGCGCAATGGCAGGTGCCCGGCCAGGCGCCGCGACCCATGGCGGCGAAGCTGTTCAAGGGACACGTCACCAGCGACGGCCTGCCCCATAGCGAGATGGCCGCCTGCGTGGCGGCGGGCAGCCATGCCAATCTGATCGACGTCGCAGGCCCGCTTGCCGACCACGCAGAGCTGACGCCCGGTCTGCTGATGGATCTCGTCGACCCTGGCTTCCAGCCGCTGGCCGGGCCACCCTCACTGGTCAGCTGCACGCGCGACAGCTACGGTGCCGAGCAGCGCTTCAGCCTCGAACAGGTCCTGAGCATCGCCAGCGGCGTCGCGTCCGCCGTTGCTCACCTGCACCGCCGCGGCATCCTGCATGGCGACCTCTATGCCCACAACCTGCTGGCCGATCCGAGTGGCGCCTGCCTGCTCAGCGATTTCGGCGCGGCCTCCTTCTTCGAGCCCGACAGCGCCGCCGGACAACGCCTCAAGCGCATCGAAGCCCGTGCTTTCGGTTGCCTGCTGGAAGAATTGCTGCAACGCTGCCCGGACACCGATCCACGTCAGCATGTCCTGCTGGATCTGCAACGACATTGCCTGAACGACGACATCGAGCAGCGACCGGACTTCGACCGCCTGCATAGCCTTCTCGCCGCGCTCTGACGCGCATTACCGGAGCGATTACACCGCCATGACCTCACCCGAAGCGGACGAACCGCGCTCGCCCTATCCCAAGCCCTACGCCGACACTCCGCTGGACCAGGACCCCTTCGTTCGTGGACTCAAGCAGCGGCTGCCCGAGCACCTGCGCGATTCGTTCAATGAGGAGCAGCTGGCGGCATTGCGCGGTGTGTTCGGCGCACGCTCCTGGGTCAGGCACCGGGTCGACCTGCGCGGCACGGTGCGGCTGTGGCGCAATCACTACTATTTCGCGATCGTCGCGGGGCGCAACAAGCGCAACCTGACCCGCCCGCAGCAGAACCTGTCGCTGATCGCCAAGGCTGCGCTGGCGACCCTCTTCCTGCTGTTTTCCGCCCTGGTCGGGCTGGTAATCCTCTACCTGCTCAAATCCGCGCTGGGCATCAATCTGTTCCCCGATTTTTCCCTCGGACTCTGGGACTGGTTCAAGGAGAGCCTCTGACCGCCTGCGTCTTGGCGATTGCCAGGGCGCAACGCTGAATGGCGTCCGCAGAGTGGATCGGGGTTGATCGGAATCAAACCGCGATCCGTGCTTTGGCAGAAAACTAGATGCGCTCTGACCTTCCCGAGCTTCTACAGGAGTTTGTGAAATGAACGACGCTTCGAACAAACCTGCAGTCAGTACGGATGAAAAGAAGGTGCCGACGGCACCACAAGACCCATGGTGCCCCTTCGACACCCTGCGTCGACAGGTCGACCGCCTCTTCGACGAATTCGATCGGCCTTGGCATCTGCCGTTCAGCCGCCATGGCCTTGAAACCACACCTCTCTGGCAGGGCGGTCCTAGCCGTATGCCGGCGGTGGACGTGGTCGAGAAGGAAAACTCGTTCGAGATCACCGCCGAGCTGCCCGGCCTGGACGAAAAGGACGTCGAGGTGAAGCTGGTCGGCAACAGCCTGGTCATCAAGGGAGAGAAGCGCCAGGAACACAAGGAGGACAAGGACGGCTATCACCTGTCCGAGCGCTCCTACGGCAGTTTCCAGCGCAGTTTCGCACTGCCGGACGGGGTGGATCGCGAGCAGATCGAAGCCAAGTTCGGCAAGGGTGTATTGCGCGTTTCACTGCCCAAGCAACCCGGCACCAGCGACGCTGCGAAAACCATCTCAGTCAAGGCCGAATAACCAGCAAAAGGGCCGGCTGCCAGTTCTGTCGGCCCTGTTCTATTCGCTGATCCCGCGCGGTCAGCGATCCTCATCGGTATTTGCTTACGCTCCGCAACCTCGAATCGCTCGACTAGACTTCGGAAAACCCTGAACCGAGGCAGCCATGAACGATGAGCAGGAAAAGAACCTGACACTGCGGCAAATGCTCGGCAGCGTGCTGGCTGCGGCATTAGGCGTGCAGAGCGGCAAGAATCGGGCAAGAGACTTCCGCCACGGCAAGCCGAGTCATTTCATCATCCTAGGCGTCGGATTCACCGTACTGTTCGTACTGTTCGTACTGGGCGTGGTGAAGCTCGTGCTTTACCTCGCGGGCCTATAGGCCACGGCTACTGGTGACTGACCCAGAATATCGCCGTACCCACGGCGAGCATGATCAAGGCAAATATAGCCGCGGCGTCCACTACACTGTCGTCGCGCTGGTCATTTCTCACGTGACTTCTCCTCTAACAGCTTCGATCAACAGCCTCTCTTCACGCAGTTAAGACCAGGGATCGGGGTTGCTCAAGGTGCGTCGGCCGTAAGTCCATTTCGCTTGGTTTAGTTCTAAACATATTCCCAAACATCACTTTTGCGCATAACAACTAGCTGGTATCGTGCCGCCCTCCCTAAATGGGTGCGCGGCCGTGCGCGCGAAAGCTGTTGCAGCCTGAAAACAGGACATTTATGTACGTTTACGATCAGTACGACCAACACATCATCGAGGATCGGGTCCGGCAGTTCCGCGACCAGACCCGCCGCTTCTTGGCTGGCGAACTCGCTGATGAGGAGTTCCGCCCACTGCGCCTGCAGAACGGCCTGTACATCCAGCGCTATGCGCCGATGCTGCGCATCGCCGTGCCGTACGGTCTGCTTTCCTCGACGCAGGTGCGCAAGCTGGCCGAGATCGCCCGTCGCTACGACAAGGGTTATGCCCATATCAGCACCCGGACCAACGTGCAGTTCAATTGGCCCGAGCTGGAAGACGTACCCGAGATCCTCGCCGAGCTGGCCACCGTGCAGATGCACGCCATCCAGACCAGCGGCAACTGCATCCGCAATACCACCACCGACCAGTTCGCTGGCGTGGCCCGCGACGAACTGATCGACCCGCGTCCCTGGTGCGAAATCATCCGTCAGTGGTCCACCTTCCATCCCGAATTCGCCTTCCTGCCGCGCAAGTTCAAGATCGCCGTCAACGGCGCCGTGAGCGATCGCGCCGCGATCGAAGTGCACGACATCGGACTGGAAGCAGTAAAGAACGACGCAGGCGAGCTGGGCTTCCGCGTTTCGGTCGGTGGCGGCCTCGGTCGCACTCCGATCGTCGGCAGTTTCATCAATGAATTCCTGCCGTGGCAGCACCTGCTGAGCTACCTCGATGCGATCCTGCGGGTCTACAACCGATACGGCCGCCGCGACAACAAGTTCAAGGCGCGCATCAAGATCCTGGTCAAAGCGCTGACGCCGGAAGTATTCGCCGAGCGCGTCAACGCCGAGTGGGCGCATGTGAAAGACGGCCCGACCACCCTGACCGAAGCCGAAGTGCAGCGCGTCAGCAAGTTCTTCGTGGATCCGCGTTACCAGGCTCTGCAGGATCAGGACGCCGCCCTCGCCCAGCTGGACGCCGAGCATCCCGGTTTCGCTCGCTGGCGCCAGCGCAACGTGGTCGCGCATAAGAAGCCCGGCTACGCAGCAGTCACCATGTCGCTGAAGACAACCGGCGTTGCGCCGGGCGATGTCACCGACAAGCAGCTCGACGCCATCGCCGATCTGGCCGATCGCTACAGCTTCGGCGAGGTGCGCAACTCCCACGAGCAGAACATGATCCTGGCCGACGTCGAACAGGCCAGGCTGTTCGAGCTGTGGCACGAATTGCGCGAACTGGGCCTGGCCACGCCAAACATCGGTCTGCTGACCGACATCATCTGCTGCCCGGGCGGCGATTTCTGCTCCCTGGCCAACGCCAAGTCGATTCCGATCGCCGAAGCCATCCAGCGTCGCTTCGACAACCTCGATTACCTGTTCGATCTGGGCAACATCGACCTGAACATCTCCGGTTGCATGAACGCCTGTGGCCATCACCATGTCGGCCACATCGGCATCCTCGGCGTGGACAAGAAAGGCGCCGAGTTCTACCAGGTCTCGCTGGGCGGCAGCTCCGGCCGCGACGCCAGCCTCGGCCAGATACTCGGCCCGTCCTTCGCCCAGGATGCGATGCCTGACGTCATCGAGAAGATCATCACCGTCTACGTGGAGCAGCGTACCGAAGATGAGCAGTTCATCGATACTTTCCGCCGCATCGGCATTGATCCCTTCAAGGAGCGCGTCTATGCAGCGAATCATTAAGAACGACCAGCTGGTCGACGAAACCTGGCACCTGCTCCCCAAGGAGCAGACCCTAGACGACCTGTGCAACAGCGACGATCTGATCGTGCCGCTGCACCTGTGGCTCGATCATGCCCATGCGCTCAAAGCCCGTGACGGTGGCCTGGGTGTGTGGCTCGATGCCCATGAGCAGGTGGAGGATATCGCAGACGACCTGCAGTACTTCCAGGTCATCGCGCTGAACTTCCCGAGCTTCACCGATGGTCGTCACTACTCCAGCGCGCGCCTGCTGCGTGAACGATATGGTTACAAGGGCGAGATCCGCGCCATCGGCGATGTGCTGCGCGACCAGCTGTTCTACATGCGCCGCTGTGGCTTCGACGCCTTCGCCATCCGCGCCGATCGCGATCCCGTCGATGCACTGGAAGGTCTCAAGGACTTTTCGGTGACCTATCAGGCCGCGGCCGACGACGAACGCCCGCTGTTCCGTCGCCGTCAGGTCTGACGACAACGCCAGCAAGTGAAAAGCCCGCCAATTGGCGGGCTTTTCATTGGCGTCACTGATACATCCAGAAGTTCGGATGCTCGACCGGCACGGGCACTGCAGCGGTCTTTTTTCCGGAAGCGATCTGTTTGATCTTTTCGGCGAGCTTTTTCATGAGCGATTTCCTCGGTTGCGGTCAGGAGTGGCGATAGATTCGACCAAACACAGCGCCCGAGGAAATTCATTGCCGCTATCGTACCGATTGACCAGACGAGGCTGCGTCAGCCCTTAATCCAGACGCACCAGCACGCGCCCGACCTGACCGCCCGCCAGGATGCGCTCGATGGCCTCCGGCAGTTGCTCCAGACCGATCTCATAGGCCAGCTCATCGAGGTTGGCCAGCTTCCATTGCAACGACAGCTTGTCCCACATGGATGCCTTGACCACCAGCGGAATCTCCACCGAGTCCACGCCCAGCAGGTTCACGCCGCGAAGGATGAACGGCAGTACACTGGCCTGGAAATGCGTGCCGGCAGTGAGACCGCAGCAGGCGGCACTGGCGCCGCGCTGCAGCGACTTGACCACGTTGAACAGGATGTCGCCGCCCACGGTATCCACCGCCCCGCCCCACTGCTCCTTCAGCAAGGCCTTGTCCACGCCGGCCTGCAATGCAGCACGTTCGACGATCTGCGTGGCCCCCAGGCGGGTCAGGAAATCGGCCTGGTCGGCCTTGCCGGTCACGGCAGCCACCTTGTAGCCGAGGCTGGCCAGCAACGCCACCGCAATGCTACCGACACCGCCGGTCGCACCGGTCACCAGCACCGGCGCGTCTCCTGGCTCGAGACCAGCCTGTTCCAGCTTGTCGACACACAGCGCCGCCGTCAGACCGGCTGTGCCGAGTATCATCGCGTCACGCAGTGACAGCCCCTGCGGACGCTTGATGACCCAGGCGGCCGGAACCCGGATGTATTGACCGAAGCCGCCGGCGGTATTCATGCCCAGGTCATAGCCGGTGACGATCACTTCATCGCCCTCGGCGAACTCGGCCACGCTGGACGAGGCCACGACACCGGCGGCATCGATCCCCGGAGTATGCGGATAGGCCCGGGTCACGCCACGATTGCCACTGGCCGACAGCGCATCCTTGAAATTCAGCGAGGAATAACGCACCCGGATGAGCACCTCACCGGCGGGCAGGTCTTCGGTGGTTCGCTCGACGACCTTCGACTCGAAACGGCCACCTTCGGTCTCGCTGACTTGTAGTGCCTTGAAGCTGCTCATCGCGGTTCCCCTTGTCATTGCCAAAAACGTTGTTCGTTCAGCCGGCTCCAGCCTTTCAGCAAGCCGTGCTCCATGATCGTGCTGGCCGCCATGCCGAAACGTTCCGGCAAGCTCTTCTTCTGGATGTAATGCAGCTGGAAGAGTTCGGCCTCCTGCGCGCGCTCGGCGAGATACTGATCGCTGGTCTTGAGCTCATCCGCCAGATGCTTGCCGAGTGCGGCGATCCCCAGCCACACCTCGCCCGTCGCAACATCGTCGATCGACAGGTTCTGGCGATAGCGGGCAACGAAGTTCTTGAACAGCTCGTGCGTGGTTTCCAGGTCTTCCTGGAATTTTTCCCGCCCCTTGTCGGTGTTCTCGCCGAACACTGTGAGCGTGCGCTTGTATTCACCGGCGGTGAGCACCTCGAAGTCCACGTCGTGCTTCTTCAGCAAGCGATGAACGTTGGGCAGCTGCGCAACCACGCCGATGGAGCCGAGGATCGCGAAAGGCGCCGTGAGGATACGGTTGCCGATGCAGGCCATCATGTAACCACCGCTGGCCGCGACCTTGTCGACGCAAACCGTCAGCGGCACGCCGGCATCGCGGATGCGCACCAGCTGCGAGGCGGCCAAACCGTAACCGTGAACCATGCCGCCACCGCTTTCCAGGCGCAGCACCACTTCGTCCTGAGGTGTCGCCATGGTCAGCAACGCGGTGATCTCATGGCGCAGGTTTTCCACCGCCGACGCACGGATGTCGCCATCGAAGTCGAGCACGAACACCCGAGCGGGCGTCTCCGACTTCTTCGTCTGCTTGGCCGCCTTCGCCTCACGCTTGCGCAACGCCTTGAACTCGTCCTTTTCCAGCACCGCCTGCTCCAGGCGCTCGCGCATGGATTTGTAGAATTCGTTGAGCTTGTGCACCTCCAGATGCCCACCACCCTGTTTGCTGCGTCCGCGCCGCATGGAAGCGAGCGCGATGAGCACGATCACGATAGCCACCACCAGCGTGACGGTCTTGGCCAGGAAGCTGGCGTAGTCGACAAGAAATTCCACGTATCCCCCTCGATGAGTTTCAGGCGTTCGCCGCAGCTCTTGACGCCGAGCCGCCAGCATACCGATGGCCCCTTGGCTGAGCCAGTCGGCGCAATTCAAACAAACGTTCGAATTATCGTTGACACTCCGGAACGATGTCCCTACCCTCGCGAAAAAACAGTGCCGGCCGGAGCAGCAGCATGGGCAGTATCTACCTGATCAGACATGGTCAGGCGTCTTTCGGCGCAGAAAACTATGACGTGCTCTCCCCCCTGGGTTATCGCCAGTCCGAAGCGCTGGGCGATTACCTGGCGCAACTCGGCGTGAGCTTCGACCGCTGCCTCAGTGGCGAACTCGATCGCCAGCAGGACACCGCCAGAGCGACCCTGGCGCGGCTCGGTCCGCAACCCGATCTTGAAATCGATGCGGCCTTCAACGAATTCCATGCCGACGCGGTGATCCGCGCCCACCTGCCCGACCTGCTGAAGGTCGAGCCCAACGCCATACATATCCTGCGCAATGCCGCCGATCACCGTGCCGACTTCCAGAGACTTTTCACCTATGTGGTCCATCGCTGGATCTCCGGCGAGCACGAGAAAGACGAACTGGAAAGCTGGCAGCATTTCCTTGATCGCGTGCGCGGCGGCCTGGAACGGGTGCTCGAACGAGCCGGCAAGCGCGACCGCATCGCCATCTTCACGTCCGGCGGAACCATTACCGCGCTGCTGCAACTGATCATTGGCGTACCGCCGATCAAGGCCTTCGAGATGAACTGGCAGATCGTCAACACGTCGCTCAGCCTGCTGAAGTTTCGTGATCGTGACGTCGCGCTCGCGTCATTCAACAGTCATGCGCACCTGCAACTTCTAAAGAATCCGGAGCTCATCACCCATAGATGAGCCCAGCCCCAAGCGGCCCAAAGCTGCGTGTAACCATAACGAGCAAAAAGGAAACCCTCATGAGCAACGTCGCCGAAACCTTCAAAGGCATGCAGTCGAAGTTCAACCCCAGCGCCGCCGCCGGCCTGGATCTGGTGTTCCAGTTCAATATCACCGATGCCGAGAACTACTATCTGGTCGTCAAGGATGGCACCTGTGATCTGCAGCAGGGCGAGTCCAGCGATGCCAACGTCACCCTGATCATGGACAGCGAAACCATGCAGGGCATCGTCAGCGGCGAGACCGACGGCATGCAGGCCTTCATGGGCGGCAAGCTGCGCGCCGAGGGCGACATGATGCTGGCCCTGAAGCTCAGCGAGCTCTTCCCGGCCTGAGCCTCAGTCGGCGGTCGAGAGACACAAGAAACCGAAGTCCATGACTTCGGTTTTTTTATGCCGAATGCAGCCGTGAACAGCGAATCAGGCAGCTTGATTGACAGCCAACACTCCGGCCAATAACGGCCGGCTGCGCTTGGTCTCACGCACCGCGGGCATTAGATTGTTGAATCATCTTGGGCACCAAACATAAGCAGAAGGGATAACAATGGCGCTTACAGATCAAAGCACCCCTGTCCGCACGGGTGAGGAATTGCCCGCCGATGTCATCGACCAGTACCTCAAGGCACATATCCCGGGACTGGACGGAACACCGCAGATTTCCCAGTTCCCCGGCGGCGCGTCGAACCTGACCTACCTGCTGCAATACCCCGGCCTGGACCTGGTGCTGCGCCGCCCGCCGTTCGGCCACAAGGCCAAGTCCGCTCACGATATGGGCCGCGAGTACCGCATTCTCAATCAGCTCAACGCTGGGTTCCCCTACTGTCCCAAGGCATATGTCTACTGCACCGATGAATCGGTGATCGGCGCCGAGTTCTACGTGATGGAGCGCGTCAACGGCATCATCCTGCGTTCGGAACTGCCGCCTGAGCTGAACTTCGACGAGTCCCAGACCCGCGCCCTGTGCGAGAGCTTTATCGACAAGTTCGTCGAGCTGCACAACGTCGACTACCAGGCCTGCGGGCTCGGCGATCTGGGCAAGCCGGAAGGCTACGTGAAGCGCCAGATCGAAGGCTGGAGCGAACGCTACGAGCGCGCCATGACCCCTGACGCGCCAGCCTGGGAAGCGGTCAAGGCCTGGCTGAAGGACAAGATGCCGGCCGACCACCCAAAACCCGGGATCATTCACAACGATTACCGCTTCGACAACGTCATTCTCAATCCGGACAACCCGATGGAGATCATCGGCGTGCTGGACTGGGAAATGACCACCATCGGCGATCCGCTGATGGATCTGGGCAACACCCTGGCCTACTGGATCGAAGCCGACGATCCCCAGCCGATACAGGCAATGCGCCGCCAGCCGAGTCACCTGCCCGGCATGCACACCCGCCAGGGCTTCGTCGATTACTACGCCCAGCGCGCCGGCATCGAGATCCCCTGCATCGACTTCTACTACACCTACGGCCTGTTCCGCCTGGCCGGAATCGTCCAACAGATCTATTACCGCTTCCATCACGGCCAGACCCAGGACAAGCGTTTTGCCCAGTTCATCCACATAAACAAGCTTCTCGAGCAAAAGGCGCTGCAAGTGATCGGGCAATCGAAGCTCTGACCCCACCCAATCCGTCTGTGGCCTGCCACAGAAACGAACAAGAAAGAGGAACGACCATGTCCAAGACCACCCTGTTCGACCTAGACGGCAAGATCGCCTTCGTTTCCGGCGCCAGCCGCGGTATCGGCGAGGCGATCGCCAAACTGCTCGCCCAGCAAGGCGCCCACGTAATCGTCTCCAGCCGCAAGATCGAAGGCTGCCAGGCGGTCGCCGATGCCATCGTCGCAGCTGGCGGAAAGGCCACCCCGGTGGCTTGTCACATTGGCGAGCTGGAGCAGATTCAGGCGGTGTTCGCGCAGATCCGCGAACAGTTCGGCCGCCTCGACATCCTGGTCAACAACGCCGCCACCAACCCGCAGTTCTGCCATGTGCTGGACACTGACGTATCGGCCTTCCAGAAGACCGTCGACGTGAACATTCGCGGCTATTTCTACATGTCCGTCGAGGCCGGCAAGCTGATGCGCGAGCACGGCGGCGGCAGCATCATCAACGTCGCGTCCATCAATGGTGTTTCGCCAGGCAACTTCCAGGGGATCTACTCGATCACCAAGGGCGCCGTGATCAACATGACCAAGGCGTTCGCGAAGGAGTGCGCGCAGTTCGGCATTCGCTGCAACGCCTTGCTGCCCGGCCTGACCGACACCAAGTTCGCTTCGGCACTGGTCAAGAACGACTCGATCCTGCAGATGGCCCTGCAGCACATTCCGCTGAGCCGCGTTGCCCAGCCGAGCGAGATGGCCGGCGCTGTGCTCTACCTGGCCAGCGAGGCATCGAGCTACACCACCGGCGTGTCGCTCAATGTCGATGGCGGCTATCTGGCCTGATCCGACCAGCCAAATGAAAAAGGGAGCCGGAATGGCTCCCTTTTGTCATCTACACGCTTACCAGTTCTTCAACGCTTCGGTCGCCGCTGCGTTCAACGGCCTGGCCAGCAGGCCGGTCGGTGCAAGCTCCACCGCATAGCTGGCGCCATCGGCGATCGGCATGTAATCGACGCGTAACACTTGCGGCTCGAGGAAATGCAAGTTGCGCCGTTCCAGCTGCAGCGACTGCCAGATATCCACCCCCAGCAGCTTCTCACTCAGCTCAACCTGCGCATGACGCGCCAGGTTCTGCTGTTCCACCGCCAGGTAACGTCCGGAGAGTCTTTCCAGGCGGTAGCCCGACTCCAGCCCGATAAGCTCAGCGAGACTTTTCCAGCGAAGCACATGCAGGTCGAGTTGCCAAAGATCGCCCTCTAGCACGTACGTTCGGGTTGTTTTTTCCTGTTCCAGGCTGACCTCATAACGCTGCGGTCCTACGGCCTGAAAGCGCAGGGTCGCCAGCGCCCGCGCATCCGGAAGCGCCGCATAGGTACTCATGTCGTAGCCGATCAGGCCAATCAGACCGGCAAGGGCGAGAGCCAGAAAGCCGCAGGTGCCCCTCAGCCAGCCCATCAGCCACTGCCCCCCCAGCAACAAGCGCAGCGCCACCAGCAACACGATCACTGCCAGCACGGCAACCACGATCGCAAGCCCAAGATATTGCATAACCAAGCGTCCTTTTCATTGGGTGCGATATTATCCGCGGCCCCCGCCCGGGCAGCCAGAGCCGGCATGGGATGGCGGTCACGCGGCGGTACTGTTCTTGGTCGATCTTCTGATAGTTCAAGTTGACGCCCACTTCCGCGGTCGCGACCGCGGCATTATTCTCCGCTGTCCTTTTTGCCCGGCGAGACCTGTATGCCCTTCGCACTTGAGCTCGCACTCGATCCATCTACATTGTTGTTACTTTTCGCAGTCGCCTTCACCGCTGGGTTCATCGACGCCATTGCCGGCGGCGGTGGACTGCTGACGATTCCTGCATTGCTGACGGCAGGTCTGCCGCCGCACCTGGTGCTGGGGACCAACAAACTGTGCGCCACCTTTGGTTCGGCGACCGCGAGCTACACCTTCTACCGACGCCGGCTTTTCGAGCCGGGTCTGTGGCGACGAGCGCTGCTCGGCACCGCCGTTGGCGCAGCGCTCGGTGCATTGCTCGCGCAATACATGCCGGCAAGCTGGCTCAATCAGCTGCTGCCGCTAGTGGTGTCCGCCTGCGGCATCTACCTGCTGTTCAGCAAAGTGCCGGCGAAGGCTGCCGGTGATGCAGCTGAAATCGGTCGTCGACGGCAGTGGCCGCAGAGTCTCTCGCTCGGTTTCTACGACGGCGTCGCTGGGCCCGGCACGGGCGCTTTCTGGACCGTCAGCAGCATGCTGCTCTATCCCCTCGACCTGTTGCGGGCCAGTGGGCTGGCGCGAACGATGAACTTCGTCAGCAACGCCGTGGCGCTGGCGGTGTTCATCGTGGGTGGGCATGTCGCCTGGGTACTGGGGATCGGTATGGGGCTGGCGCTGATGACAGGCGCCTACTTCGGCGCACGCACAGCCATCGGCGGCGGCTCTCGCTTCATACGCCCGGTGTTCATCCTCGTGGTACTGGCGATGAGCCTGCGCCTAGCCTGGCAGCACTGGTTCGGGGCGGCCTAGGCGACGCGCCAGGTACAGCTCGATCAGATAGCGCGCGATTGACTGGCGCGCGGGCAACGCCGGCAGGTTGTCGATATGAAACCAGCGTGCATCCTCGATTTCTTCGGGCTGCGGGACGATCTCGCCGCCGGCATATTCCGCATGGAACCCGAGCATGAGGGAATGGGGAAACGGCCAGCCCTGGCTGGCAATGTACTGCGGCGAGTGAATTTCCACCCCAACCTCTTCACGCACTTCACGCGCCACACACTGCTCGACCGACTCACCCGGCTCCACGTAGCCGGCCAGCGTACTGTAGACGCCGGCTGCGAAGCGCGGTGAACGCGCCAGCAGCAGCTCGTCCCCACGGGTAACCAGAACGATCATGCTGGGCGAAAGCCGTGGGTAGTGCTGAACGCCACAGGCTGGACAGTACATGGCGCGCTCACCGGGTCGCGCCTGCATACGCGAGCCGCAACTGCCGCAGAAGCGATGCTGGCTGACCCAGGTGCCGATCTGCGTGGCGTAGCCGAGCAGGCGAAACAGGTCCTGGTCGGCCTGCTGCATGAACTGACGCAGCCCCTGCCAACGCGCACCAGGCACTTCAGCGGGAAAGTCCAGTTCGAAGAGAAAGACCGGCTCGCCATCGAAATGTCCGAGTCCCTGCTCGCTCAGCAGCGGCAGCTCCAGACGCTTGAGCCAGTCCCGTGGAAACAGCACGCCACTGTCGTCGACCAGAAACTGTTGCCGGCAATGCACCACCGCCCAGCCCCCCGCCAGCGAGGGGTCGAGCAGCGCCGCCTGCCAGCGCAGACTCATCAGGCGGCGACCGGCATGCCCAGCGCGCGTACGCTCTCGCTGGCCAGATCGAGCACACTGAGGCGCGAATCATCGCGCCTCAGGACGGCACCACCCTCAAGGTAGTACTCGAGGCTGGTCAGGGCGTCGGCGAGGGTCTCGAGCAGCTGTTCGGGTGGCATCTGGTTCGACTCGAGCATGTGTTTCTGAATGAAATCGGCACAGGCACCGATCAGCTCGGCGGCACGTTCCTGTTCGAGGAAGCGCAAGCCGCCTCGGACGGCCTGCAGACTGAACGGCACGTTGGCCAAATGCAGCTTTTCCCCGTTCGACTCGAGATAGGCGGTGATGGCACGCTTGGCCAGCGCCAGCCCTGCGGTCGCCTCGTCGATCACCACGATGCAGGCTTCGGTCAGCTGGTGGTTGGCGAACGCTTCCGCCTCCATGCCCGGCCGGGCGACCTGAGGCTTGTTCTCCCGCCGGTCCCCGCGCTCCAGGCTGGCGACCATGCTCTCGACGTAAAGCACCGCGTCGGCCAGACGCTGGATCACTTCGGGGTCAGGCGTGCGTTCCAGGCTCCAGCCGGACACGTCGCCAAGTTGCGCCTGCAGCGTGCTCGCTGCCGAGGACAGACCAACCATGCCCAGGGTCTTGGCCAGCTTGCCCAGCAGGTTGTGCAGGTTTGAATAGGCCTCTACCTGGGCGGTGCCCCGCTCGATCAGATCCAACAGATCTTTAAGGCTCGCCAATTCTTCGCGGATCGCCGAGGACAACGAGCGCATGACAGCCTGTCCGGGACCTGCGAGGCGCTGTGACTCATCCTCAAGCAGATGGTCGGTAAAGGGCAGCGGGCTCAGCGAGAAGATCTGGCGCACCTGGCTGGCGAGCGGTCCTCTGCTGTCGGCCAACGCTACGATATACAACAGCTCCTTCAGCAGGCTCCGTGGCGCCTCGTACGCAGGATTGCCGAGTACCTGCTTGAGCTCACGATCGAGCCTGGAGAACAGCTGCTTGCGCGACTTACGTGGCAACAGCTGGCCATCCAGCTGAGATTCCAGGGCCGCGCTGCCGATCCAGCACAGCCGACTGGCTGGCGTTTCGATGAAAAGGTGATCGAGGCGCGACAACGCGCGGCCCATGAGCTTCAGGCTGGCAGGCAGGTTCTCTTCGCGAATGAAGCCGAGCAGGCCGACCTGGTACATCTGACGTAGTCGCCGCGCTTCGGCCGCCGGTGCGCCGCCCGGCCGCGGCGACACCTCTGTCGCGGGTCGCGCATGGTCGAGCCGAACGCTGAAGAAGAAGCTCTCCGGCAACGGAGGCTGGGTGCAGGCCTGACGCAACGCATTGATCGCCGGAAGCAACAGCTCAGGAATCTCCTGGCGGCTGGCATCGACACTCTCCAAGTAGCGGCGCAGTACATAGAGCGCGTTGCTCAGCGCAGCGAGCTGAACGTCACGGTCTTCGCCCGCGCCGACGGGAATGTCGGTGGCCAGTTGCAGGATTTCCTGTGCGAGGAGTTCGGCGCCGGTCAGCTCGATCAAGTTGAGCGTGCCGCGTACCTGCTTGAGATTCTCGACCGCCTGTTGCAACAAGCCGCCGTTGTTGCGATCGATGATGAAATGCTCGAGGCTCTGCTCGGCCTCCTCCATGGTGGCGAAAAGCTCGTCACGGACCAGACCGAGAGAAGTTGCTCCAGTAACCATGCCTAGTGCGCCTCCCGCGCAAACGTATGATGGCGCATCAGTCGGCAAAGTCCGGCTTCTGTTTGCTCATGTGAGCGGCAATGGCCACCTTGATGTCGGCCGACTGCAGCATCGCCGCGTTCCAGGTGGCGATGTATTCGAGACCATCGTCGACGCGATGATCGCGCATGTAGCGGATCATTTCCTTGGTACCGCGGATGGCGACCGGCGATTTGCTGGCGATGTCGCGGGCCAGCTCAAGCACGCCATCCATCAGAGCCTGCTGGTCGGCATAGGTGCGATTGACCAGGCCAATGCTGCGCGCCTCTTCACCGTCGATCGTGCGACCGGTAAAAGCCAGCTCGCGCATCATGCCATCGCCGATGATGCGAGGCAGGCGCTGCAAGGTTCCGACATCGGCGGCCATACCCATGTCGATCTCCTTGATCGAGAATTTCGCGCCTACCGTGCTGTAGCGCATGTCGCAGGCGGAGATGAGGTCGATGGCGCCACCCAGGCAGTAGCCCTGGATCGCCGCGATGACAGGCTTTCGACAGTGGTCGACGGCGTTGAACGAGGCCTGCAGGGACAGGATCTTGCGGCGCAGCTGCTCGGCGTTGCGTCCGACATCACGGCCCAGCTGGCTGCCGACCGAGGCCAGCAGCTGCAGGTCGATGCCCGACGAGAAATGGTCGCCGGCCCCGCTGAGGACCACGACGCGCACCTCGTCGGTGGCATCGACCCAGTTGAAGATATCGATGATTTCCGTCCAGAACGCGGCATCCATCGCATTGATCTTCTCGGGCCGGTTGATCTCGACCCGGGCGATCTTGTCCGCCAACTCTACACGGAAGGCTTTGTATTCGGTCACGCTATCATCCTCGACAGCAAGGGCGCAGGGGCATCGTGTCGGAGGCAAGCCGCACGACGGTGGGCAACTATAACAACTGGCGTCACGACGAGTGAATGTGGTTGCAGACGATGTGATACAGACCACGCCGTTGAGCGACCTGTTCGTACCGTACTAGACGGGCCGCTCGACGGCCGCTCATTCCCGGCGAATACAGTCGACAGTATATTCGCTGCCGCTGGCCCCCACTTCGTGTTGCAAGCCATGGACATCCGCATCGAACCCAGGAAAGCGCTCGGCGAAATCGCGGGCGAAGACAAGGTAATCGAGAATCGAGCGAGTCTCGCCGGTGAAGCGCTCGCCCGGCATGATCAGCGGAATACCCGGCGGATACGGCACCAGCATTACCGCCGCGACGCGCCCTTCCAACTCATCGACCGGTACCGCCTCGACTTCGCCACGAACCAGCGCATCGTAGGCCTGCGCCGGCGTCATCGCCGGCTCCGGCAGCGCCGTGTACATCCGCCGCATGGCCCGCGCCGTCGCGTTCTCGCGATAGCAGCCATGCAACGCATCGCAGAGATCTCGCAATCCCATCCCGGCATAAGTTGCCCCTCCACTACGAGCGATCGAAGGTAATGCATCAACCAGGGGGACATTGGCGTCGTAATGCCGCTTGAATTCGAGCAGTTCAGTCAGCAGCGTGCTCCATTTGCCCTTGGTGATGCCCATGGAGAACAGCACGAGCATCGAGTACAGGCCGGTCTTCTCGACGACCAGACCACGCTCCCAGAGGAATTTGCTGACCACCGCAGCCGGTATTCCGCTCTCGCCCAGCGAGCCGGATGCCGTGAGACCCGGCGTTACCAGGGTGACCTTGATCGGGTCGAGCAGCACGTAATCATTGGCGACATCGCCGAAACCGTGCCAGTCGGCGGTCGGCTCCAGCAGCCAGTCCCGCGTTACCAGTTCATCGGCGCCGTCGGCCCGCGGCGGCTGCCAGATACTGAACCACCAGTCGTCCGGATCGATGTGCTGGCGTAGATTGGCCAACACACGACGGAAGCTCAGGGCTTCGTCGAAGGTTTCCTGAATCAGCGAGCGACCCGCCGGCCCTTCCATCATTGCCGAAGCCACGTCGAGCGAGGCCAGGATGCCGTACTGCGGCGAAGTGGAGATGTGCATCATGAAGGCTTCGTTGAAGCGATCACGGTCCAGCTGCCGGGTCTGGCTGTCGAGCACGTGAATCATCGAGGCCTGGCTAAAGGCGGCCAGCAGCTTGTGCGTCGAATGGGTGGTGAAGACCAGCGGCCCCTGCTCGCGGGTATCCATGCCGTAACGTCCATCGTAGAACTCATGGAATGCCGCGTAGGCGTACCAGGCCTCGTCGAAATGCAGCACCTCGACGTTGTCGGCCAGGGTGCGCTTGATCAGGTTGGCGTTGTAGCACAGGCCGTCGTAGGTGGAGTTGGTCACCACCGCCAGCTTGACCTTCGGCGGCCGGCCGCGAGCCAATGGGTTTGCGGCGATCTTCGCCTGGATCGACTCGCGGGTGAATTCTTCCAGCGGAATCGGCCCGATGATGCCCAACTCGTTACGCGTGGGGCTCATGTACAACGGTATCGCCCCGGTCATGATGATCGCGTGGAGGATCGACTTGTGACAGTTGCGATCGACCAGTACCAGGTCGTCACGCGCCACCATCGAATGCCAGACGATCTTGTTCGCCGTCGAGGTGCCGTTGATCACGAAAAATGTATGGTCAGCGCCGAAATTACGCGCGGCACGCGCCTCCGCGGCGGCCAGCGGCCCGGTGTGATCGAGCAGCGAACCGAGCTCCGGCACCGACACGGAGAGATCCGAGCGCAGCGTGTTCTCGCCGAAGAACTGATGGAACGCCTGCCCGACCGGGCTCTTGCGATAGGCCACCCCGCCGCCATGGCCAGGTGTATGCCAGGAGTAGTTGGACTCGCCGGTGTGCTGCACCAACGCGCGGAAAAATGGCGGCAACAGATCCTCGAGATAGTTGCGCGCCGCCCGGGCGACCTGCCGCGCCAGAAACGGCACGGTGTCTTCATAGAGGTAGAGCAGTCCGCGCAGCTCGTTGAGATCGGCCATGGCCTCGGCGGGCGCATTTTCGATCGTCACTTGCTCGCCCAACGCGAAGATCGGCAGGCGCGGCGCGCGGCGCCGGGCGACACGAATCAGCTCAACGACGTCATGCAGCAGGCGCTGATTGTCTCCCGCTCCCTCGGCCGCCACCAGGATGCAGGCCAACCCGTGATGGGTCGATGCCACGATGCGCCCCTCGCTGGAACTGGCGGTGGGCAGGATATTGAAGCCGTCGCGCTCCAGTTCCGAGGCGATGCCCCTGACGCGTTCGCCGGCAACGGTGTCGGCCTTGATATCGCGGTGAACGATGAGGATGGGGAATTTCAGATCTTTATACATGCGCACTCTCTGCGGACGGTCTTCCTACAGGGTAGAAGTGTCCGCAGCAAAGGAACAGCGCATTGAAACCGAGCGGGAAGGCGATTAGCCGTCCAGTTGCGTCCAAAGCGGCGTTGCGCCCGCGGCCTTTTCGATCGCCGCCATGCGCGCCAGGTGTGCAGCGATCTCCTCATCGCTGGCCCGCAGCACGGGTGTGCGCGGCCGATCAGCCGGCAGGCGACGGATCGGAGTGGGCTGCGGCCGGCCACCATCGGCACTTTCGCCATCGCCAGCCAGGGACAGATTGGTCTGCCCGCCCGTCATGGTCAGCCAGACGTCGGCGAGGATCTCGGCATCAAGCAGTGCGCCGTGCAGATCGCGCCCCGAGTTGTCCACGCCGTAGCGCTTGCACAGGGCGTCGAGGCTGTTGCGCTGGCCAGGATGCCGCTCGCGCGCCATCAGCAGCGTATCGAGCACCGTGCAGTGGTCGGTGATCTCGGCGCGATCCTGCTGGCCCAGCAGGGCGAACTCGTTATTGATGAAGCCAAGGTCGAACGCCGCGTTATGGATGACCAGCTGCGCGTCCTTGATGAACTCGAAGAACTCGTCAGCGATGTCACGAAAACGCGGCTTGTCGGTGAGGAATTCGTTGGTGATGCCGTGAACCGCGATCGCCCCCTCGTCCACCTCGCGATCGGGCTGCAGATAGACATGGTAATGACGCCCGGTCAGACGGCGGCCGATGACCTCGACACAACCGATCTCGATGATCCGGTGCCCATCGGCAACCGGCATACCGGTGGTTTCGGTGTCGAGTACTACGCTGCGCATGTCATTTCGCTCACTTACACAATAGGTTGTCGTTTGGCCTGAACCACACCGCGGTTGGCCAGCAGGTCGGCCTGCTCGTTACCTGGGTGCCCGGTATGTCCGCGAACCCACTGCCAGCTCACTTCATGACGACTGACCTGCTCGTCGAGCTGCTGCCAGAGGTCGGCATTCTTCACCGGCTGCTTGCTCGCCGTCTTCCAGCCGCGCTTCTTCCAGTTGGGTATCCAGTCGTTGATGCCCTGCATGACGTACTGCGAATCCGTCACCAGCCGCACCTTGCACGGGCGTTTCAGCTCGGCGAGCGCGCGAATGGCGGCCATGAGTTCCATGCGATTGTTGGTGGTGTCCGGCTCACCGCCCCAGAGTTCCCGTTTGACGCCCTTGTACACAAGCAGCGCGCCCCAGCCACCGGGCCCAGGATTACCCTTGCAGGCACCGTCGGTATAAATCTCGACCCAATCGTCGCTCATGTAGATTGTTTACTCATTCTGGCGGCGACAGGCATTACGGCAGCCGATGGTGCTCGGCATCGCGGCGACTGATCTTGGCTACCGGCATCGGCAGCAACTTGCCCATCCGCTCGCGACGTTCCTGGCGCAATGGCCGCAGGCCTATCATCAACTTACGCGCTACCAGCAGATAGAAGCCGCCGGTTGGCGCCTGCAGCTGTTGCCCAACGGTTTCCAGACGCGACAATCGCGCCTGCCAGTCGCTCGAGGAAAGCGGCGGACAATAGCATCCAAAGCGGCGTTTCTCCAGCGCGAACCCCAGCAGGTTCAACCAGTCACCGACCCGCGACGGGCGAATGCAACGGGCCTGGCGAAAGCCCTCGCGCGACACCAGATGACGCAGCCCCCAGGCGCTCCAGGGATTGATGCCGACGATCAACAGGTGCCCACCGGGACGCACGCCACGCGCTGCTTCACGCAAGAGGCCGTGTGGCGAAAGGCTGAAATCCAGCGCGTGCTGCAAGACCACCACGTCGGCGGCATGTTCGCCGAGCGGCCAGGCCTGTTCCTCGCAGTGGATTTCCACACCCGGCAGCGGTGCACCGAGGCGAACGCTACGTTTGATGTTTTGCGGCTGCACCGGTTCGCCGGCAAATGGGCCGTTGTGCACCAGATAGCTGCCGAAACAACGGGCCAGCTCGTCAGACAGGACCTGCTTTTCCTGTACTAGCAGCTGCTGGCCCAAGGGGCCGGCAAACCAGTCGGACGCCTGGTTGATCATCGACAGCCAATGGTCGCTGGCCTGAGTGGACGGTCGCTCGTTCATCGCTCGGCTCCGTTTGCCCGCGGACTCGCAGGACGCTGGGTTCGATCAGGGTCAAGATTTCCTTGGGACTGCCAGAGCCCGCCCCCGTTTCCGGCGCGGCTTGCGACTCGGCGGGAACAGGTCCTAGGATGCGCCTTTGTGATCCGCTTGGCGACCCATCCATGTTCAAGATCGAAGCCCTGCCCGCCTTCACCGACAACTACATCTGGTTGCTTCAGGACGACGCCAGCCGGCGCTGCGTAGCGGTTGACCCTGGTGACGCCGCGCCCTTGCTGGGCTGGCTGTCGGCCCATCCCGGCTGGCAGCTGAGCGACATTCTGGTGACTCACCACCACCACGACCATGTCGGCGGCGTCGAACGGCTCAAGGCACACACCGGCGCACGTGTTCACGGACCGGCCGCCGAGAAGATCCCGGCACGTGACGAATCGCTAAGTGACGGCCAGCACATCGAGCTGCTCGGCAAGCGCCTGGAGGTCATTGCCGTCCCCGGACATACGCTGGGACACATTGCCTACTTTCATGCCGATCCAGAACAGCCCTGGCTGCTCAGTGGCGATACGCTGTTCGCAGCCGGTTGCGGCCGGCTGTTCGAAGGTACGCCCGAGCAGATGTTCGAGTCGCTGAAGCGACTGGCCAGCGCCCCCGATCACACGCTGATCTATTGCACGCATGAGTACACGCTGAGCAATCTGCGTTTCGCCCAGGCGGTAGAGCCGAACAATGCGGATATCGCCAAGCGCATCAGCGAGGTGACCCAGCTGCGCGAAGCCGGTTGCTTCAGCCTGCCCAGTCGACTGGAGATCGAGCGCCGGACCAATCCGTTTCTGCGCAGCGATATCGAGACGGTACGGCAGGCGGCGATCCAGCACAGCGGCAGCCAGCTGGACGGCGAAGTCGCGGTTTTCGCCGCTTTGCGCGCGTGGAAGGATCGTTTCTGACAAGGTCGACAAGTTCCCGAAACGGGGCGTGTCAACTTGACCCCATCAGGACGCATTCCTAGAATCCCCCGAATTTTGTTTCCGGGGAAGATTCCAGCCAATGCCGCCAGCTCCCAAGAAACGCCACGAAACGGACGCCTTGGCAGCCTCTGGTCGTGCGTTGGCCCTCGCCGTCTGCATAGCCCTAGCCGGCTGTCAAAGCAACTCCGCACGCGATGATGATGCGTTCGATCAGTCGAGGCGTGCGAGCGGACCGACGGTACAGGAGCCCATCTGGCTGAGCGATACCAGCACCATCGTCGAACACGAGGACCTCTGGGCGCGCATCCGCGAAGGCTACAAACTGCAGGAGCATCTGGACAGCAACCCGCGCATCGAGCAGCAGCGCCTGCTCTTCGCCAGCCGCCCCCGCTCCATCGAAATCGCCAGCGAACGCGGCAGCCCCTATATCCACTACATCGTCGAGCGCCTGGAAGAGCGCGACATGCCTCTGGAGCTGGCACTGCTGCCAATCATCGAAAGCTCGTACGATCCGTTCGCCTACTCTCCAGCCCATGCGGTCGGGCTCTGGCAGTTCATTCCTTCCACCGGTCGTCATTTCAATTTGCGCCAGACCAGCTGGTACGACGGCCGCAGGGACATTACCGCCTCGACGAATGCCGCGTTGCGCTACCTGAGCTATTTGCATGGTCTGTTCAACGGTGACTGGCTGCTCGCCCTGGCCGCATACAACGCTGGCGAGGGTACGGTCAGCCGCGCCATCGAACGCAATCAGAAACTGGGCTTGCCAACCGACTATTGGAACCTGCCCCTGCCACGCGAAACTCGCGACTATGTACCGAAGCTGCTGGCGTTGTCGCAACTGATCGAAGCGCCTGAGGCCTATGGCATCAACCTCAACCCGATCGCCAATGAACCTTACTTCGAGGTCATCGCCCTCAAGCAGCGCATGGACCTGGCGCGGGTAGCCAAGCTGGCCGACCTTGACGAGGACGAGCTGTACCAACTGAACCCCGCCTTCACCCGCCGCATCACGCTGGACGGCCCGCAGCAACTGCTGGTGCCGCTGGAGAAGGCCGAGATGCTGGCAGCCAACCTGGCGTTGATGAAACCGCAGGAACTGGTGGACTGGAAGCAGTACACTGTCCGCCCAGGCGATACCCTGGGGGCGATCGCCAACCGGCACCACCTGACCGTCAATGTCATCCGCGACATCAACCGCCTGAACAGCGACTCCCTGCGTATCGGCCAGGTGCTGAGCATTCCCGCCACCAGCGACGCCGGTGCATCGCGAGAATTACTGCACGCGGTAGCGCGTCAGCCAGACACCACACCCCGCAGCTACCGGGTCAGATCGGGTGACAACCTCTGGGATATCGCCAAGGCGCAGCGCGTATCGGTACGCGACCTGCAGCGCTGGAACAATCTGTCCGGCAGCCAGCTGAAAGTAGGCCAGGCGCTCTTCCTGCAGGGGCCTGCACCTGCCGCCAAGAGCAAGAACAATGCTGACGCCCCGACTTACTACAAGGTTCGTAAGGGGGATTCGCTGTATCAGATTGCCAAGCGTTTCAATGTGCAGCTGACCAATCTCAAGACCTGGAACCCGAAAAGCACCGAAGTGCTCCGTCCGGGCCAGCTGCTCACCCTCTACCTCCCAAGGTGAGCGCCCGACCGTCAACCCGCTGAACGCTTGCTCAGGGCTTCCAGACAACGGCCGGTCAGCTGGGTGAAACGCTGAAAGGCGATGAACTGCTCATGCTTGAGCGCACGCCCGGACAAGCGACAATCGCCGTACAGCACACCGATCTCCCGCGCTCCCGCCATCAGCGGCGCGATGAAGAACATGCCGTTGCCGAGCCATTGCCGCAGCGGCTGCGTCACCAGGTCCGCCAGGTTGTAGCTTGCCGGCACCCCCATCCACAGCGACTGCCGATGTCGCAACGCATAGCTGAATATATGCGGCTGCTCGGGTTGGTCGACCGGCAGCGCAAAATTCTGAAGCCAGGCTTCGGCCCCCTCTCCAACGGCACAACGCACCTTGAAACGCGTCTGCTGGTCGGCCAGGACCGCCACCATTACCCGCTCCAATCCAACGCCTCGATGCAGCCCCTTGAGCAGCGTCTCCAGAATCAGGCTGGCATCGCCGCCGCCCGACGCCATCAGCCCAAGATCCTGCAGCGACTGTTGCATCAACAGCAGATCGGGCTGCAGCAAGGCAGCCTGGCGCTCTGCCTGCTGCAGCCTGATCTGCTCCGGATCGGTGCTGGGAATCAGCCGGCCCAACCGACTGGCGCCAAAGGTGGTCGCAACCGTGACCGCTTCGTCGGCGCTGGCGAGGATCTGCTGCAATGCATCGGCCTCAGTCACGCCTGTGAACTCCGCCACCGCGCTGGTCAGGGCCTGCATCTTTTCGCATTCCCAGCCGTCCAGTGCGGCTTCGCTGATCCTCACCCCCAACGCCACCGCACGCGCAGCCGGGTCATTGCTTACGGCCTGACTGTGAGCCAGGCTGGTCAGCTCGCCCAGATTCCAGCTTTTCACCAGCCCCAGCGTGAGCTGACGGAAGCTGGTGCCGAGAATGACCTGTACCACTTCCTCAGGCTTGATGCCCGGCTGTTTCAGTTGCACGGCGAGCTCGTCGGCCTGCTCGCCGCCGCAGCCCCAGAACGCCAGCTCACCGACGTGATAGAGCAACGCCGCGATGAACACCTCTTCCTCATGCCGCGAAAGGACATAGCCGGCGATATTGCGCGCCTGCACGGCCGCATGAAAGGAGCGGGCCAGCAGCTCGAGCAGTTGCTCCCGCGGAGCCTTCTCCAGCAGGCTGTCGATCAGCGTCACCGACAGGCTGATCAGTCGGACATTGTCGAAGCCGATCATCACGATCGCCCGCGAGATGGTCTTGATGGTTTCCTGAGAGGGGTTGTAGTAGCTGCTATTGCCGACCCGGAGCACCTTGGAAGTCAGCGACGCATCGCGCAGCAGAACGTCGGCAAGCTGCTGGACCGAAGCGTGCTGGAGCTCGGCCAGACGCTGGATATCCTTGACCACCGATGCCAGCGCCGGCAGTTCGGATTGGTTCAGGCGATCGATCCACGCCTGCAGACCCTGGGCACGTACATCCAAGAGGTCACACTCCACAATGCCAGTACGGGAAATGAGTGGCAGTTTGCCCGAGGTGGCCGGCCTTTTTCCAGCGCATACAAGCTGTTACTGTACCGGCCCGAGAAGCCCTTAAGCGCCAAGGATCGGATCCCCCGTCTGATGCGACCCCTGCTACTGTTATTGACCTGCCTGGCCTTGAGCTTTCCCGCCCTCGCCACCATCAGCGAAAGCCATGGTTATGCGCAGTTCGGCACTCTTAAGTACCCAGCCAATTTCACCCACTTCGACTGGGTGAATCCGCGCGCGCCCAAGGGCGGCAGGATCAAGCTGATGGCGTCGGGTACGTTCGATACGCTGAACCCCTATACATTCAAGGGCACCAGCCCAAGTGCGACCCCCGGATTCCTGCAGTACGGCTTCAGCGAGCTGAACGAACCGCTGATGGTCGGTACCGGCGTCTACGACCCTTCGGGCGACGAACCGGCGTCCAGCTACGGGCTGATCGCCGAATCGGTGGAGTACAGCGACAACAATAGCTGGGTCGTTTTCAACTTGCGCAAGGAAGCTCGCTTCCATGATGGCAAGCCGATCACCGCCTATGACGTGGCATTCTCCTACCGGCTGCTGCTCAAGGACGGGCATCCGCGCTACCGCACCAACCTGCAAGGGGTGAAGCGCGTCGACATTCTCAACCGGCACCGCATCCGCTTCGTCTTCGAGCAGCCAGACAATCCATTGCTGATCATGCGTCTCGGTGAACTGCCGGTCCTGCCGCAGCATTACTGGAAGAATCGCGACTTCAAGGCCACCACCTTCGATCCCCCGCTGGGCAGCGGCCCCTACCGCATCACCCAGGTGCAACCCGGGCGGCAGGTGGTGTTCGAGCGCGTGCGCAACTGGTGGGGCGCCAAGCTCCCGGTCAATCGGGGCAAGTACAACTTCAATCGCATCGATGTCGAGTTCTACCGCGACAACGTGGTGGCGTTCGAAGCGTTCAAGGTCGGCGAGTTCGACTTCTTCATCGAGCATCAGGCGAAAAACTGGGCCAACGGTTACCAGTTCCCGGCCGTGATGCGTGGCGACATCATTCGCGCAGAGATCCCACATCAGATCCCGACTCAGACCCAGGCACTTTTCATGAACGGCCGGCGTTCGACTTTTGCCGATAGCCGCGTTCGCGAGGCGCTCGGTCTGATGTTCGATTTCGAATGGACCAACCGTGCGCTGTTCTACGGCGCATACCGCCGCAGCGAAAGCTACTACCCCAACAGCGACTTCAGTGCCACCGGCAAGCCCGAAGGCGGAGAATGGCTGCTGCTTTCGCCCTACCGCAAGCAGCTCCCTGGTGAGCTGTTCACCGAACCATTCGAGCTACCAGAAACCGATGGTCGTGGCATCCCGAGGGAAACCCTGCGTCGCGCCCTGGGGCTGCTTGCCGAAGCAGGCTGGAAGCTATCCGATGCCGGACTGCTGAACAGTGCCGGGCAACCGCTGAGCTTCGAGATACTGCTGGTCAATCCACGGCTGGAACGGATCCTCCAGCCCTACGTCGAGAACCTGGCGCGTATTGGCGTTCAGGCCAACCTGCGCACCGTGGACAGTGCGCAGTACAAGCAACGACTCGACCATTACGACTACGACATGATCCTGATGACGCTGGCCCAGAGCCTCAGTCCGGGCATCGAGCAGTACCTTTATTTCCATTCCAGCCAGGTCGGCGTCAAAGGCGGCCGCAACTATGCGGGAATCGCCAACCCGATCATCGATGACCTGATCGGCAAGCTGCTCGCCGCACAGACCCGCGACGAACAGGTGTCGGCCGCCCGCGCAATCGACCGCGTACTGCTGTGGAACCACTACACCATTCCGAACTGGTTCATCAGTAACCACCGCCTGGCGTACCGCAATCGGTTCGCCCATGTCACCACGCCGCCCTATACGCTGGGTTTGCGCGCCTGGTGGCTGAAGAGCCTGGAGAAGAGCAAATGAACAATCGCGTGAGCCATTCGCTGTTTCGCGCCGGCCTGCTGAGTCTGCTCTGCATGGCCGCCCTGTCCGAGGCCGCTCCCCGCCATGCCCTGACGCTATATGGCGAGAAGCCCAAGTACCCGGCCGACTTTCAGCATTTCGAGTACGTCAATCCCGAGGCGCCCAAGGGCGGCACGCTGCGTCAGGCCGGTTTCGGCAGCTTCGACTCACTCAACCCCTTCATCAACAAGGGCGTCGCGGCCGACGACATCGGCCTGATCTACGACACCCTGACCACCAACAGCCTGGACGAGCCGTTCACCGTATACGGTCTGCTGGCGGAAAAGATCGAGAAAGGCCCGAACAACGACTGGGTGCGCTTCCACCTTCGCCCGCAGGCCCGCTTTCATGATGGCGAGCCAGTCAAGGCAGAAGACGTCGTCTTCACCTTCGAGACGCTGATGAGCCAGGGTGCTCCGCAATACCGTGCCTATTACGCCGATGTGGAAAAAGTGACGGCGGAAAGTGAGAGACGTGTGCGCTTCGATTTCAAGCATGCCGGCAATCGCGAGCTGCCGATGATTCTCGGGCAGCTGCCAGTCCTTCCGAAGCACTGGTGGGAAGGCAAAGACTTCACCTCTGGCAGCCTCGAGCCGCCTCTGGGTAGCGGTCCGTACCGCGTCGAGAAAGTCCAGGCCGGCCGCTCGATCCGCTATGAACGCGTCGAGGACTATTGGGGCAAGGATCTACCCGTGAATCGCGGTTTCTACAACTTCGATCACATCAACTTCGATTACTACCGGGACAACACCGTAGCACTGCAGGCCTTCAAGGCCGGGCATTTCGACTACTGGTTCGAAACCAGCGCGAAGAACTGGGCCACCGCCTACGACATCGATGCAGTCCGGGATGGACGCATCGTCAAGGAGGAGATCCGCAACTACAACCCAACCGGCATGCAGGGTTTCATCTTCAATATCCGCCGCCCGCTGCTGCAGGACCGTCGCGTGCGTGAGGCGCTTGGGTTGCTGTTCGACTACGAATGGACCAATCGCCAGCTGTTCAACGGCGCCTACACCCGCACCCGCAGCTATTTCGACAATTCCGAGCTGGCCTCCTCCGGATTGCCGAGCGAAGACGAACTGAAGATTCTCGAGCCCCTTCGCGGCAAGGTTCCGGACGAGGTATTCGACAAGGCCTTCGAACTGCCGCAAACCCAGGGCAACGGCGTGATTCGCGAACAGCAGCGCCAGGCCTATCGGCTGCTGACGGAAGCGGGCTGGAAGGTCGAGAACGACAGGATGCTGGACGCCCAGGGCAAGCCGGTGAAACTGGAGTTCCTGCTGGTGCAGGCCGAGTTCGAGCGCGTGTTACTTCCCTACAAGCGCAACCTGGCCGACCTGGGCATCGAGCTGGAGATCCGCCGAGTCGACGTCTCGCAGTACATCAACCGGCTGCGCTCGCGCGACTACGACATGATCGTCAGTGGCTTCGGTCAGTCCAACTCGCCCGGCAACGAACAGCGTGAATTCTGGCATTCGGCGAGTGCGGACAATCCCGGCAGCCGCAACTTCATCGGCTTGAAGGAACCGGCCATCGACATGCTGGTCGAGGGGCTGATCGGCGCCGACTCGCGCAAGGAACTGGTCGCCCATACTCGTGCGCTGGATCGCGTGCTGCTCTGGGGTCACTACGTGGTGCCGAACTGGCACATCAAGACCTGGCGCGTCGCCTACTGGAACCACCTGGCGCATCCGCAGGTAACGCCCAAACAGGACATCGGTCTGATGACCTGGTGGCGCAAGCCGGATGCGAAGGCTCCGGTCGCCGATCCGGTGGAAGCGAAGAAAGCCGCGGAAGCTGGTGCGAGCACGCCAGCCGATAACGGCGAGGCGGAGCGCTAAGCATGCTGGCTTACATTGTTCGCCGATTGCTGCTGATCATCCCCACGTTGTTCGGCATCCTGCTGATCAACTTCATCATCATCCAGGCCGCGCCCGGTGGCCCGGTGGAACAGGCGATCGCCAAGCTGGAGGGCTTCGAGGGCGCCACCAGCCGTATCGCCGGTGGCGGTTCGGAGGTTGCGGTGGGTGGCACCAGCTATCGCGGCGCGCAGGGCCTGGACCCCGAGCTGATCGCCGAGATCGAACGACTCTACGGCTTCGACAAACCGCCGGCCGAGCGCTTCTGGATCATGCTCAGCAACTACCTGCGGCTGGACTTCGGCGAGAGCTTCTTCCGCGACGCCAAGGTCACCGACCTGATCATCGAGAAGATGCCCGTCTCCATCTCGCTGGGGCTGTGGAGCACACTGATCATGTACCTGGCTTCGATTCCGCTGGGGATCGCCAAGGCCACGCGCCACGGCAGCAAGTTCGACGTCTGGACCAGCTCGGCGATCATCGTCGGCTACGCCATCCCGGCGTTTCTCTTCGCCATCCTGCTTATCGTGCTGTTCGCTGGCGGCAGCTACTGGAACTGGTTCCCCCTGCGCGGCCTGACCTCGGGCAACTTCGACGACCTGACCCTGGGCGGCAAGATCATCGACTACTTCTGGCACCTGGCCCTGCCCGTCACCGCTCTGGTGATCGGCAACTTCGCCACCCTGACGCTGCTGACCAAGAACAGCTTCCTCGATGAGATCAACAAGCAGTACGTGATCACGGCACGAGCGAAGGGTCTGAGCAAGAATCGCGTGCTCTACGGCCACGTGTTCCGCAATGCCATGCTGATCATCATCGCCGGCTTTCCGGCCGCCTTCATTGGTATGTTCTTCACCGGCTCGCTGCTGATCGAGGTGATCTTCTCCCTCGACGGACTCGGCCTGCTCAGCTTCGAGGCGGCGATCAACCGCGACTATCCGGTGGTGTTCGGTACCCTCTTCCTCTTCACCCTGCTCGGCCTGGTGGTGAAGCTGATCGGCGACCTGACTTACACCCTGGTCGACCCGCGCATCGATTTCGAAAGCAGGGAGGCCTGAATGCAGTTGTCCCCCCTCAATCAGCGCCGGCTGGCCCTGTTCAAGGCGCACAAGCGTGGCTGGTGGTCACTGTGGATCTTCCTTGCGCTGTTCGTGCTCAGCCTGGGCGCGGAGATCATCGCCAACGACAAGCCGATCGTGGTGCGCTACGACGGCGAATGGTTCTTCCCGGTGTTCAAGCGTTATCCGGAGACGGCCTTCGGCGGCGAATTCCCGCTGCAGGCGAACTACAAAAGCCCGTACATCCAGGAACTGATCGCCGAGAAGGATGGCTGGATGATCTGGCCGGTCATCCCTTTCAACTATTCGAGCATCAACTACGAACTGCAGGTACCGGCGCCCGCGCCGCCTTCGTTGGAGAATTGGCTGGGCACCGATGATCAGGGCCGCGATGTGCTCGCCCGGGTGATCTACGGTTTCCGCATCTCGGTGCTGTTCGCCCTCACCCTGACCCTGATCAGCTCGGTGATCGGCGTCATCGCCGGGGCGCTGCAAGGCTTCTATGGCGGCTGGGTCGATCTGGTCGGGCAGCGCCTGCTGGAGATCTGGTCGGGCCTGCCGGTGCTCTACCTGCTGATCATTCTCGCCAGCTTCGTGCAGCCCAACTTCTGGTGGCTGCTGGGCATCATGCTGCTGTTCTCCTGGATGAGCCTGGTGGATGTGGTGCGTGCCGAATTCCTCCGTGGGCGCAACCTCGAGTATGTACGCGCGGCCCGTGCACTGGGCATGCAGAACGGCGCGATCATGTTCCGCCACATCCTGCCCAACGCCATGGTCTCCACCATGACCTTCATGCCATTCATTCTCACCGGCGCCATCGGAACCCTCACCGCACTGGACTTCCTCGGTTTCGGTCTGCCGGCAGGCTCGCCGTCGCTGGGCGAGCTGGTCGCCCAGGGCAAGGCCAACCTGCAGGCGCCCTGGCTCGGCATCAGCGCCTTTCTGGTGCTGGCGATCATGCTGACCCTGCTGGTGTTTATCGGGGAGGCGGCGCGCGATGCCTTCGACCCAAGGAAATAAGATGTCCGAAGTTTCGATTGGCGAGAGCCTGGTCGAGGTCCGCGATCTGGCCGTCGAGTTCGTCACCGGTGATCAGGTCCAGCGCGTCGTAGAAGGCGTTTCCTTCGACATCCGCAAGGGCGAAACCCTGGCCCTGGTGGGCGAAAGCGGCTCGGGCAAGTCGGTCACCGCCCATTCCATCCTGCGCCTGCTGCCCTACCCGCTGGCCCGCCACCCGCAGGGGCAGATTCATTTCCACGGACAGGACCTGATCAAGGCCGACGAGAAGGCCATGCGCAAGATCCGTGGCAACCGTATCGCCATGGTCTTCCAGGAACCCATGACTTCGCTCAACCCGCTGCATACCGTGGGCAAGCAGATCAACGAGGTGCTGGAGATCCACAAGGGCCTGCGTGGCAAGGCCGCCACCGCCCGCACGCTGGAATTGCTCGAGCTGGTGGGCATTCCGGAACCGCGCAAGCGCATCCGCGCCTATCCGCACGAACTGTCCGGCGGCCAGCGCCAGCGCGTGATGATCGCCATGGCGCTGGCCAACGAGCCGGAACTGCTGATTGCCGACGAGCCGACCACGGCGCTGGACGTCACCGTGCAGCTGAAAATCCTTGAATTGCTCAAGGAACTGCAGGCGCGGCTGGGCATGGCGCTGCTGCTGATCAGCCACGATCTCAACCTGGTTCGGCGGGTCGCCCATCGTGTATGTGTCATGCAGCGCGGTCGTGTCGTCGAACAGGCGTTGTGTGAAGAACTGTTCCGTTCGCCCAAGCATCCGTACACCCAGGAACTGCTCGCGGCCGAGCCCAGCGGTGGCCCGGTGGCGGTCGAGCAGGCGGCACCGCTGCTGGAGGTCGAGGACCTGCGCGTATGGTTCCCGATCAAGAAGGGCCTGCTGCGGCGCACCGTCGATCACGTCAAGGCGGTCGATGGTGTGAACTTCAGCCTGCCCAAGGGGCAGACGCTGGGGATCGTCGGCGAGAGCGGCTCAGGCAAGTCGACCCTGGGCTTGGCTATCCTTCGTCTGTTGGCCAGTCGCGGCGAGATCCGCTTCCAGGGTCAGCAGCTGCAGGGCATGTCACAGGGCGCCGTGCGGCCGTTGCGCCGGCAGATGCAGGTGGTCTTCCAGGACCCGTATGGGAGCCTGAGCCCGCGGATGTCGGTCGGGCAGATCATCGGCGAAGGGCTGCGCATTCACCACATGGGTAATGCGCAGGAGCAGGAACAGGCAATCATTGACGCGCTCGTGGAGGTTGGTCTCGATCCGGAAACCCGGCATCGCTATCCCCACGAGTTTTCCGGCGGGCAACGGCAACGCATTGCCATTGCCCGGGCTCTGGTGTTGAAACCGGCGCTGATACTGCTCGACGAGCCGACCTCGGCTCTCGATCGCACGGTTCAGCGCCAGGTGGTGGAGCTTCTGCGCTCGTTGCAGGCCAAGTACAACCTGACCTACCTGTTCATCAGCCATGACCTGGCGGTGGTCAGGGCACTCAGCCACCAGATGATGGTGGTCAAGCAAGGCCAGGTGGTGGAACAGGGTACGGCTGCCGAGATATTCGCGGCGCCGCAACATCCGTATACACAGCAGCTGCTGGAATCCGCCTTCATGGCGCCCGGCGCTGCCGAACAACCAGAAGAGGGACAAGCACATGGGTTTTCTCACCGGTAAGCGCGTACTGATCGTCGGCGTTGCCAGCAAACTGTCGATTGCCTCGGGCATCGCTTCCGCCATGCATCGCGAAGGTGCAGAACTGGCTTTCACCTACCAGAACGATAAGCTCAAGGGCCGCGTCGAAGAATTCGCCGCCGGCTGGGGCTCGGGCCCGGAGCTGTGCTTCCCCTGCGACGTCGCCAATGACGAAGACATTGCCCACGTGTTCGAGGAGCTGGGCAAGAGGTGGGACGGCCTGGATTGCATCGTGCACTCGGTCGGCTTCGCTCCCGGTGACCAGCTGAACGGCGACTTCACCGAAGTCACCACCCGTGAAGGCTTCAAGATCGCTCACGACATCAGCGCCTATAGCTTCGTCGCCCTGGCCAAGGCCGGCCGCGAGATGATGAAGGGCCGCAACGGCAGCCTGCTCACCCTCTCCTACCTGGGCGCCGAGCGCACCATGCCGAACTACAACGTCATGGGCATGGCCAAGGCCAGTCTGGAAGCCGGTGTTCGCTACCTGGCCGGCAGCCTCGGCCCGGAAGGCACCCGCGTCAACTGCATCTCCGCCGGTCCGATCCGTACCCTCGCCGCCTCCGGCATCGCCAGCTTCCGCAAGATGCTCGCCGCCAACGAGAAGCAGACCCCGCTGCGCCGCAACGTCACCATCGACGAAGTCGGCAACGCCGGTGCCTTCCTCTGCTCGGACCTGGCTTCCGGCATCAGCGGTGAAATCCTCTACGTCGACGGCGGCTTCAACACCACCGCGATGGGCTCGCTGGAAGACTGATCCCGCGTCCGTCTACGTAAGCGCCGAACCCCGCCTGTTGGCGGGGTTCGTGTTTCTGCGCAGCGGGCTCAGCCGGCCGTCACCGTCATGCCGCCATCGGCCATGACCACCGAACCCACCAAGAAGCTGGCCCGCTCCGAGGCGAGAAAGGCGACGATCTCGGCGATCTCCTCCGGTTGCGCCGCGCGCCCGATGGGTGCGGCTTCGCCATGCTGGGCAAGAAAGCCCGGGCCGTCCTCGACCACGTCGTTGAGGATGTTGGTCACCACATCGCCAACACCGATGGCGTTGACCCGGACGCCATGCTCGATCGCCTCCAGCGCCAGCGTGCGGGTCAGCTGCGCCAGCGCGCCTTTGGATGCCGTATAGGCGGCAATGGTCGGAAAGGCAAAGTAGGACGCATAGGACGCAATGTTGACGATCGCCCCCGAGCGATTGGGCATCATCGCCTTGACCGCTTCGCGGCAATGCAGGAAGGCCGCCGTAGCGTTGACCGCCTGAATCCGCTCCCAGTCCTCGCGGGTCATTTCGACCACCAGTTTGTTGATGATGATGCCGGCGTTGTTGACCAGGATATCCAGCCGGCCGAAATGCTCGATGGCCAGGCCGACCGCACGTTCGGCTGCGCCATCCTTGGTAATGTCCGCCAGCAGCGGCACAAGTCCCGGACGAGCGAGCTCCTCGACAGCCGGGTTGATGTCTTCGGCGATGACCTTGGCGCCCCGATCGTGCAGCAACAAGGCGATCGCCCTGCCGATGCCGCTTGCGGCGCCGGTGACCAGCGCGACCTTGCCTGCAACTTCCTGAACGACGGTGTGATTCGAATCAGTCATGGTGCTCTCCTCTCTTTAGGGGCTGCGCCACGAGGCGCGATGGACAAACTGTCGCCTATCGCAGCAGGCCGGGCTTTCGCCCGCTTGCGCTGGCTGTCGCGGTTTTGCGCGCAGCAGTGATCTGCCGGCGCGCAGGGTCGTGCGCTAACCTTTCGGCGCTGAACGCTTTCAAATTCTTCCCAGGAGCACGTCATGCCGCGGTCATCACAAGCCCCGCCACGGCCCCATGCGGGGCAGGCCAGCCCGCAGTCGATGAGCCATTACCTGCCTGGTGAAGCGCACGCGACCACACAGCAGCCGCCGATGCAGGACGTGGTGGTGCAGCTGTTCAGCCATCGCACGATCGCCGAGCCGATACAGGTACCAGCAGTGTTGGAGCCGCTGCTGGTGCTGGTACTGGCCGGTGCTGCACGGGTCGAGGAACGTGCACTGGCTGGGCAATGGAGCGCGGCCACCGTCAGGGCCGGCGATTTCTTCCTGACCGATACCCATGAGCCCTACGAGATGCGCTGGCAGACGCTGGAAGGTGAGTGCTTCGAGGTGATGCACCTGTATCTCGGCCTGCCGCTCATCGACCAGGCCGCTCGGGAACTGCTCGGGCCGCAGAGCACAGCGGTTGCCTTGCGGGATGTCTCCGGCGCTCAGGACGACACGGTTCGCTGGTTGATGGAGAAGCTCAGTCACGAGCTGATCGACCAGCGCCAGCCCAGCCTGCTATACGTTCGCGGCCTGGCCCAGGCACTTGCCGTGCATCTGGTGCGTCACTATCGGGATCGGCAAGACGTCGTCCGCCGCTGCAACGCCTTGCCGGCTTACAAGCTGCGCCGGGTCATCGAGGCGATGGATGCGCAGCTGGCCGACGATTTCAGCCTTGCGCAGCTGGCCCGGACCGCCGAGCTGAGCGAGTACCACTTCAGCCGGATGTTCAAGCGCGCGACCGGGCTTTCGCCGTCGCAGTATTTCATCGGCCTGCGCATGGCGCGGGCGCGTCGGCTGCTGATCGAAACGCAGCGCAGCGTCATCGATATCGGGCTGGAAGTGGGCTATTCGAGCCCGAGCCACTTCTCCCAGGTGTTCCGCCGCGAGGTGGGCGTCACGCCCAGCGCCTATCGCCAGGCATGAACTGCCTTTGCCTAACGCCAGAACGACAAAACCCCGGCCATGGCGACCGGGGTTCTGTTCTGGCAAACCCGACGACCGCCGGGTTTGCGTAACGCAGGCTGATCAGCGCTTGGCGACCAGATCCTTCGGCAGCTTGAAGGTCCAGACCATACCGCCCTGGTTGAAGTCCTTCACGCGTTTGGCGACCTCGCCGCCCCACAGCGGTACCGCACCACCCCAACCGGAGAGAACGGAGACGTACTGCTCGCCATCCATTTCCCAGGTGACCGGAGAACCGATTACGCCCGAGCCGGTGTTGAACTCGTAGACCTTCTTGCCGGTCTTGGCGTCGAAGGCCATCAGGTAGCCCTCGGGGTTGCCGGTGAACACCAGGTTACCCTTGGTGGCCAGCACGCCGCCCCACAGCGGAGCGTAGTTGTTGTAGCGCCACACTTCCTTTCCGGTCTTCGGATCGATGGCGCGCAGCACACCGATGAAGTCCTCGTTCAGCGGCTTGATGGTGAAGCCGGCACCCAGGTAGGCCGCGCCCTTCTTGTAGGCTACGCCTTCGTTCCAGATGTCCATGCCCCACTCGTTGGACGGCACGTAGAACAGGCCGGTGTCCTGGCTGTAAGCCATGGGCATCCAGTTCTTGCCACCCAGGAAGGACGGTGCGACGAACACCGACTTGCCCTTGTCCGCGTCGCCAGGATTGCCCGGACGGTGGGTTTCGTCGTAGAGCGGACGGCCGTTCTTGTCCAGACCCTTGGCCCAGGTGATCTTGTCAACGAACGGGAAGCCACGGATGAACTTGCCGTTGGTGCGGTCGAGCACATAGAAGAAGCCGTTGCGGTCGGCAGTGCCGGCAGCCTTGATGGTCTTGCCGCCTTCCTTGTAGTCGAAGGAGATCAGCTCGTTGACGCCGTCGAAGTCCCAACCGTCATGCGGGGTGGACTGGAAGTGCCATTTGATCGAGCCGTCGTTCGGGTCCAGAGCAAGACGCGAGGACGAATACAGGTTGTCGCCAGGGCGCAGGTGCGAGTTCCACGGCGCCGGGTTGCCGGTGCCGAACAGCAGCGAGTCGGTATCCGGATCGTAGTAGCCACCCAGCCACGGAGCTGCACCGCCGGTCTTCCACAGGTCGCCCGGCCAGGTCTTGCCCGCTTCGCCACCGGAGATGCCGGCCTCGACCTTCTTGCCGTCCTTCCAGACGTAACCCATGTGGCCTTCCACGGTCGGACGGGTCCACAGCAGTTCACCGTTCTTCGCGTCGTAGGCTTCGATCTTGCCGACCACGCCGAATTCACCACCGGAAACGCCGGTGATCAGCTTGCCGTTGACTACCAGCGGTGCGGCGGTCAGCGAGTAACCGGCCTTGTAGTCGGCGACAGTCTTCTTCCAGACCACCTTGCCGGTGTCCTTGTTCAGGGCGACCAGCTTGGCATCCAGGGTGCCGAAGATCACCAGATCGCCATACAGCGCCACACCGCGGTTGATCACGTCACAGCACGGCATGATGCCGTCGGGCAGGCGGGCATCGTACTGCCAAAGTTCCTTGCCGGTCCGGGCATCCAGTGCGTATACGCGCGAGTAGGAACCGGTGATGTACATCACGCCGTCCTTGATCAGCGGCTGCGCTTCCTGACCGCGCTGCTTTTCACCGCCGAGAGAGAAGCCCCAAACCGGTCGCAACTGATTGATGTTATTGGTGTTCAACGTGTCCAGCGTGCTATAGCGCTGGCCCTGCAAACCCAGACCGTTGGTGACGATCTGATCGGTGGATTTGGCGTCGTTGAGGATTTCCTGGTCGGTTACGGCCCAGGCGTGCAGGCTGGACATCGCCACCGCGGCGCATAGCGCCGTCACGGCGAAGGGCTTGCGAAGACCGGTGTGCTTCATTGCGGCTACCTCTGCGGGTTCATTGTTATGCCGGGAAATTTTCCCGGTCTGTGGGTGATTCTTGGTTTGCACCGCCTCGCCAACAATTGCCCGCAGTACCGATTTTCCTCCTCCCTTGGTAGCAATACGCCTCCGCAGGCCACGAAAGACGCGTGATTCGGCCCGCCGTCAATGCCGGGCGGCACCGAAAGTCGCACCCATATGGCCGGAAAAGACTATTCCGCTGAGCCCGCTCCGCGACCTACAACGGACGCCCCCTCGCTCAGAAGGATAAGAGCCATGCTTCGCCCAACCCTGATCATCGCCTTCCTCGTCTTCACACTACAAAGCGCCCACGCGTCCGAACCGATCCGGCTGGGTCTCAACTACCCGAGCACCGGCAACTACAAGTCAGAAGGTCTGGAACTGCGCCGTGGCGCCCTGCTCGCCGTCGACCAGATCAACCAGGATGGCGGCTTGCTGGGCCGGCGTCTGGAGCTGGTCAGCCTGAATTCGGCGGCCCGCGCGGAAAAGGCGCGTGCCAACGTCGACCGTTTCGCCAAACAGGGCGCAGCGATGATCTTCGGCGGCGCTAACAGCGAAGAGGCGCTGAGCGCCGGCCAGCGCGCCCGCGAACTTGGACTGCTGTACTTCCCCACCCTCGGCTACGCCAACGAGATCACCGGGCGGGACGGCCATCGCCACCTGTTCCGCGAGTCCAACAGTGCCTGGATGAGCGCCCGGGTACTCGGCGAATACCTGAGCTGGCACATGCCCAATCGCCGCTACCACTACATCAGCCTCGACGATGCCTGGGGCCACAGCATGGAGCAGGCCCTGCGTGAAGCGACCAAGAGCCGCGACCGCGCACGCCATGGCTACTCGAAGATCGCTGCGCGAGGTGCCCGTCGCGACGACTACCTGAGCGCACTGCAGAAGGCTGCCGCCAGCGACGCGGATGTGCTGGTGATCGTCCTGCTCGGTCAGGATCTGGTGCAGACCATGCGCCTGGCGCACACCCTGGAACTGGGCAAGCGCATGCAGATCATCGCGCCCAACCTCACCCAGAGCATCGTCGAGCAGGCCGGACCGCTGGTGATGGAAAACGTGATCGGCACCGAAGCCTGGACCTGGCGGGTACCGCAGCGAGAGAAAAGCGAAACCGGCCAGGCGTTCGTCGAGCGCTACATCGCGTTGCATCAGGCCTACCCCGGCAGCACCGCAGCGTCAGCCTACGGCATCGTCCGGCAGTGGGCCGATGCCGTGGCGCGGGCCGGCCGACTGGATAGCGAAGCCGTCATCGCCGAGCTGGAGAACCATCGCTATAGCCTGTTGAAGGACGAGCAGTACTGGCGCGACTTCGACCACCAGAACGTCCAGAGCATTTATGCGGTAAAGGTTCGCAATCGCAGCGAGATCATGCAGGATCGCTTCAAGCAGGACTATTTCACCATCATCCACCGCATGGATGGCGAGGAAGCCGCACCCAGCCTGGACGACTGGCAGCAGGAACGTGGCGATCAGCTACAGCTGCAGTGATTGAAGGCTTCGACTGGAGTGGAACATCAACCGGCGCGCCGCGGGCGCGCCTTCACTCGTCGACGCGCTGCAGCGCCATCGCTTCGTAACGCGGATACAGATGGCTAACGCTGCGGATCAGCTCATAGCGGGTCAGGCTGATGCCGGCGAAGCGCTCGGGGATCGGGCTCTGGATCACCTCGTTCATGTCCGCCCCGCCATTGGAGGCTTCTCGCAGCAAGCCGTCCAGCCAGCCGAGGTAGTCGCGCATCTGCAGGAACGGCGCGGCATCATCGGCCACCGGGCCGTGGCCAGCGACCAGGCGCTTCCAGGGCAATGCCTCTAGCGTATCCAGATCTTCCAGCCAGACATCCAGGCCTGGACTATTCGGCGTGGTCAGCGCGCGCTGGTAGAACAGGATGTCGCCGGCGAAGAGCACGCCGCTGCGTTCGTCGAGAATGGCCAGATCGGCACCGGTGTGACCGCGCAGAGCGAGCAGACGCAGGGCACGTCCGCCGATCTCCAGCGTGCCGGGCGCCAGAGTCTCGGTCGGCAACACCACCTCGGTACCGCGCATCCAGTCACCAACCAGGCGGTACATGTTCTCGGCCATGGCGTTGCCCTGCTCGCGCAACAGCTCGGTCGTGCCGGCGAGCGCGGCGATGGGCACATCGGTAAATGCCTGGTTGCCGAGGACGTGATCAGGATGATGATGCGTCAGCAACAGCTTAATGACCGGGCGATCGGTCACGCTCGCGATGGCCGCGCGCATCGCCTCGCCGTAACGCCGCGACGGGCCGCTGTCGATCACCACCACACCGCTCTCGGTGACGATGAAGCCGGTGTTGACGATATTGCCGCCGTTGGCCTTGTCGAAGTTGTCCGTCGAGCCTTCCAGCAGCCACACGTCATCGGCGATCTGCCGCGGCTGCAGGGTGTAACGCAGCTCGGCGTGTGAGGGCAGGGTCAGACAGAACGCGAACATCAGGAGCAACAGGCGCATGACGCCTCCTTGGCTTGGTTGCTGGCTTTCGGAGAAAACGCGGGCTGGTCAGCTCAGAGCGCGGCTTCGAACTCGTTGCCATTGTTGTCACGCAGCCACAGGCGAGTGTCCTGCGCGCCCTTCACTTCCAGGTTCTTCACTTCCAAGCTCAGACTCGGGTTTTCGGCGACCGCCGGATACAGTTCCAGCTCCGCCAGGACCTGACCGTCGGCATCGCGCAACTCGGCCTGGTTGAGAAAGAATTCGGGAATGCCGCCGACCAGACCGTTATCCATCGGGTGGGAGACCTGCAGGCGCAAACGACTGAAATCGCCGCGGGCGAAGCGCCCACCGATGACTTCACCGAGGCGGTCTTCCCAGCCTGGCTGGGCACGCACCACGCTAGGCGCCGTACAGCCGCCACCAGCAGCATCGACCTTGGCCGAGCCGATGTGCCAGACACCATCACGGGTCAGCACCGCCGCGCGGATCGGTGTCGCCTGTTCCACGCGTATGCGGATGGCGACCAGCGGCACGACCTGCTCGCCGGGCGTGAAGGTGAAAATCCGTGGGATGGGATTGAGGTCGGCCCAGGCCTCGATACGCACCACCTCGTCACCGAGGGCTCTGGCATCGATGTGCACCGGCACCTGTCGCGAGTCCTCGGCGAATGGCGGCACCTGGACCTTTACGCGCTCGTCGAACACGTAGGGCTCGCTGTTGAGCAAGCCCTTGTGGTGGTATTCCCACATCACCGACTGCAGTGGATCGGCCTCGGCCGCCAGGGCGCCCGAGGCGTGAAGGACCATCATCAGCAGCAAGATTCGGACGCTCATGTCGACTCCTCGAACGGCGATCCGCAGCGGGATCGGCATGGCGCAGCCGGTCAGCGCCCGGCCACGTCGCTCTCCACATCCTGGTACAACCCGGGCAACTCGTAGCTCAAGCCGTAGCTGGCGTAGAGTTTTTCCAGCTCGCCTTCAAGAATCAGCGGCTCCAACACCCCTTCCAGCGCATAGGCCAGTTGGCGGTTGGATTCATGCACCGCCATGCCGAGATCCCATACCTGCTTGCCCATGTTCGGGTAAGCGTTCTCGGCGAGCTTCAGGTGCTCGTCGTCGGCCTGGTCGAGCAGCCACTCGATCTCCGCGCGCATGGCCATGGCCGCGTCCACCTCGCCGTCCTGAAGCGCAGCGAATGCCTCGCGGATGCTCGGGTAATGATGGGTGTGCTTCGCCAGCCGGCCCTCGAATACCGAAGACAGGTAGAACGAGGGCACGCTGTCCACTTCGACGCCAATCGGGTGGTATTGAAAGACCGCCACGCTCGGCACCTCGTCGATCCGGCGATCGTCATACGCGGTCTGCCAGCGCTCGCGCTGATAGGGTGCGAACATCACCACCAGCTCGTTGATCATTTCACCCAGCTCGTTGCGCTTGTAGGCGAACTCGCGGTCGTACGGCACACGCAGCATCACGTCAGCCAGCACGCCAGGCCGCAGGTAGTGGCCCTTCCAGATGAAGTTGCGCAGGTCGTCGTCGAGGGTTTCGTCCGGCGTCACCCACAGCACTTCCAGCTTCAGGCCCAGCCCTTCGGCGAGCTTGCGCGCCAGTTCCACATCGACACCGCGTGGCTGGCCATCCTGCTGGTAGCTGTACGGCGGGAAGTTCTCGTACATCGCCACCTTGAGCACGCCGGATTCGATGATGTCATCGAAGGCGCGTACCTTGACCACGTCCGCCTGCGCCAGTGCGCAGCATAGAGCCAGCCACAGCGACAGAACCAGCCGGACGGCGTTCATCACTGCTTGGCCGCTTCGCTTTCAATATAGGTGCGAATCGCCCACAGCGCTTCCTGGCTGAGGGTGTCGGCCATACGCGGCATGTACACGGCACCGTCACGGACCGCACCATTGATCACGCGCTCCTTGTACCACTCGTCGCCGTCGTAGCTGGCTTCAAGCTCACGCAGATCGGGCGCGATACCGCCAGAAATGGCTTCCAGACCGTGGCAACGTGCGCAGTTCTGGTTGTAGGCGGAAGAACCGATTTCCACGGCCAGGTCGTGGTGCTCGCTGGGCGCACGATAGGGGTTCTCGTCCAGCCATTCTTCACCGAGATCCGGCAGGCCCTTGGTGTTGACCGCTTGCGGCGTCACGTCGCCATGCGCCAGAACCAGGCCGGACATACCGAGAACACCCGCTGCCAGCAGTGAGCGCAAAAAGATCTTGTTATTCATGACTACCACCCTCTATTCGAGAACCTGTGCAAGGCAGCCCCATCGGAGCGCATGGTGGTCATGTTGGCGGCGAGGACGGATTGGCAGAATCCTGCTTTGGGTGCCTGCATCTCCTCCCTTGGTACTAGGTTTTACTACCACCTTCGGCACTCCACTGGTAGCAAGGCCAAATCAGTGGGGCTTGGGAAGTATTCCCGGCATTCGCGGGACGTTTTCCGTGTCCGCACCCGTGGCGCGCTCCCAATAATCGAATCGCCAGGCCAGCCGGATGCGGCGGCCTCGTTCGAATCGACCAAGGGAATCGCAACCATGACAACAAGATCGCACCCCGGCACACCCCGTCCGCTCGCCCTCGCTGTGCAATGCCTGACGCTGGCTGGCAGCCTGGCGCTGGCCGCTGCCGCCCAGGCCAAGCCGGTCAGCTGGGAAGACATCGCCAAGGATCATCTGTCCACCGAAAACGTCCTGCAGTACGGCATGGGCACCAATGCACAGCGCTGGAGCCCCCTGGCGCAGGTCAACGAGAGCAACGTATTCAAGCTGACCCCGGCTTGGTCGTTCTCCTTCGGCGACGAGAAGCAGCGCGGCCAGGAATCCCAGGCCATCGTCCATGACGGCGTGATCTACGTGACCGGCTCCTACTCGCGCGTCTTCGCCCTCGATGCCAAGACCGGCAAGCGCCTGTGGAGCTACTCCCATCGCCTGCCCGATGACATCCGCCCGTGCTGCGACGTGGTCAACCGCGGCGCGGCCATCTATGGCGACAAGATCTACTTCGGCACCCTCGACGCCCGTGTCGTGGCCCTGAACAAGGACACCGGCAAGGTCGTCTGGAACAAGAAGTTCGGCGATCACGGCGCCGGCTACACCATGACCGGCGCACCGACACTGGTCAAAGATGCCAAGACCGGCAAGGTGCTGCTGGTGCACGGCAGCTCGGGTGACGAATTCGGCGTCGTCGGCAAGCTGTTCGCCCGCGACCCGGATACCGGCGAAGAAGTCTGGATGCGCCCCTTCGTCGAGGGCCACATGGGCCGCCTCAACGGCAAGGACAGCACGCCGACCGGCGACATCAAGGCGCCGTCCTGGCCGGACGATCCCAACCACCCGACCGGCAAGAAGGAAGCCTGGAGTCAGGGCGGCGGCGCGCCATGGCAGAGTGCGAGCTTCGACCCGGAGACCAACACCATCATCGTCGGCGCGGGCAACCCCGCCCCGTGGAACGGCTGGGAGCGCACCAGCGATGGCGGCGATCCGAAGGACTACGACAGCCTCTACACCTCCGGGCAGGTCGGCGTCGATCCGAGCACCGGCGAGGTGAAGTGGTTCTACCAGCACACCCCGAACGATGCCTGGGACTTCTCCGGCAACAACGAGCTGGTGCTGTTCGACTACAAGGACAAGAACGGCAAGACCGTCAAGGCCACGGCCCACGCCGACCGCAACGGCTTCTTCTATGTCGTCGACCGCAAGGACGGCAAGCTGCAGAACGCCTTCCCCTTCGTCGACGGCATCACCTGGGCCAGCCATATCGACCTGAAAACCGGTCGGCCGGTGGAGAACGAGGGCCAGCGCCCACCCAAACCGGAGCCGGGCGAGAAGCACGGCAAGTCGGTCGAAGTCTCCCCACCCTTCCTCGGTGGCAAGAACTGGAACCCAATGGCCTACAGCCAGGACACCGGCCTGTTCTACGTACCGGCCAACCACTGGAAGGAGGACTACTGGACCGAGGAAGTCAGCTACAAGAAAGGCTCCGCCTATCTCGGCCAGGGCTTCCGCATCAAGCGCATGTACGACGATCACGTCGGCATCCTGCGCGCCATGGACCCGACCACCGGCAAGGTAGCCTGGGAGCACAAGGAAAAACTCCCGCTGTGGGCCGGGGTGCTGGCGACCAAGGGCAATCTCGTCTTCACCGGCACCAGCGACGGCTACTTCAAGGCCTTCAACGCGAAAACCGGTGACGAGCTGTGGAAATTCCAGACCGGCAGCGGCGTGATTTCCCCGCCGATCACCTGGGAACAGGACGGCGAGCAGTACATCGGCGTGACGGTCGGTTACGGCGGTGCCGTGCCGCTGTGGGGCGGCGACATGGCCGTACTGACCAAGCCGGTCGCCCAGGGTGGTTCGTTCTGGGTATTCAAACTGCCGGATTGGGAGAAGAAGACCGCCAAGCGATGAGTCGAGCCGTGCCCGCCATCGCGCGGGCACGCCTCATGTTCTGAAAATACAGCGGTTCGCGCGGCGCGCCTGGCCTGGCCGGCTGCGGGTTGGCGCTCTCGTCGACAGGCCCAGGGACGCCGCGCGACTGCTTTTTCTCCCCCGCCCTGCCCCAGGTGACTTCCCATGAACACCGCTAACCGCTTGCTTCTGCCACTGATCCTGTTGGCCAGCGCGTCCGCCATCGCCGCAGACGACGCTCCCCTGACGATCAACGGCTGCGTACTCCAGCCCGAGAGCCAGTGTGCCAACGCCGACCTGCGTGGCGCCGACCTCAGCAATCAGGACCTGCGCCGCATCAACCTCGCCGGTGCCAACCTGGCCGGCGCCAACCTGCGCCACGCCAACCTCGACCTGGCCAATCTGGAAAAAGCCGACCTCACTGGTGCCACGCTTAACCGCGCTAGCCTGCAACAGGCCAACCTGCGCCTGGCCAATTTCACAGATGCCCGTCTGCTCGCCATCCAGGGTTGGGGCCTGTTTGCCCAGGCCGCCCAGTTCAAGGGGGCTGACCTCACCGGTGCCTATCTCGAGTTCGCCCGCATGAGCGGCGCCCGGATGCACGACAGCACGCTGCACGCCGCCGACCTGGAAATGGCCTGGCTGAGCAAGGCCGACCTCCTGGGCGCCGATCTCACCGACGCCAACCTGCAGGAAGCCAAGCTCAACGACGCCAACCTGGGCAACGCCGTTCTGACCGGCGCGCGTCGGCATTACGCGACCTTCCAGGGCACCAACATGGAAGGCTGCAAGGACTGCCCAGTCGATTGGGAAAAATGAAGGCGCCGGCGATAGGCCAGTTCAATCGCCGGTATAGAACAAACCATTGGCCTTCGACCTCAGGAAAATGAGTCCTGCGCCGATCAAGTGACTGGGCGGTCTTGCCCTTCACTGGATGCCAATAAATGTTCAACAAGAACCTGAAACAGGAACTGGCTGAATTGCGCGAGGAAGCCGCAATCAATCAGCAGATCAAGAACTCGTTTTACAGGGAGATGATGGTCCTGGAACTGGACCCGCAAGGACGCATTCAGCACGCCAACGAGCTGTTCCTCAGCGAAATGGGTTATCGCCGCGACGATCTCATCGGCCGCTCCGTCGACGACTTCTTCAGCCAGCAATTTCGTACCGAACCGAATTACGCCCGCCTCAAGACCGCCATGCAGCGTACCGAGCATCTCAGCGGTGCCTACCGACTGCTGCGGGCCGACGGCAAGGAAGCCTGGCTGCGTTCGATCTGGCAGCCGATCAAGGGCTCGGATGACACATTGCACCACTACACCCTGTGCGCCACCAACCTAACCCGTACCATCGAAACCTCGCGCGAACACGAGAGCGTGGTCAACGCGCTGCTGCGCTCCACCGCGGTGATCGAATTCGACCTCGGCGGGCATGTCATCACCGCCAACCAGCGCTTTCTCGACGGCATGGGCTACCGCCTCGAGCAGATCAAGGGCAAGCACCACCGCATGTTCTGTGAACGGGAGGAAAGCGAGTCGCCGGCCTATCGCGAATTCTGGGCTAGCCTCAACCGAGGCGAGTACGTCGCCGAACGCTTCAAGCGTATCGATGCCCACGGTCAGACCGTCTGGCTCGAGGCATCCTACAACCCGGTGCTCGACGCCTACGGCAAGCTGTACAAGGTGATCAAGTTCGCCACCGTCATCACCGACCAGGTCAACCGGGAGATGGCCGTGGCCGAGGCCGCAACGATTGCCTACGACACCTCCCAGCACACCGACCTCAGCGCCCAGCGCGGCGCGCAAGTGGTCCAGCAGACGGTCGAAGTGATGCATCGCATCGCCCAGCAGATGCAGGAAGCCTCCGACGGTATCGAGGCGCTGGACAAGCAGTCGCAGCTGATCGGCGCGATCCTCAAGACCATCAGCGGTATTGCCGATCAGACCAACCTGCTGGCCCTCAACGCCGCCATCGAAGCCGCACGGGCCGGCGATCAGGGCCGTGGTTTTGCCGTGGTGGCCGACGAGGTTCGCCAGCTGGCGGCCCGCACCAGCAAGGCTGCCGAGGAAATCGTCGGCGTCGTGCAGAAAAACCAGGACCTGGCGCAAGCTGCCGTACAGAGCATGAGCGCGAGCCGCGACCAGGCCGAGCAGGGACTGGAATTCGCCAACCAGGCCGGCGCGGTGATCGTCGAGATCCAGGACGGCGCGCAGCGCGTGGTCAGCGCAGTCGGGCAGTTCGCCAGCCAGTTGAAGAACTGATGGCGAGCCAGTCCACAGCAGATCGGCACATGAGCGCTACAGCCGAACCGGCACCGCTGCCTCAGGCTGACTCGATCACCAGCGTGCGGAGGACGCAGGCTTGACGCAGAAGCTGATCATTCATATCCGCCAGCATCCGAACATCGACGGGCTGCCGCGCTTCGTCGGGCTGACCTCGGCGAACATCGACACCCCCGCGACGGCGGACGAGTTTCGCGCGGCGGTGGACGAGATCATGGGCTTTGCCTGCGTCGGTTTCGATACCGAATCCAAACCCACCTTCAAGGAGGGCGAAGCCTCCAGCGGTCCGCGCTTGATCCAGTTCGCCACCCCGGCAAAGGCCTACCTGTTCAGGATCGGCGTGCCCGGCTGCATCGAAGCGGCCAGCGCAATCCTGCAAGCGCCCGCGCTGGCGAAGATCGGTTTCGGGCTGAAGTCGGATCGCTCCAGGCTGCACGGCAAGCTGGGCATCCGGCCGGCCAGCCTGCTGGACCTGGGCTCGGTGCTTCGCTATCAGGGCAAGAAGGGCCAGGTCGGCCTGCGCGGTGCGGTGGCCGCGGTGCTCGACGCTCGGATCGAAAAATCCCGCAGCGTGGCCACCTCGAACTGGGCGAACCCCACGCTGACCGAGGCACAGCAGGCCTACGCGGCCAACGATGCCTACGCCGCGCTGCGCGTGTTCCTCGGTCTGAGTGCAAAGCAGCAGGCAATGCTGCTCGCGGCGCTACCGCGCTGACAAGGCTTCGGCGGCGCTCGACGGAGTCAGGCCAGCCCATGCGTCCGACGTTGCAGGAAGGTCAGCGCGGCATACGCCAGCACCCCCAGCCCCGCCGACAGCCACAGCGCCCGCATACCGAAGTCGTCGATCAGCAGCGCGAAAACCAGCGGCGACAACGCCTGGGCGAAGCGTGCCGGCACCATCAGCAGACCCTGGCGCAGGCCATAGCCATGGGGACCGAATATCGCCAGCGGCAAGGTGCCTTTGGCAATGGTCAGAATGCCGTTGCCGCCGCCATGCAGAAGCACGAATGCGGTGGTGGCAGGCGCACCCGCCAGCATCACGCCAGCCGCACCGATGGGATGGGCAATGGCGGCGAGGCGGGCCGAGATCAGCGGATGGAAGCGCTGCAGCAGGACGAACTCCAGGCAGCGCGCCCCGACCTGAGCCGGTCCGACCAGCGCCGCGATCGTGATGGCCGCGGCCGGTGACAGTCCGGACTCCTGCAGCAGACGTGGCAGGTGCGCCGCCATCGCCGTGCTGGTGAACCAGGTGGCGGCGAAGACGAAAGCCAGCAACGCCATGGTCAATCCCGCCCCCGAACGCCCGTCTGTCTGCGCTTGCTCTGCCGCGGACGGAGCCGGCTGTACGCCAACCGGAATCAGCAGCCGGTTCAATGGCAGCCCGAGCAGCAGATGCGCCCCGGCCCATGTGAGGCATGTGGCGCGCCAGCCGAACTCGGCGTTCAGCCAGCCGCTGATCGGCCAGCACACCGTACTGGCGAAGCCGGCGAGCAAGGTGATGCCGGTGATCACGCCGCGCGCATCGCGACCGTAGATGCCGGCAAGCGTGGAGAAGGCCGACTCGTAAAGGCCGAGCGCCATGCCGATGCCGATCACCAACCAGCCGAGCCAGAGCAGCAGCGGTCCGTTGGCCACACCGAGCATGGCCAGGCCGAGGGCAAAAACGACGTTGGAAAGCGCCAGCACATCACGCCCGCCGTGATGGTCGATGCGCTTGCCCGACAGCGGGCCGAGGACGGCGGTGACGATCAGTGCCAGGGAAAACGCGGCGAATACATTGCCGGTGGAGATGCCCAATTCGCTCGCCATCGGCTCGGCGAGAATGGCCGGCAGGTAGTAGGTCGAGCCCCAGGCGAGGGTCTGTGCGCTGCCGAGAGCGAGAACGATGCGCAGGCGTGACGGCATGCTCAGCGGCACCCGCCAGCGCTACGCTGCGAGACGAGGATGTGGTGATGGACGCGCTTCATCCGTGCTCCGTGTTGCCGTCAACCAATCGGCCAAGCTCGCCAGGATACGCAATCGGCCGTGACGATTTCGCGTCAGATACCTCGGACCCGGCAAGCCGAACACTGCAGTGTGGCCGAACGCGAACATGCCGGGCACAAAGGCCCGGCATGCTCGGTGCTGCTGCGACTGATCGGTTATAGCGCATCCCAGCGATAACGCACGCCCACCCAGCCCGCCCTCGGCGCGCCAGGGGCGATGAACTGCTCGTGACGCCATTCGTCCGGGTCCGATTCGAAGGCGTTGCCGGCGCCAACAAAGGGATTCTCGGCCAGCGCACCGCCGGTGGCGTAACGCTTGTCGAAGAGGTTGTCGACCCGGCCGAACAGCGTCCAGTCACGAGCGAAGCGGTAATCGGCTGTTAGGTTGACCACCGCGTAACCTGGCAGCTTGCCGCTGCCCTCTACCTCGTCGTTGGGCTGATGACGGTTGTTCTCGTTGCCGCGCACGTACTGCGACGAGTACGCCAAGACACTGGTGCCGACTCGCAGCCGCTCGTTGAGGTTCCAGTTCAGCCCCAGCTTGAGGTTGTGCTTCGGCAGGCCTGGCAGATAGTCGCCGCTGGACACGCGAATCTCATCGTCCGGGCAGCCGCCCTCGCCTTCGGTGCTGTTGTTTTCGGCGAGGATGCAGGCCGCGGAGCGGAAGGTCGCATGCAGATAGGTGTAGTCCACTCGCCAGTCGAACGCCCCTTGCGTGCCGGCCAGCCCCAGTTCGATGCCCTGGCGGCGGGTGCGACCGAAGTTGGTGAAGTAGCCCATGCTGCCGCCGGTGCCGACGAACAGCAGGTCATCATGGTTCACGCTGCGAAAGGCCCCGAGGTTCCAGCGGGTGCCGCCCGCCAGTTCGCCACGTACACCGAGTTCCAGCGTGCGGGTGACCACCTGCTCGAGGAAGGGATCGGCCGCCATGGCGTTTGGCAGGCTGCACGGGTTCGCCGGATCGGCGCAGCCCAGCTCGATTGGCGTCGGCGCGCGGTTGCCCTGGGAGAAGCCGCCGTAGACGGTGACCGCCGGTTGCAGCTGCCAGGCAAAACCTAGCGCGGGATTGAGCTTGCGATAGGTGAAGTCGCCATTCAGCGCATCGCCCATGCGATCGGTATTGACCACGCGCGTGCGGTTGTAGCGCAGCGAGCCGGTCAGCTGCAGTGCGTCGGTCAGCGCCCAGGTGTCGGTGGCATAGAGACTGGAAGTACGGGTGCGCCCCAGCAAGCTGTTGGCCTGCTCCTCCTCTTCGCTGGCGGCGATTCCGCGCTCGTCGGTCAGCTCGCCGCCCTGCTCGCTCTGGTGGAAGCTGGCGCGGGTGTTGTCATGGGACAGTCCGAAGGCGAACTGATGCGCGCCGACGTGCCGCGCCCACTGCAGCGCCAGACCAAAGGCTCGTTGCGCCGTGCGGGTACGGTTCAACACACCGCTCTCCGGCCCTTCGCCGATAAAGCCGCCGTCTTCCCACGCCTCGTATTCATCCTCGTACTCATCGTTGCCGTCGCCATTGAGCGTCGCAGTACGTGTGCGGCGCAGATAGACCGTGCCGGACAGCCGATCGTTGTCGTTCAGCCAGTGGCTCGCGGACAAGGCCATCAGGTGGTTGCGGTTCTCGGTCTGGTCGGGATGGGTGAAGATCGTCTCGCGCCGCTGGTCGTACATGCTTTCAGGGATCAGGCCGTTGCCGATCAGGTCGTTGTCGGCGTGTGCCAGCGTCAGTGCCAGATCGGTGGTGTCGGTGGTCCAGGCGAACTTGCCGAACAGCTGGCGGACCTCGGATGGCGAATGGTCACGCCAGCCGTCCTCGTCCATGCCCTCGGCGGCCAGGTACCAGGAGAATTCCTCATGGCTGCCACCCTGTTCGATGGCACCACCCTGGCGTCCGAACGAGCCGCCGTAGACCTCCGCCGAGCCACCGGGATGGGTATCGCCACGCTTGGTCTGCAGCGCCAGCGCGCCGCCGAGAGTGTTCAGGCCGTACAGCGGGTTCGAGCCCGGCACCAGGGCCATGTTGGCAATGGCAGTGTTCGGGATCAGGTCCCAGTGCACCACATCGCCGAACGCTTCATTGACCCGCACGCCGTCGAGAAAAACCGAAAGGCCCTGCGGCGTACCGAGCAGCGGCGAGGCGGTGAAGCCACGATAGTTGAGGTCCGCCTGGTAAGGATTGCCCTGGATCTCGTTGATGTTGACGCTCGGCAATCCGCGCTGCAGTTTCTCGGCCAGCGACTGGCCGCCGAGCCGCCGCAGGTCCTCGTCATCCAGCGACTGGATGTTGGACGGCACCTGATCCTTTGGCAGCTCGATGCCCGGCAGCGGCGTGGTACCGACCACCTCCTGGCTGCCGAGATCGAGCGTCTGCTCGGCATGAACGGACGCCGGCAACAGCGCGGCGATGGCGAGGGACAGCAGCGTACGGCGGGGCATCGCGCTGCAACAGAGCTGATACGGCATGGGTGGTCCTTGTTCTTGTTGGCCAATCGGTCTGGCCAGGCCACCGGCATTCGCGACGCGGCGAGAACCGCGGGCAACCGCATGCTGGCAACCTGCCAGACGCGATTATCGTGAGCCGTGGCGCGGTGCCGACAGGGAAGAATTCCCGGCTCTGGCGGGAAAAATTCCCGACCGCGTGGAGATTGGTCTTACGACCAGCGCACTAACTCGGCCCGCGACTTTCGCAAGGCACAGGCGCCCCGCTCGCCTGGTACAGGCGCGCAGCTGCTGTTCTGGAAAAATTGGAGAGATGCTTTGGACTCAGCACACAGTCATGTCGCGCTGCATCGAAGCAGGAGAGAAGGAAAGAGGCCGATCAGGCCTCGCACAACATGCGGTCACCGACGCGGAGCAAACCCTGATCGATGGCCAGGTGCACGAGTTCGGCCTGGGAGCTGACCTCCAGCTTGCTTTTCAGCAGGGCCATATGGTTCGAAACGGTCTTGCTGCTGATGCACAGCCGCTCGGCGATCTCCCGATTGCCGATGCCACGCGCAAGCATGATGAAGATTTCCATCTCGCGCGGCGTCATCTCGGCCAGTCGCCCCTTAATTGGCGACTGCGACGGCCGCTGGCACGCCAGCTCGGTCGCCAGCGGCTGCTCGATGAAGGTCTGCCCGGCAAGCACCTTGCGCACCGCCTCCACCAATACGTCCGGCGCGCAGCGCTTGGTCAGATAGCCGGAAGCGCCAGCATCCAGTGCCTGCCGGACCAGTGCCAACTCGTCATGCATGCTGAACACCAGCACCGGCAACAACGGCAACCGCTGACGCAGGCGTCGACAGGTTTCCAGACCGCTGATGCCCGGCAGGCCGAGGTCGAGCACGACCAGGCTGGGAATCGATTCCTGCACCTGTTCCAGCGCCTGCTCGCCACTGGCGGCTTCACTGACTGTCACTTCCGGAAGCAATGCCTTGAGCAGGCTCGCATAGCCCTGACGCACTACCGCGTGGTCATCCACCAGCAGAATCTTCATGACGTGGCTCCTTGCAAAGGCAACTTGAGATATAGCGCCCAGCCCTTTCCGGCGCGGTGGCGCATACGCAGCCGGGCACCCAGGCAGCGCGCGTGCTCGACCATCGAACGCAGGCCGACCCCCGGCCGTTCTGGCGGCAACCCATGGCCATCGTCCCGCAGCAGCAGGCGCAGCCCGTTGTGACCGCCACACAGATGCAGGCACACGCGAGTCGCGCGCGCATGCCGCGCCACGTTGGTCAGCGCCTCCTGCACCATGCGATAGAGATGCACCTTGGCGTCCATCGAAAGCGCTGGAATCGGCCCGCGCAGCCGGAGCTCGCACTCGATGCCCTGGGTGCTCTGCCACTGCTCGGCGAGTTGCCCGATGGCGTCTTCCAGGTTCAGGTGATCGAGCATCACCGGATACAGGTCTCGCACTAGCGTGCGAAAACCGTTCTGCAGATCGAGGCTGTGTTGCTCGAGGTGCGCCGCGGTTTCGCGAACGGCGTCGGGTTGCTCTGCCTGGACGCGCAGCAGACACGCCCGCGCGCGAATGCCGGCCAGATACTGGCCGAGGTCGTCATGCAGCGCCTGCGCCAGCCGGGTGCGCTCACGTTCCTGCAGCGCCAGCAGCGCCTGGGTCAGTTGCTCGTTGTCGGCCCGCGCATCTTCGAGTGCAGCGGCCATGTGATTGAAGCGCTCGGCGAGCTTGCGCGACTCGGCGAAGCGATGCGATGGCAGACGGGTATCGAGGCGGCCATCAGCGATACGCACAAGCGCACCAAGCAATTCGCCGAGCACACGCATGCCTGGGCGCACGGCCCAGCGGATCGCCAGCAGGCAAAGCAGCAGCGCCAGGCCGAACAGCACCAGCAGCTGCAGCAACGAATCCCTAACCTCTTCCACTTCGTCATGCGGATCGACGCTGATATGCAGCCGCTGGCCATTGGTTAGCTGAAGGACGCTGGGCGACGACAGCTCGGCGGGGTACAGCCAGGTCCCGAGCCAGTCGTCGAGCGCCGGATCGCCCCCGACGGGCATCGATTCGGTGGCGTCCAGCCAGCGCACGCGAATGTGGCGCAGGCTATCGGTCAGGCCCGGGCTGAGGGAGTCGGGATCACGCTCGGCCATCTCGCCGAGATAGCCAACCACCGCCGCCGCGGCATCGAGCTCGCGCTGTACATCGTGGGCGGCCTGGCGCAGCAACACGGCCAGACAGACCACGGTCACAACGGCAAAGAACAGCGTGACCAGCAGATTGATTCGCCAGAGTGCGGACATATCGGCAACTCCCGGAGATCAGCGCCGAGCGCCAGTCCGCTTCACTTGACCACGAACCGGCCTTCCATGCCCTTGTTCTGCAGCCCCTTGCAGTAGAACGGGTAGCTGCCCGGCTTGACGGGCAGGAAGAAGATTTCCGCCTCGCCGGCATCCTCGAACTCCAGCTCGACCAGCGTGATCGCCTTGATCTCCACCCCACCGGCCTCGACCTTGCGCAAGAAGATCGACTTGGCGAATTCGGGCGCTTGGAACGCACACTCCTTCTGGCCATCGGAGCTGACCTTGAGCTGATAGGCGACACCGGTCTCCAGCTGATATTCCTTCTGCGACACGGCGTAATCGCTCTGCTCAGAACCGAACTTCAGATCCGGCAAGGCCTGGGTACGACGGGTCAGATCGCCAGCGGCGTGGCTGTGATCGAACCCGACCAGGCTGCCAACGAACAGCAGGTTGAGCAGCAGAGCTTTATATGTGGGCATAGGGATGGCCTCGTTATTGTTATCGGACGGACTCATGCTAGGGGTAGCCGTCGTTCGCTTACCTACTACCTTGGTACCGCCCGAGCGGTACTTTCTGCATATTCCCCCGCTCGGCCATGGTTCCTATGCTGCCTGCAACGTCACAGGAGCTGCCCATGAGCCACGCATTACGACGAGCCGGTTTCCTGATCGCCCTCACCTGCTGTACACAGTTCGCTGCAGCGGCGTCCAGCCAGGAGCTGGCGATACGCATCGGTTATCTCGGTTATCGTCCAGACACCGGCCCTGTGCTCTCTAACGTCATTCCCGAACCTGAAGACGCCGGCCTGCGCGGCGCCGAACTGGCCATCACCGACAGCAACAGCACGGGACGTTTTCTCAAGCACAGCTATGTGGTCGAAGCGGCCACCAGCGAAACGCCGGAAGAACTCCTGGAACAGGCCGGCAAGCAGTACGCCGACGGCCTGCGCCTGTTCGTGGTCAACGCGCCGGCCGAGTCCCTGCGCCAGCTGTCGGACGCCATGCCGGAAGCGCTGCTGATCAACGCAGGCAGTGCCGACGATGCACTGCGCAGCCAGCGTTGCCTGGCGAATGTCCTGCACACCCTGCCGAGCCGCAGCATGCTCGCCGATGCGCTCGGCCAGTTTCTTGCGGCACGTCGCTGGAATCGCTGGATGCTGATCGTCGGTCCGACTGCTGAGGACCAGGCCTATGCCGAGGCTTTGCGCCGCGCGGCCAAGCGCTTCGGTCACCGCATCGTCGAGGAGAAGCCCTGGAGCTTCGATAACGACCAGCGCCGCAGCGCCCAGGCCGAGATGCCGTTGTTCACCCAGGGCGCCGAATACGACGTGGTGCTGGTGGCGGACGAGCGCGGCGACTTCGGTGAGTACGTGCCGTACCACACCTGGTTGCCGCGCCCGGTGGCCGGCACCCAGGGCCTGACCGCCACCGGCTGGCACAAGACGGTGGAAACCTACGGCGCGGCGCAGTTGCAGAAACGCTTCGAGGCGCATGCCAAGCGCTGGATGAACGACCGCGATTTCGCCGCCTGGATGGGCGTGCGCAGCCTCGCAGCGGCGGTCACCCGCCTGCGCAGTGCGGACGCTGCAGCAATCCGTCAGTTGTCGCTCAGCGGTGAGCTGCCGCTGGATGGTTTCAAGGGTCGCAAGCTGAGCTTCCGCCCCTGGAATGGCCAGCTGCGCCAGCCGATCCCGCTGGTACACCCGCGGGCACTGGTATCGAACTCGCCGCAAGACGGCTTTCTGCATCCCACCAGCGAACTGGACACCCTCGGCTTCGACGCACCGGAAAGCAGCTGCCGCCTGAACGAGGCGCGCCCATGATTCGTCTCGCTGCAGCCGCGCTTCTCGGCCTTGCCACCCTGCCCGTCAGCGCCGACGAACTGGGCTATGAGGCCTATGTCGACAGCCCCAAGCGCATCAAATGCCTCTACGGCTACGTGACGGCGAAGACCGGCAACTTCGATGCAGCCAAGGCGATCTTCGAAGACTGCGTGACGCGCTGGAACGACGTCTACTCGATGATCTCGCTGGCACAGATGTACGAGAGCGGCAGCGGCATGGAGCCGGACCTGCGCAAATCCGCCGAGCTGCTGAAGCAAGGCGCGGAGCAGCCGGACGACGCCAGCTACGTCAGCCTGGCGCGCTACCACTGGGGCGTCGCGCTGGCCGAAGGTCGTGGCGTCGAAGCCGATCAGGTCGCTGCACGCCACTGGCTCCGGCGCGCAGCCGCCGGCGGCCAGGAAGAAGCCGAAGACTATCTGCGTCAGCTGGACAGCAGCGACGCCACTGCCCCCATCACACAATAACGACAAGAGAATCCAACCATGCCCAGAACTGCCCTTGCCTCTGCCATCGCCATTGCACTCAGCCTTGCCGCAAGCTCTGCTGTCGCCGCCACCGCCTACGTCTCCAACGAGAAAGACGACAGCATCAGCGTGATCAACCTGGACACGATGGAAACCGTCGAGACGCTGGAAGTCGGCATGCGCCCGCGCGGCCTCACACTCTCCCATGACAACAAGCTGCTGTACATCTGCGCCAGCGACTCGGACACCGTGCAGGTGATGGACCTGGCCACGCGGCAGATCATCAAGCAGCTGCCGTCGGGCGCCGATCCCGAGCAGTTCGCCCTGCACCCGAACAACAAGTGGCTGTACATCTCCAACGAGGACGACGCACTGGTAACCGTGGTCGATGTCGACAAGGAAGAAGTGCTGGCGCAGATCGATGTCGGCGTCGAGCCGGAGGGCATGGCGGTCAGCCCGGACGGCAAATGGGCAGTCAACACCAGCGAAACCACCAACATGCTGCACTGGATCGACACCAGTACCAACGAACTGGTCGACAACACCCTGGTCGACCAGCGCCCTCGCCACGTGGAATTCACCAAGGACAGCAAGCTGCTCTGGGCCTCGGCCGAGATCGGCGGAACGGTCAGCGTGGTGGACGTGGACAAGCGCGAGATCCTCAAGACGCTGACCTTCAAGATCAAGGGCGTGCACCCGGACAAGGTTCAACCGGTGGGCGTCAAGCTCACCTCCGACGGCAAGTACGCCTTCGTCGCGCTCGGCCCGGCCAACCACATCGCCGTAGTGGATGCGAAAACCTACGAGGTGCTCGACTACCTGCTGGTGGGTCGCCGCGTCTGGCACATGGCATTCAACCCTGACGAAAGCCTGCTGCTGACCACCAACGGCGTCAGCGGCGACGTTTCGGTGATCGACGTGGACAAGCTCAAGGTGACCAAGTCAATCAAGGTCGGCCGCTATCCGTGGGGCGTGGTGGTCGCCCCATGAACGCGCTGGAGGTGGGCGACATCGCGTTCGCCTACGGTGAGCGGCGCGCGCTGGACGGAGTGAGCTTTACCGCAGCGCAGGGACGTTTCACGGCGTTGCTCGGGCCGAACGGAGCCGGCAAGTCGACCCTGATCGCGCTGCTGACCCGGCTGTACGACCTGCAGCAGGGGCAGATCCGTATCGCCGGCTTCGATCTGCGCGAAACGCCGCGCAAGGCCCTTGCGCGCCTGGGCGTGGTGTTCCAGCAGAGCACGCTGGACCTGGACCTCACGGTCGAACAGAACCTGCGCTACCACGCGGCGCTGCATGGTATGCCACGTGCCGTGGCGAACGAATGCATCGAACTGGAACTGCAGCGCCAGCAGCTCGGCGAGCGGCGACGCAGCAAGGTCCGCGAACTCAATGGTGGTCACCGTCGCCGAGTGGAAATCGCCCGTGCCCTGCTGCACCGGCCTGAGCTGCTGTTGCTCGATGAAGCCAGCGCCGGCCTCGATCCCGCCAGCCGCCAGGCGCTCAACCAGCATGTGCGAGCGCTCTGCCGTGACGAGGGTATGAGCGTGCTCTGGACCACTCACCTGCTCGATGAGGTCCAGGCCGATGACGATCTGCTGGTGCTCAATCGCGGCCGTCTGGTGGCTCAGGGCCGTGCCGCGGAGCTGGCCACCGACGGTGAAGACCTGGCCGCGAGCTTTGCACGCCTGACCGGCAACGATACCCACGGGGTCGGTAGCAGCCTCGGCCACCGGCCTGCGGTGCTAGACGGTACGCCGGGTGCAATCGAGCCCCCACACGAGGCGGCAGCGCCTGCTTCCCACCCAGAGGCTCGCAGCGCGCGCACGTCCCTCGATTCCGGGCGGAGGAGCTCATGATCATCTACTGGGAATGCCTTCGCGGTATCGTTCTGCGTGAATGGCTGCGCTTCGTGCAGCAGCGTTCGCGCTTCTTCAGCGCCCTGGTGCGGCCGCTGCTCTGGCTGGTGGTGTTTGCCGCAGGCTTTCGCGCAGCGCTCGGAATCGCCATCATCGAGCCGTACGATACCTACATCACCTACGAAACCTACATCGTGCCGGGGCTGGCCTGCATGATCCTGCTGTTCAACGGCATGCAGGGTTCCCTGTCGATGGTCTACGACCGCGAGATGGGCAGCATGCGCGTATTGCTGACCAGCCCGCTGCCGCGCAGCTTTCTGCTGGCCAGCAAACTCGTCGCTACGGCGCTGATCTCCTTGCTACAGGTCTATGCCTTTCTCGCCATCGCCTGGTTCTACGGCGTACAGCCTCCAGCGCTGGGACTGGTCGTCGCCCTGCCCGCCCTGCTGCTGGTGGCGCTGCTGCTCAGCGCCCTGGGCTTGCTGCTATCCAACGGCATTCGACAGCTGGAGAATTTTGCCGGAGTGATGAATTTCGTGATCTTTCCGATGTTCTTTCTCTCCTCGGCGCTCTACCCCCTGTGGAAGATGCGCGAGGCGAGCGAGTGGTTGTACTGGATCTGCGCCCTCAACCCCTTCACCCACGCCGTGGAGCTGGTCCGTCATGCGCTTTATCTGCGCCTGGCACCGACCGCGTTGATGGTCTGCCTGGGGCTGACCCTGCTGTTCAGCCTTCTGGCGGTACTCAGTTTCAACCCACAACACGCAGCCTTGCGCCGCTCAGCCTGAGCGATCTACTACTTTGGTACCGGTTTTCCCCTCCATCGTAGGATTTAAAAGACAGGCCCATTGCTCTGTAATCGAGCTATCGAAACGCCATGGAATACGGACTATGTTCAGGTCGCTGCTGCCCCTGCTGATCGCCGCGCTGCCTGGGTTCTGTATACCCACGGTTGCCGCGGCCGAAGAACAGCTCGCGCTGTTCTCGCCTGAAGGCTATCGCCAGACGCAGTACCGCAGCCCGACACCTGCGTCCGCGGAAGGTGCGCAGACCCTGGACACCGCGGCTCTGCAGACGCTGATCGCACAAGAACCGGACCTTGTGCTGGTGGATGTCTATCGGAGCCAGTGGCTCGCCGGCCGGTTCATCGACAGCGAACCCCACGCAAACCTGCCCGGCAGCATCTGGTTGGCGAACACCGGCGATGGCAATCTGCAACCCGAATGGGCAAGCTACTTCAGCGAGAACCTTGCCCGCGTCAGCCAGGGCAACCTGCAGCGGCCACTGGTCTTCTACTGCCGCTCGGACTGCTGGCTCGGCTGGAACGCGACCAAGCGCGCCCATGGGCTGGGCTACACACGACTGTACTGGTATCGAGATGGGGTGGACGGTTGGGAACAGGCGGGCCTGCCCTTGCACCCGGCTACTCCGGAACCGCTGCCTGGCGACGAGTAGCATCACCTGACCAGCATGCCCCCACCATAATCACAACAAAGAGGTGACCGGCCTTGTACAAGATCCTGATTGCGGACGACCATCCGCTGTTCCGTGAAGCCATTCATAACGTCATTCGCGACGGCTTCCCCGACAGCGAAATCCTTGAAACTGCCGACCTCGACAGCGCGCTGGCGCTTACCCTGGAACACGACGATCTCGATCTGGTGCTGCTGGACCTGAACATGCCCGGCATGCACGGCCTCAACGGCCTGATCAATCTGCGCAACGAAGCACCGACCATTCCGGTGGTGATCGTCTCGGCCGAGCAGGACAAGCAGATCGTGCTGCAGGCCATTACCTACGGCGCGGTCGGCTTCATCACCAAATCCTCGCCGCGGGCGCAGATGACCGACGCCATCGAGCAGATCCTCAACGGCAACGTCTACCTGCCTTCGGACATCATCCGCAGCCAGAAGCCGAGCAGCCGCCACTCCCATCACAACGAGCCATCGATCCCGCCGGAACTGTTGCAGGCGCTGACGCGCAAGCAGCTGCTTGTGCTCGAGCGCATGACCAAGGGTGAATCCAACAAGCAGATCGCCTACAACCTCGACATCGCCGAGACCACCGTGAAGGCCCACGTATCGGCGATTCTGCGCAAGCTCAACGTGCACAACCGCGTCCAGGCGATCCTTTCTGCCGGGGACATCGATTTCACTGCCTATCTGCGCCGCTGAAACGGCGCAGGCAGCAGCCAGCCCTATCCCGCCGCCTGCGCCCCTTCGAACCAGGCGAGCTTCTCGCGCAGCTGCACCACTTCGCCGACGATCAGCAGCGTCGGTGCCTGCACGTCTTCCTGTGCGATGCGCTCGGCCAGTATCCCCAGCGTAGCTGTGAAGACACGCTGGTTGCTGGTGGTGCCCTGCTGCACCAGCGCCGCCGGCGTATCCGCCGAACGCCCATGGGCTATCAGTTGCTGGCAGATCACCGGCAAGCCCACCAGGCCCATGTAGAACACCAGCGTCTGTGCCGGCGCGGCGAGTTCCGCCCAGGGCAGATCGCAGCTGCCGTCTTTCAGATGACCGGTGACGAAACGCACCGATTGCGCATGATCGCGGTGGGTGAGCGGAATGCCGGCATAAGCGGCACAGCCACTGGCGGCAGTAATACCCGGCACGACCTGGAACGGCACACCGTTGGCTGCCAGTTCCTCGATCTCCTCACCACCGCGGCCAAAGATGAACGGGTCACCGCCCTTGAGCCGCAGCACGCGCTTGCCTTCCTTGGCCAGGGTCACCAGTTTCTGGTTGATCTGCTCCTGCGGCACCGCGTGTTCCGAACGCTGCTTGCCAACGTAGATGCGGTCGGCATCGCGCCGGCACAGGTCGATGATCGCTGGCGCTACCAGGCGATCGTAGAGCACGACATCAGCCTGCTGCATCAGGCGCAAGGCACGGAAAGTCAGCAGGTCAGGATCGCCCGGGCCAGCGCCTACCAAATAAACCTCGCCCAGCGCGCGCGGCGCTGCACCGGCAAGCTTCTCCGCCAGCAGGCGCTCGGCTTCGGCGCTGCACCCAGCCAACGCCTGTTCGGCGATCGGTCCTTGGAAGGTTTCCTCCCAGAACACCCGCCGCTGCTGAACGTTGGCAAACTTGGCTTTGACCTGAGCGCGGAACTGCTTGGCCAGACCGGCCAGCTGGCCGTAGGCCGCGGGAATCCAGGTCTCGATGCGCGCGCGGATCAACCGCGCCAGCACCGGTGCATCGCCACCACTGGAAACCGCAATCACCAGCGGCGAGCGGTCGACGATCGCCGGAAAGATCACGCTGCACAGCTGCGGCGAGTCGACCACGTTGACCGGCATGCCCAGCGCGTTGGCGTGCTGCGAAACCGCGGCATTCAGCGGCTCGTCATCGGTGGCGGCGATGGCCAGCACACAACCTTGCAGGTCTTGCGGGTCATAGCCACGATCGAGGCATTCGCCATCGCCTGCCTCTACCAGTTCGGCCAGTTGCGGCTCGATGCTCGGCGCCACCACCCGCAGCCGAGCTCCGGCTTCGCTCAGCAGCCGCGCCTTGCGCAGCGCGATCTCGCCACCCCCGACAATCAGTACCGTGCGGCCTTTGAGGTTGTGGAACAGCGGGAGGTATTCCATGGGCGAATCCTGGAGGGTCGTTGGTGGTAAGGGCATCACAGCCATTACGGCCGCGATGCCCCTTGTCGAATATCAAGGATCCGGCCTGATGCCGAACCGCGATGACGCAGCGCCGCAGCCTCAGCCGATGACTTCGATACCACCCATGTATGGTTTCAGCACGTCGGGTACCACAACGCTTCCGTCGGCCTGCTGGTAGTTCTCCAGTACGGCGACCAGGGTACGACCGACCGCCAGGCCCGAACCATTGAGGGTGTGCACGAGCTCCGGCTTGCCGGTTTCCGGATTGCGATAACGCGCCTGCATGCGCCGCGCCTGGAAATCACCGCAGTTGGAGCAGGAAGAAATCTCGCGATACTTGTCCTGGCTCGGCACCCAGACTTCCAGGTCATAGGTCTTGGTCGCGCCGAAGCCCATGTCGCCGGTGCACAGCGACAACACGCGGTAAGGCAGTTCCAGCAGCTGCAGCACCTTCTCGGCATTGCCGGTCAGCTCTTCCAGCGCCTCGAAGGACTTCGACGGCTCGACGATCTGCACCATCTCGACCTTGTCGAACTGGTGCTGACGGATCATGCCGCGGGTATCGCGCCCGGAGGCGCCGGCCTCGCTGCGGAAACAGGGCGTGTGGGCGACGAACTTCAGCGGCAGCTCTTTGGCATCGAGAATCTCGCCGGCCACGATGTTGGTCAGCGACACCTCGGCGGTCGGGATCAGGTAGAAGTCCGCCTCGCCTTCCCGGCTGATCTTGAACAGATCTTCCTCGAACTTTGGCAGCTGACCGGTTCCCTGCAGCGCCGGGGCCTGTACCAGATACGGCGTGTAGGCCTCTTCGTAGCCATGCTCTCGGGTGTGCAGGTCGATCATGAACTGCGCCAGCGCGCGATGCAGGCGGGCGATCGGGCCGCGCATCAGGGCGAAGCGGGCACCGGACAGCTTGGCCGCGGTCTCGAAGTCCAGCCAGCCATGCTGCTCGCCCAGGGCGACGTGATCCTGAACGGCGAAGTCGAAGGTCTTCGGCGTACCCCAGCGGCGAACCTCGACGTTCTCGTCCTCATCCGCACCGACCGGCACCGACTCGTGCGGCAGGTTGGGAATGCTCAGCATCAGCTGGTCGAGTTCGGTCTGGATGCGGTCCAGCTCCTGCTTGCCGGATTCGAGTTCCGAGCCCATGCGATCCACGTCGGCGAGCAACGGCGCGATGTCCTCACCGCGCTGCTTGGCCTGGCCGATGGATTTGGAGCGCGCGTTGCGCTCGGCCTGGAGTTGTTCGGTGCGGGTCTGCACGGTCTTGCGCTGAGCTTCCAGCGCTTCGATGCGCGCCACGTCCAGCTGGTAGCCACGGGTGGCCAGGCGGGCCGCCACGTCCTGTAGCTGAGTGCGTACCAGTTTCGAATCAAGCATGGTGGGTCTCGTCTGTGAAAGCTTGGATGAAGGGCGAAGAGGGAGCGAAGTTTACTGTGAACGCGCGCCGGTTCATAACCTGGCGAGCGCCAGACCGGCCCAGGCCGCCAACAGGCCACCGAACACGCTGCCGCCGACATATGCGAAGGCAGTCGCCAGCTGACCGCTTTCAAGCAGGCGCAGTGCATCCAGCGAAAAACTAGAGAACGTCGTAAGTGCTCCAAGAAAGCCGATGATCAGTGCACCACGCAGCTCCGGCGAGATATCCGGCCGGGCGAGAAAGGTAGCGTAGAGATAGCCTATCAGCAGGCAGCCCAGCAGATTCACGGCCAACGTGGCCAGATAGAAATGCCGCGGCCATTGGGCGCTGACCCAGGTCGCCAGGGCAAAGCGCAACAGGGTCCCTATCACGCCGCCACAAGCGACGGCGAAGGCCATGCGGATCATTCCTTTCTCCGTTGGATGGGGCTTTCGCGGTCGAGCCGGGCAAGGTGTTCGAGCTTGTCGCGGATCTTGCTTTCCAGGCCGCGTGGTACGGGGTGATAGTAGCGGCGCGGTTCCATGGACTCGGGAAAGTAATCCTCGCCTGCCGCGTAGGCATCCGGTTCGTCGTGGGCGTAGCGATATTCGTTGCCGTAGCCGAGTTCTTTCATCAGCTTGGTCGGCGCGTTTCGCAAATGCAGCGGCACTTCCTGCGAGCCGTTCTCTGCAGCATCGCGCATGGCTGCCTTGAACGCGGTGTAGACGGCGTTGCTCTTCGGTGCGCAGGCCAGATAGACAATGGCCTGCGCCACGGCCAGCTCCCCTTCCGGGCTACCCAGGCGCTCCTGCACGTCCCAGGCGTTCAGGCACAACGGCAGCGCGCGGGGGTCGGCATTACCGATTTCCTCGCTGGCCATGCGCACGACACGTCGGGCGATGTACAGCGGGTCGCAGCCGCCATCGAGCATGCGCGCGAACCAGTACAGCGCCGCGTCCGGATTGGAGCCGCGCACGGACTTGTGCAGCGCCGATATCTGGTCGTAGAAGGCCTCGCCGCCCTTGTCGAAACGACGGCGACTGTCACCCAGCAGATCCTGCAGCAGGTCGGTGCTGATGCTACCGCCCTCTTCGGCCAGGTCCGATGCGTTCTCCAGCAGATTGAGCAACCGACGACCGTCACCATCGGCTGCCGCCAGCAGCATCTGGAAGCTGTCCTCCGGCAGCGTGAGATGGAGCTCGCCCAGGCCCTTGGGGTCGGTCAGCGCGCGCGCCACCAGCTTGCGCAAGGCCGCTTCGTCCAGGCTTTTCAGCACATAAACGCGAGCCCGCGAGAGCAAGGCATTGTTGAGTTCGAAAGAGGGGTTTTCGGTGGTGGCGCCGATAAAGATCAGCGTGCCGTCTTCGACGTAAGGCAGGAAGGCGTCCTGCTGGGACTTGTTGAAGCGATGCACTTCGTCGACGAACAGAATGGTCCGCCGGCCGTACTGCGCCGCTTGCTGCTTGGCGATCTCCACCGCCTGGCGAATCTCCTTGACCCCGGCAAGCACGGCGGAAACCGTTTCGAAATGGGCATCGGAGACCTTAGCCAGGAGCCGCGCCAGAGTGGTCTTGCCAACACCGGGCGGCCCCCAGAACACCATGGAGTGCAACGCGCCCTGCTCCAGCGCCTCGCGCAACGGCTTGCCGCGCGCGAGCAGGTGCTCCTGCCCGACGTATTCGTCGAGGCTGGCTGCGCGCAGACGCGCGGCAAGTGGCTGGGCGACAGGTTCGCGGCTGAACAGGTCCATTGCGGACGGTTACCTCGATTGCAGCGGCCCGCCGCTGCGCAGGCCGCCTGATACGAATGTCAGATTAGGCTCACTCGGAAATGACGTCGGCACCCTCGGGAATCTCGAAGGTGAACAGGTCGGCCTTGAGCGGCTGATTCATCTTCACCCCCATGAAGAGGATATTGGTGCGCTGACCGACACTGTCGATCAGCTGCATGTCATTGATCACGCCGCCGCGGAAGGACAGCCGCAGGTTGTCGAACAGGGTGTCCTTGGCCTTGGGCTTGAGGGTGAAGTCCACCACGTCCCCGGCCTCCTTGTGCGAGACCTCGAAGTTCTCGCTGATGGTGGAGACGTCGCCGGACAGCAGCAAAGCCGGTGTGTGAGTCAGGCGCTGATCAAGCTCCTGGATGGTGACCTGCTCGAGATCCGGGTCATACAGCCACACCTTCTTGCCGTTGGACACCAAGAGCTGCTCCATCGGCGCATCGGTGTGCCAGCGGAACTGGCCGGGGCGCTTGAGTGCCAGCTCTCCGGAGGTCTCCTGCAGCTGGGTGCCGCTGCCGTCGAGCGAGAGCTGTGAGAAGCGGCCAGTCAGGGTTTCGGCCTGATTGAGCAGGCCGGTCAGGCGTTTGGTGGAAGCCGCCTGGTCGGCGTGGGCCGGTACCAGAGCGACCATCAGGACAGATGCACACAGCAAACGGATCAATTGCATGTAGCCCTCGAAGCGATTCAATCGCGCATGGGTGGCGGCGCGATGACCTCGCGCGAGCCGTTGGTATTCATGGATGTCACCACGCCGGCCATTTCCATGGCTTCGATCATGCGTGCGGCGCGGTTGTAGCCGATTTTCAGCTTGCGCTGCACCGCGGAGATCGACGCGCGGCGGCTTTCGGTCACGAAGCGAACGGCCTCGTCGTACAAGGGGTCTTCTTCGCTACCTTCCCCGCTGCCTTCGCCACCACCGCCCTCGAAGCCGCTACCAGCCTCTTCCACGCCGGCGAGGATGTCCTCGATGTAGTCGGGCGCTCCGCGAGCCTTCCAGGCTTCGACCACACGATGCACCTCGTCATCGGAGACGAACGCACCATGCACGCGGATCGGCAGGCCGGTGCCCGGCGGCAGGTAGAGCATGTCACCGTGACCGAGCAACTGCTCGGCGCCGCCCTGGTCGAGGATGGTGCGCGAGTCGATCTTGCTCGACACCTGGAAGGCCATGCGGGTCGGGATGTTGGCCTTGATCAGACCGGTGATCACGTCCACCGATGGACGCTGGGTGGCAAGGATCAGATGGATGCCCGCCGCACGTGCCTTCTGCGCGATACGGGCAATCAGTTCTTCGACCTTCTTGCCGACGATCATCATCATGTCAGCGAATTCGTCGACAACCACCACGATGGTCGGCAGGCTCTTCAGATACGGCGGCTCGTCATCCATCGACTCGCGCTTGTACAGCGGGTCGTGCAGCGGCGTGCCGGCCTCTTCCGCTTCCTTGATCTTGCGGTTGAAGCCCGCCAGGTTGCGCACGCCCATGGCCGCCATCAGCTTGTAGCGCCGCTCCATCTCGGCCACGCTCCAGCGCAGTGCGTTGGCCGCCTCCTTCATGTCGGTGACCACCGGGCAGAGCAGGTGCGGAATGCCTTCGTAGATCGACAGTTCGAGCATCTTCGGGTCGATCATGATCAGCCGCGCCTCTTCCGGCGTCGACTTGAACAGGATCGACAGGATCATCGCGTTGACCCCCACCGACTTACCGGAACCGGTGGTACCGGCCACCAGCAGATGCGGCATCTTCGCCAGATCGGCGATAACCGGTTTGCCGCCGATATCGTGACCGAGCGCCAGGGTGACCGGCGACTTGGCGTCGTCATAAGGCGCCGACGACAGCACCTCGGAGAAACGGACGATCTGCCGATCCTCGTTGGGAATCTCGATACCCACGGTGGTCTTGCCCGGAATGACCTCGACCACGCGCACGCTGACCATGGCCATCGAACGCGCCAGGTCCTTGGCCAGATTGGAGATGCGGCTGACCTTGACGCCGGCCGCAGGCTGAATCTCGAAACGGGTGATCACCGGGCCCGGGTGAACCGACTCGACCACAACCTCGACGCCGAACTCCTTGAGCTTGATCTCCAGCAGCCGCGACATGGCCTCGAGGGACTCGGGCGAATACTGCTTCTGCTGCTTTTCCGCGACGTCGAGGATGGAAATCGGCGGCAGGCTGCCTTCGACCGCGGTATCGACGAACAACGGCGCCTGCTTCTCCTTGAGCACGCGCTTGCTCGGCTCTGCCGGCTTTGCCGGTGCGGGCGGGGTGATCACAGGAGCCTGGCGCTTCCCCAGCTCGCTCATGTGCTTGGCCAGTGCCTCGTCGCGCTCGATGATGCGCTCCTTGACCTTGGCCTGCTCGCGGCGATCGCGCACCATTGGCGCGGCCACCTCGCTTACCACATCGTCCGCCTCGCGCAGCTGCGCAACCAGCTGCTTGCGTTCGGCGCGGGCATTCCACCAGCGGCTGAAAAAGCTCTGGATCAGTTCCAGCAGGTCGAGCGTGATCTTGCCGGTGATATCCATCACCTTGAACCAGGACAGGTCGGTAAAGACCGTCAGCCCGAACAGAAAGAACGCCAGCAACGCGAGCGTGCTGCCCTGCACGTTGAGCATCTGCACCGCCAGCTGGCCAAGGCTCTCGCCCAGCGCACCGCCCGCGGATGCCGGCAAGGCTTCGCCGCCTTGGAAATGGATATAGGCCAACGCCGAACCGGACAGCACCAGGAACACCAGGCCGATCAGCCGCCAGGAGAACAACCAGCCATTCCACACCCAGGGCTGGTGACGCGCACGGAATACCTGCCAGGTCTTGACGCCCAGCAGTAGCGGGAAGAGGTACGCGAAGTAACCCAGCGCCATGAACAGCACATCGGCGAACCAGGCGCCCGCGCGGCCCGCGGCGTTGCGCACCTGATCGACGTTGCTCGTGTGGGTCCAGCCCGGATCGCCCGGATCGTAGGTCAATAGCGCCATCCACAGGTAGACGCAGAGCGCACCGAGCGCTATCAACGCGCCTTCCTTGAGGCGATAGTGCAATTGTTGTCGCCAGACGGTTGCCGGCGCGGTAGATGAGGAATTCTTCAAAACGCTTTCTTTCCTGCGCCTGCGGCGCGATGAACCGTAGTCAGCCAGAACCCCGGCATTGTACGGGTTTGTCGATTCGATGGCATGCGGGTTCCGCGGCGGCTTGGGCTTTTGCCGATGCTTCGGTGTAGCATAAACGCCCGATTTCCCGGCGCGGCTCGACTGGAGCACGCTTCTCTATTTGCAACAAAGGCTTATGAGGGCTTTTTATGAGTGAAGTCAAGCATTCGCGTCTGATCATCCTCGGCTCCGGCCCGGCCGGTTATACCGCTGCGGTATACGCTGCCCGCGCCAACCTGAAGCCGCTGATGATCACCGGCATCCAGCCCGGCGGCCAGCTGACCACCACCACCGAGGTCGACAACTGGCCTGGCGACGTCGAAGGCCTGACCGGCCCGGATCTGATGGTGCGCATGCAGAAACACGCCGAGCGCTTCGACACCGAGATCGTCTTCGATCACATCCATACCGCCGAGTTGCAGCAGCGCCCGTTCACCCTGCGCGGCGACAGCGGTGTCTATACCTGCGATGCGCTGATCATCGCCACGGGCGCTTCAGCGCAGTATCTCGGCCTGCCCTCCGAAGAAGCGTTCGCCGGTCGCGGCGTATCCGCCTGCGCCACCTGTGACGGCTTCTTCTACCGCAACCAGGTCGTCGCGGTGATCGGTGGCGGCAATACCGCGGTCGAGGAGGCGCTGTACCTGTCCAACATCGCCAAGGAAGTCCACCTGATCCACCGCCGCGACAAGCTCCGTTCGGAGAAGATCCTGCAGGACAAGATCATGGACAAGGCGACCAACGGCAACATTCGTCTGCACTGGAACCACACCCTCGAGGAAGTCCTCGGCGACGCCAGTGGCGTGACCGGCGTTCGCCTGAAGAGCACCCTTACCGGTGAAGAGAACACGCTGGACCTGGCCGGCGTATTCATCGCCATCGGTCACAAGCCGAACACCGACCTGTTCCAGGGCCAGCTGGAGATGAAGGATGGCTACCTGAAGATCCGCGGCGGCGGTGAAGGCGATGCCACCTGCACCAGCATTCCCGGAGTGTTCGCCGCAGGCGATGTGGCCGACCACGTTTATCGCCAGGCCATCACCTCCGCGGGCGCCGGCTGCATGGCGGCACTGGATGCCGAGAAGTACCTGGACAACTGATCCCAGGCGGGCTTCGGCCCGCCCACCCCTACTCTGCGTGCCGACATGCTGACCTGGCTAAAGCGCGACGACTTCAGCTTTCCTCCCCTCGAAACGGCTCTGCGCGAACCCAACGGCCTGCTTGCTGCTGGCGGTGACTTGCGGCCAGAGCGACTCCTGGCGGCCTACCGCCACGGCTGTTTCCCCTGGTATCAGGAAGGCCAACCGCTGCTGTGGTGGTCGCCCGATCCGCGCACGGTGCTCTTTCCTGACGAGCTGCATGTTTCGCGCAGCCTGCGCAAGCGCATGCGCCACGGCGACTACCAGGTGACCTTCGACAAGGCCTTTGCCGAGGTCATCCAGGGATGCGCCGGCCCGCGGAGCTATGCAGACGGCACCTGGATCACGACACCGATGCAAGACGCCTATATCAGGCTGCACGAGATGGGCGTCGCGCACTCGGTGGAAGTCTGGCAGCAAGGGCAACTCGTCGGCGGACTCTACGGCCTCGCGATGGGTGAGCTATTTTTCGGCGAGTCGATGTTCAGCCGCGCCACCGATGCCTCCAAGGTCGGCTTCGTCACCTTGGTGGAACGGCTGCGCGAATGGGGCTTTGCGCTGATCGACTGCCAGATGCCGACCCGTCATCTGGAGAGCTTCGGCGCTCGCAGCATCCCACGCGCGGCATTCGCCGAGGCACTCGCAACGCATCTGGATCGCCCCAGCGCAGCCGACTGGCGCGCCTAGTCGACCTCGGCAAGCTGGCCTACACTGGGTTCATGATTTCTGAGAGTTGACCATGACTTCACTGGCTCGCCTCAAGTTCTACGCCACCCAGCCTCACGCTTGCAGCTACCTGCCCGATGAACAGGCCACCACCTTGTTCCTCGATCCAAGCCAACCGATGGACGTGCAGGTGTATGCGGAGCTTTCGGAGATGGGCTTTCGCCGCAGCGGGGATCATCTCTATCGCCCCCACTGCCAGCGCTGCTCGGCCTGCATTCCGGCACGCATCCCGGTAAGCGCACCGGAACTCAATCGCCAACAGAAGCGAATCCTCAAGCGCAACGCCGACCTGCAGGTCCGCGGCGTACGCCCGGCATTCAGCGAAGAACTGTACGCGCTCTACGCCAACTACATCGAGAAACGCCACGCCGATGGCGACATGTATCCACCCAGCCGTGAGCAGTTCAACACCTTCCTCGTGCGCGACCTGCCATTCTCGCGCTTTTATGAATTCCGGCTCGACGGCAGGCTGCTGGCCGTCGCCGTTACCGACGTCCTGCCCAATGGCTTGTCTGCTGTTTACACCTTCTACGATCCGGACGAAGAGCGCCGCAGCCTAGGGCGCTACGCGATTCTCTGGCAGATGGGCGAAGCCGCGCGCCTTGGCCTGAAGGCCGTCTATCTCGGTTATTGGATCAAGAACTGCCGGAAGATGAACTACAAGACCGAATATCGGCCCATCGAACTCTTGGTCAACCAGCGCTGGGTAACGCTCAGCTGAAGTCCTTGGCTCATCGACCCATTTCGGGCACAATGCTTGCCGCTTTTGCCCGTGCATCTACGGGCCAATTACCTGAATACCGAGGACTTTACTGAATGTCGAAAGAAGACAGCTTCGAAATGGAAGGTACTGTCGTCGACACCCTGCCCAACACCATGTTTCGCGTGGAGTTGGAAAACGGGCACGTCGTTACTGCGCACATCTCCGGAAAGATGCGCAAGAACTACATCCGGATTCTTACCGGTGACAAGGTTCGCGTGGAGCTGACCCCTTACGATCTGAGCAAGGGTCGCATCACCTACCGCGCCCGCTAAGCGAGTCGCGAGAAAAAACGCCCGGTCTTACCGGGCTTTTTTGTTTGTGCCAGCCATTGCGCACCGCCAGCAATCCGCACAAACGAAAACGCCCGACAGAGGCCGGGCGCTCGTCTCAATGGCCGTCAGGCCAGCTCTGCAGTGGTTTCGAATTCGAAGAACGGCTCGCCGTCACGAATATCGATATGCACCACACCGCCGTGTTCGGCCAGCTCTCCGAACAGGATTTCTTCGGCCAGCGGCCGCTTGATCTTGTCCTGGATCAGCCTGGCCATCGGCCGGGCGCCCATCTGGGCATCATAGCCGTGCTCCGCCAGCCAGCCGCGGGCGGCATCCGACACCTCCAGCGTCACGTGCTTGTCCTCGAGCTGCGCCTGCAGTTCGATCAGGAACTTGTCGACGATGCTCTTGATGACATCATGGCTCAGACGGCCGAACTGGATGATGGTGTCCAGACGGTTGCGGAACTCTGGCGTGAAGCTCTTCTTGATGACTTCCATGGCATCGGACGCGTGATCCTGCAGGGTGAAGCCAATGGACGCCCGCGCCGCGGTTTCCGCCCCAGCATTGGTGGTCATGATGATGATCACGTTGCGGAAATCGGCTTTGCGCCCGTTGTTGTCGGTGAGCGTGCCGTGGTCCATCACCTGCAGCAGCAAATTGAAGACTTCCGGATGGGCTTTCTCGATCTCATCCAGCAATAGCACGCAATGTGGCTGCTTGGTGATAGCTTCGGTCAACAGACCGCCCTGATCAAATCCGACATATCCCGGAGGCGCACCGATCAGGCGCGAGACCGTATGGCGCTCCATGTACTCGGACATGTCGAAGCGAATCAGCTCGACCCCCAAGGCACGAGCCAACTGGCGTGCCGCTTCGGTCTTGCCGACCCCCGTCGGGCCGGCGAAGAGGAAGGAACCCACCGGCTTGTCCGGTGCCTTCAGTCCAGCACGAGACAGCTTGATGGCAGTCGCCAGCGAGTCGATCGCATCGTCCTGTCCAAACACCGTGAGCTTCAGGTCGCGCTCAAGATTACGCAGCAATTCCTTGTCGGAGCTGCTGACGTGCTTCGGAGGAATTCGCGCGATCTTCGCTACGATATCCTCAACCTGCTCGACGTCGATGCACTTGACCCGCTGCCCTTCCGGCTGCAGACGCTGATAGGCACCAGCCTCGTCGATTACATCGATGGCCTTGTCCGGCATATGGCGATCATTGATATAGCGCGAAGCCAGCTCCGCAGCCGCACGCAACGCCTCGTCACTGTACTCGATCTTGTGATGCTGCTCGAAACGCCCCTTGAGCCCGCGCAGGATGCCAATGGTATCTTCGACCGAAGGCTCGGTGACGTCGACCTTCTGGAAACGGCGCGCCAAGGCGCGATCCTTCTCGAAGATGCCGCGAAACTCTTGGAATGTAGTGGAACCGATGCAGCGGATCTCGCCCGACGACAGCAGCGGCTTGAGCAGATTGGACGCATCCATCACACCGCCAGATGCCGCACCGGCGCCGATGATCGTGTGGATCTCATCGATGAACAGGATGGCATGAGGCCGCTTGCGCAGCTCCCCGAGTAGCGCCTTGAAGCGCTTCTCGAAATCGCCGCGGTACTTGGTGCCAGCCAGCAGTGCACCAAGATCCAGCGAATACACAACGCTATCACCCAGCAGATCGGGCACCTGGTTATCTACGATCCGCTTCGCCAGCCCCTCGGCAATGGCCGTCTTGCCGACACCGGCCTCGCCGACCAGTAAGGGATTGTTCTTGCGCCGACGCGCCAGGATCTGCGCAACTCGCTCGACTTCGTGCTCGCGCCCGACCAGCGGATCGATCCGTCCCTGGCGTGCCAGCTCGTTCAGGTTGCTGGCATAGGCATCCAGCGGATTGCTGGAAGCACCCGTCTCGCCACCATCCTCGTCCTGCATGTCGGCATCGTTCTCGGGGCTGCCGGAACTTCCCGGAACCTTGGAGATGCCGTGGGCGATGTAATTGACGACATCGATACGCGCCACGTTCTGCTGCTTGAGCAGAAAGACCGCCTGGCTTTCCTGTTCGCTGAAGATGGCGACCAGAACATTGGCACCGGTCACTTCACGCTTGCCGGAGCTCTGCACATGAAATACGGCACGCTGCAGAACGCGCTGAAAACCCAAGGTTGGCTGGGTTTCGCGCTCTTCATCGTGCTGTGGAATGAGTGGTGTGGTGGAGTCAATGAATTCCTGCAGGTCGTGCCGGAGCTTATCCAGGCTCGCACCACAGGCGCGGAGTACGGTAGCAGCCGCTTCATTGTCCAGTAGGGCCAACAGGAGGTGTTCAACCGTCATGAACTCATGACGCTTGGTACGTGCCTCTTTGAAAGCCAGATTCAGAGTGACTTCGAGTTCACGGTTCAACATAGCTTTCACCTCATCCCCAGCAGTCGGAGTTAACCGTCCTTCTCGATCTCACAAAGCAGCGGGTGCTGGCATTCCCTTGCATATTGATTCACTTGCATCGCTTTGGTTTCGGCCACGTCGCGGGTGTATATCCCACAGACGGCCTGCCCCTCAGTATGAACGGCGAGCATGATCTTGGTCGCCTGCTCCCTGCCGTGATTGAAAATGCCTTCCAGTACCTCGACGACGAAATCCATCGGCGTGTAGTCGTCATTGAACATGACAACTTTATACATCGGTGGTGCCTTGAGTTCCGGCTTGGCCTCTTGAACCGCCAGGCCAGAGGCGTCGTCTTCGTCCCCCAAGGGGCGATCCTGATTGAATGTTAGTCGAATCTGAGCAAATGCATGCATGCGCATAACGGTTCTAGGTCGTGGCGTGGGGGCCAGATAAATATGGACAGCTTCGCAGCCAGCTGACGAGTCGCCTTGACTATCGGCAAAACGGTGATACAAACAGTAAGTGCCTACAACGGCAAACGGGTTGCGCAACATGAGGCCTCGGGCTGCATAAGCGCGGAATGAAATGGATGTTACTCCAGTAATGGACTCCTTTGCAGAGGGATAACAGCATGCTAAGCGGTAAGGTCAAGTGGTTCAACAACGCCAAAGGCTACGGATTCATCGTAGCAGACGGCGGCGATGAGGACCTGTTCGCCCACTACTCGGCCATCCAGATGGACGGCTACAGAACGCTGAAAGCTGGGCAAGCGGTCATGTTCAATATCCTGCAGGGTCCGAAAGGCCTCCACGCAACCGACATTCGGCCCCAGCAGGCCATGTCCGAAGCGACGACTCCTGCTGCTGCCCAAGGTGCTTCCACGGTCGACGCCTGACGTCTTCCGGGGCAAATGAAAAGGCCGATCAGTCGATCGGCCTTTTTTGCTTGCGCTCGCTTACATATGGCTGATCATTGCATCGCCGAACTGCGAGCAAGACATCAGCTGCGCGCCATCCATCAGCCGCTCGAAGTCATAAGTGACGGTCTTGGCAGCAATGGCACCTTCAGTGCCCTTGATGATCAAGTCGGCAGCTTCGACCCACCCCATGTGACGCAGCATCATTTCCGCTGAAAGGATCAACGAACCAGGATTGACCTTGTCCTGACCGGCATACTTGGGCGCCGTGCCATGGGTCGCCTCGAACATCGCCACCGTGTCGGACAGGTTGGCGCCCGGAGCGATGCCGATACCACCAACCTCGGCAGCCAAAGCGTCGGACAGGTAGTCACCGTTCAGGTTGAGCGTGGCGATGACATCGTATTCGGCCGGACGCAGCAGAATCTGCTGCAGCATGGCATCGGCGATGGCGTCCTTGACCACGATGTTCTTGCCGGTATTGGGGTTCTTGAACTGCATCCAGGGTCCACCATCGAGCAGTTCGGCGCCGAACTCGTCGCGAGCGACTTCGTAGCCCCACTCCTTGAAAGCACCCTCGGTGAACTTCATGATGTTGCCTTTGTGGACGAAGGTGACCGAGTCACGATCATTGTCCACGGCATACTGCAGCGCCTTGCGAACCAGACGCTTGGTACCTTCCAGCGAGACGGGCTTGATGCCGATGCCGCAGTTCTCGGTGAAGCGGATCTTCTTGACGCCCATTTCCTCGGTGAGGAACTTGATGACCTTCTCCGCCTCAGGGGAGCCGGCTTTCCACTCGACACCGGCGTAAATATCTTCGGAGTTCTCGCGGAAGATCACCATGTCCACATCGCCTGGGTTCTTCACGGGACTCGGAACGCCAGTGAACCAGCGAACCGGGCGCTGGCAGACATAGAGGTCCAGTTCCTGACGCAGCGCAACGTTCAGCGAACGGATACCGCCTCCAACCGGCGTGGTCAGCGGTCCTTTGATGGAAACCACATAATCGCGCACCGCCTCCAGGGTTTCTTTTGGCAGCCAGGTGTCCTGGTCATAGACCTGAGTGGCTTTCTCGCCAGCATAGATTTCCATCCAGGCGATCTTGCGCTTGCCGCCGTAGGCCTTCTGCACGGCTGCGTCCACAACCTTGATCATCACGGGACTGATGTCGACGCCGATGCCGTCCCCCTCTATATAAGGAATGATCGGATTGTCGGGAACGTTCAGGGTGTTATCGGCATTGACGGTGATTTTGTCACCGCTGGCTGGCACCTGGATCTTTTGGTATCCCATGCTGGACTCCGTCTTCGTGGTTAGACATCGATCGTCGTTCGAGGGTACCCCACTCGAATCGCCTGAAACTACATGTTCGTTCGTCGTATGTGCAATGCCGTTCTGCCAGAGGGGGGCTCGATGGTATACTGCCGCGATGACTCACAAGTCATAAGGGACGAGCCTGTACCAGACCCGCCCCTTGAACCCTGACGCTGCCACCGCGGCTCGGCGGTTCAAATGCTCGACACTCTATTGGTGCATCCATCATCACCGCGGCGAATCCCCTTCTGGCTCGACTAGATGGAGAGCTAGGGCGCCTACCCGGCGCACTCGGGATTCTGTGCACGCCCAGCAAGAAGAGAGTTAACGCTAAATGTCCACCCCTTCGAAGATCATCTATACCTTCACCGACGAAGCTCCAGCCCTGGCCACCTATTCGCTTCTTCCCATTGTAGAAGCCTTCGCAGCCTCCGCTGACATCTCCGTCGAAACACGCGACATCTCTCTTGCAGGGCGCATCCTTGCGGGCTTTGCCGATCAGCTGGATGCCGACAAGAAAGTCGAAGACGATCTGGCCAAGCTTGCCGAGCTGACCAATCAGCCCGACGCCAACATCATCAAGCTTCCCAACATCAGCGCCTCCGTTCCGCAGCTCAAGGCAGCCATCGCTGAACTGCAGGCCCTGGGTTACAACATTCCCAACTTCCCTGAAGACCCGCAAACCGACGCCGAGAAAGATGCGCGCGCACGTTACAGCAAGGTGCTCGGTAGCGCCGTGAACCCGGTGCTGCGCGAAGGCAACTCCGACCGCCGCGCTCCGGCCGCCGTCAAAGCCTATGCCCGCAAGCACCCGCATTCGATGGGCAAGTGGAGCAAGGCGTCGCAGTCGCACGCCGACTACATGCGCGGCGGCGACTTCTTCTCCAGCGAGCAGTCGATCACCATGGAAAAAGCCGGTGACGTGCGCATCGAGTTCGTTGGCAAGGACGGCAAGGTCGAGGTCAAGAAGCAGCTCGCCCTGCAGGCAGGCGAAGTGCTCGACGGCATGTTCATGAGCTGCAACAAGCTGCGCGCCTTCTTCGAAGACACCCTGCAGGACTGCAAGGAAACCGGCGTGATGTGGTCCCTGCACGTCAAGGCGACCATGATGAAGATCTCCCACCCGATCGTCTTCGGCCATGCCGTGAGCGTCTACTACAAGGACGTCTTCGACAAGTACGGCGATCTGTTCAAGGAGCTGGGCGTCAACCCGAACAACGGCATCAGCAGCGTCTACGACAAGATCAAGTCCCTGCCCGCTTCGCAGCAGGAAGAAATCCTGCATGACATCCATGAGGTCTACAGCCACCGTCCGGAAATGGCGATGGTCGACTCGGTCAAAGGCATCACCAACCTGCACATCCCGAGCGACGTGATCGTCGACGCCTCAATGCCGGCGATGATTCGCAACTCCGGCCAGATGTGGGGCAAGGATGGCAAGCAGAAGGACACCAAGGCGGTGATGCCGGAGAGCACCTACGCCCGCATCTACCAGGAAATGATCAACTTCTGCAAAACCAACGGCGCCTTCGACCCGGTCACCATGGGCAGCGTGCCGAACGTCGGTCTGATGGCGCAGAAGGCTGAGGAATACGGCTCGCACGACAAGACCTTTGAAATGCACGCCGACGGCACCATGCGCGTCGTACTGGCCGATGGCACCGTTCTGATGCAGCACGAGGTCGAGAAAGGCGACATCTGGCGCGCCTGCCAGACCAAGGACGCGCCGATCCGCGACTGGGTCAAGCTGGCCGTTACCCGCGCCCGCCAGTCCAACACCCCGGCCGTGTTCTGGCTGGACCCGGAGCGTGCCCACGACATGCAACTGCAGAAGAAGGTCGAAACCTATCTGCAGGAGCACGACCTGAGCGGCCTGGACATTCGCATCATGGGCTACAACGAGGCCATTCGCCTGAGCATGGAGCGCATGATCCGCGGCAAGGACACCATCTCCGTCACCGGCAACGTGCTGCGCGACTACCTGACCGACCTGTTCCCGATCATGGAACTGGGCACCTCGGCCAAGATGCTGTCCATCGTTCCGCTGATGGCCGGCGGCGGCATGTACGAGACCGGCGCTGGTGGCTCCGCACCGAAACACGTCCAGCAACTGGTGGAAGAAAACTATCTGCGCTGGGATTCGCTGGGTGAGTTCCTCGCCCTGGCGGTTTCGCTGGAGGAGACTGGCATCAAGACCGGCAACAGCAAGGCGAAGATCCTCGGCAAAACCCTGGACCAGGCCACTGGCAAGTTGCTGGACAACAACAAGTCCCCGGCGCGCAAGGTTGGCCAGATCGACAACCGCGGCAGCCACTTCTACCTGGCACTGTACTGGGCGCAAGCTCTGGCCGCGCAAGACGAAGATGCCGAGCTGAAGGCTCACTTCACTCCGCTGGCCAAGACTCTGACCGAGCAGGAAGCGGCCATCGTCGCCGAACTGGCAGCCGTGCAGGGCAAGCCGGTCGACATCGGCGGCTACTACCGCTCCAACCCGGAGCTGACCAGCAAGGTGATGCGCCCCAGCGCCACCTTCAACGCCGCCCTGGCCGCGCTGAACGCCTGAGTCGACACCTGAGCGTCGATACGAACCCCGGCCTTGCGCCGGGGTTCGTGCTTTCAGCGGTCTAGCTGCTGCTATGATCGCTTCATTTGCACAAGGCATCTCCATGGATTGGCAACCCCACATCACCGTCGCGACCGTAATCGAAGACCAGGGCCGCTTCCTCCTGGTGGAGGAGCTCAAGGCAGGCCGTCTGGTGCTCAACCAACCCGCCGGCCACCTGGAGGCCAATGAGAATCTGCGCGAGGCCGCCATTCGGGAAACGCTGGAGGAAACGGGCTGGGAGGTCGAGCTCACCGGCCTGATCGGCATCTACCTGTATACCGCTCCGAGCAACGGCGTCACCTATCAGCGCGTGTGCTTTGCCGCCAAGGCCCTGCGCCACGATGCGCAACGATCACTCGACGATGGCATCGTCGCAGCCCGCTGGTTGAGCCGCGAGGAGCTGGCCCAGCAACCCGAGCGCTGGCGCAGCGAACTGGTTCCGCGCTGCATCGATGACTACCTGGCCGGGCCGCTGCATCCGCTTGACGTCATTCGAAACTGATCTCACCTTCGTCACGCCAGCGTCAGCTGATAGAATTCGCCCCTTTGCAAAACCTTGGCGTACTTCTATGTCTGTTGCGACCCTCTCCGCCCCGGAAAACACCCGCGTTATCGTTGGCATGTCCGGCGGCGTCGACTCGTCCGTTTCCGCTCTCCTGCTGCTCGAACAGGGCTATCAGGTCGAAGGCCTGTTCATGAAGAACTGGGAAGAGGACGACGGCACGGAGTACTGCACCGCCAAGGAAGACCTGGCCGATGCCCAGGCCGTGTGCGACCGCATCGGCATCAAGCTGCACACCGCCAACTTTGCTGCCGAGTACTGGGACAACGTGTTCGAGCACTTCCTCGCCGAATACAAGGCCGGGCGCACGCCGAACCCGGACATCCTCTGCAACCGGGAAATCAAGTTCAAGGCGTTCCTCGATTACGCCCTGATGCTCGGTGCTGACCTCATCGCCACTGGCCATTACGTGCAGCGACGTGACCGCGATGGCCGCAGCGAACTGCTCAAGGGCCTCGACCCCAACAAGGACCAAAGCTACTTCCTGCATGCCGTCGGAGGCGAGCAACTGGCCAAGACGCTGTTTCCCGTCGGCGAGCTGGAGAAGCCCGAGGTCCGCGCGATTGCAGAGAAGCATGGTCTGGCCACGGCAAAGAAGAAGGATTCCACCGGCATCTGCTTCATTGGCGAACGGCGATTCAGTGATTTCCTCAAGCAGTACCTGCCGGCCCAACCGGGAAACATCGAAACGGTCGACGGCGAGGTGATCGGCCGTCACCACGGCCTGATGTATCACACCATCGGCCAGCGTCAGGGGCTCGGCATCGGCGGCCTCAAAGATGCCTCCGACGAGCCTTGGTATGTGCTGAGCAAGGATCTGCAGCGCAACGTGCTGATCGTCGGCCAGGGAAATGACCACCCGTGGCTGTTCTCCCGCGCGCTGCTGGCTTCCGAGATCTACTGGGTGAATCCCGTGGACCTCAGCGCCCCGCTCAAGCTGACCGCCAAGGTTCGTTATCGCCAGAGCGACCAGGCTTGCACGCTGGAACGGACGCCCGATGGCTATCGCGCAGTGTTCGAAGCGCCGCAACGCGCCGTCACGCCTGGCCAGTCGGTGGTGTTCTACGATGGCGAAGTCTGTCTCGGCGGCGGCGTCATCGAAAAGGCAGAACCCTGGTTCGAGGGCCGCCCATGAGTAATCTGGATGAACAGCTGATCGCGCTTGGGGCGGTATTCGAAGCCGCCACGCTGGTCGACCGCATTGCCCGAACCGGCCAGGTGCCGAATGCCGCGCTCGGCTGCATGCTCGGCAGTCTGCTGGCGCGCAACCCGCAGACTACGCTGGAAATCTATGGCGGCGACGACCTTAACCTGCGTGACGGCTACCGCGCGCTGGTCGGCGCGCTGGAACGCGACAGCAGCAGCCTGCAGCGAGAGCCGTTGCGCTATGCCCTGGCGATGATCGGCCTTGAGCGGCAGCTCGACAAACGCGACGACATGCTGCAGGTCATCGGAAGCCGGCTGGATCAGATTCAACAGCAGGTCGAGCACTTCGGCATCACCCACGAGAATGTCGTCGCCTCGTTCGGCGGGCTCTATCAGGACACGCTGAGCACCTTCCGTCAGCGCATCCAGGTCCAAGGCGACATGCGCCACCTGCAGCAGACCGACAATGCCGCCAAGATTCGCGCGCTGCTGCTCGCCGGCATCCGCTCCGCCCGCCTCTGGCGCCAGCTTGGCGGGCACCGCTGGCAGCTGATTTTCAGCCGGCGCAAGCTGCTCGATGCACTCTATCCTCGACTGCGCTCGACACAGAGCGAAGACCGATAACCGGGGAGAATGGACCGGGATGTGCCGCTACATTCGTGTATAATCTGCGCCCTTTTCGTTGCCCGACTGTCCGAGAATGCCCTCTATGCAGCTTTCCTCGCTCACGGCGGTTTCCCCCGTCGATGGCCGCTACGCCGGCAAAACCAGCGCCCTGCGCCCGATCTTCAGCGAATTCGGCCTGATTCGTTGCCGTGTCCAGGTCGAAGTCCGCTGGCTACAGCGCCTGGCAGCCCACCCGGGCGTTCCGGAAGTCGCGCCCTTCTCCGCCGAAGCCAATGCGCTGTTGAATCAGCTTGCCGAGGACTTCCAGCTGGAGCATGCCGAGCGCGTCAAGGAATTCGAGCGCACCACCAACCATGATGTAAAAGCCGTGGAGTACCTGCTCAAGGAGCAGGCCAAGCAGCTGCCTGAACTCGCCAAGGTCAACGAATTCATCCACTTCGCCTGCACCAGCGAAGACATCAACAACCTGTCCCACGCGCTGATGCTGCGCGAAGGCCGTGACACTGTTCTGCTGCCGCTGATGCGCCAGCTCGCCGACGCCATCCGCGGCCTGGCCGTGCAGTTCGCCGACGTGCCGATGCTGTCGCGCACCCACGGTCAGCCGGCCTCCCCGACTACCCTTGGCAAGGAACTGGCCAACGTGGTCTATCGCCTGGAGCGGCAGATCGCTCAGGTCGCCGCCGTGCCGCTGCTGGGCAAGATCAACGGCGCCGTGGGCAACTACAACGCCCACCTGTCCGCCTACCCCGACGTCGACTGGGAAGCCAACGCCCGTGAATTCATCGAGGGTGATCTGGGCCTGTCGTGGAACCCCTACACCACACAGATCGAGCCGCACGACTACATCGCCGAGTTGTTCGACGCCATTGCACGCTTCAACACCATCCTCATCGACTTCGATCGCGACATCTGGGGCTACATCTCTCTCGGTTACTTCAAGCAGAAGACCGTTGCCGGCGAGATCGGCTCTTCGACCATGCCGCACAAGGTCAACCCAATCGACTTCGAGAACTCCGAAGGCAACCTCGGCATCGCCAACGCACTGTTCCAGCACCTGGCCAGCAAGCTGCCGATTTCCCGCTGGCAGCGCGATCTGACCGACTCCACCGTCCTGCGCAACCTGGGCGTCGGCTTCGCCCACAGCGTCATCGCCTACGAGGCGAGCCTCAAAGGCATCGGCAAGCTGGAGCTCAACGCTGCCCGCATCGCCGAAGACCTCGATGCCTGCTGGGAAGTGCTGGCCGAGCCGGTACAGACCGTCATGCGTCGTTATGCCGTGGAGAATGCCTACGAAAAGCTGAAGGATCTGACCCGCGGCAAAGGCATTACGCCCGACGCGCTGCAGGCCTTCATTGACGGCCTCGACATTCCGGCCGAAGCCAAGGCGGAGCTGCGCAAGCTGACGCCGGCAAGCTACATCGGCAACGCTGCCGCTCAGGCCAAGCGCATCTGATCGCCCCCATGCCTGCACGCCCGGCTGTGCCGGGCGTTTTTATTTTCAGCTCTGCCATATAGAGCAAGGTGTTACGCATGACTTCTGATATTCCACTTCAAATTCTGGGCGGCATCAGTGCCCGGGAATTCCTGCGCGATTACTGGCAGAAGAAGCCGTTGCTGATCCGCCAGGCCATCCCGGGTTTTCAGAGCCCCATTTCGCCCGACGAACTGGCTGGTCTCTCGCTCGAGGAAGACGTCGAGTCCCGCCTGGTCATCGAGCACGGCGAAAGCCCCTGGGAGCTGCGCCGCGGTCCGTTCAGCGAGGACACTTACCAGCAACTGCCGGAGCGTGACTGGACATTGCTGGTGCAGGCGGTCGATCAGCTCGTACCGGACGTCGCCGAACTGATCGAACATTTCCGCTTTCTGCCGAACTGGCGCATCGACGATGTGATGATCAGCTATGCCGCCCCAGGCGGCGGCGTAGGGCCTCATTTCGACAACTACGATGTATTCCTGCTGCAGGCCCACGGCCAGCGCCGCTGGCGCATCGGGCAGATGTGCGACAGCGAAAGCCCGATGCTCGCCCATGGCGATCTGCGCATCCTCGCCGAGTTCCAGGGAACTGATGAATGGGTGTTGGAACCGGGCGATATGCTTTACCTGCCGCCCCGCCTCGCTCACTTCGGCACCGCCGAGGATGCCTGCATGACCTATTCGGTCGGCTTTCGCGCCCCAAGCGCCGCCGAAGTCCTGACCCACTTCACCGACTTCCTCGCACAGTTCCTGCCGGACGAAGAGCGGTACAGTGATGCCGACCTACAACCCAGCGATGATCCTTTCCAGATCCAGAGCGATGCCCTGGATCGGCTGAAGGCTCTACTCGCGGAGCATATGAGCGATGAGCGTCTGCTGCTCACCTGGTTCGGCCAGTTCATGACCGAGCCACGCTATCCGGAGCGTGTCGAAGGCCCGGAGCTCGGCGAGGAGGAACTTCTGTCGGCACTGGAGGACGGCGCGATACTGGTACGCAATCCGGCGGCCCGCCTGGCCTGGAGCGAAGTGGATATCGGCCTGCTACTGTTCGCCAGTGGTCAGAGCCGCCTGCTTCCCTCTAAGCTGCGCGAACTGTTGAGGTTGCTTTGTTCGGCCGACGCGCTGCATGTCGACAACGTCGGTCAGTGGCTGGGGGATGAGGATGGCCGCAGCCTCTTGTGCGAGCTGGTCAAGCAAGGAAGTCTGGAGTTTGCTGATGAATAGCGTTCAGGTACGGATCGCCGACTGGCAGCAGGACAATGCCGAATTACGGCGCATCCGCGAGGCCGTGTTCATTGCCGAGCAGGCCGTTCCGCCCGAGCAGGAGTGGGACGCCGACGATGCCGAAGCAGTGCACTTCCTCGCGCTCGAGGGAGGGTATCCGATCGGTACCGCACGGCTTCTGGCCGACGGGCAGATCGGTCGCGTAGCGGTACTGCGCGACTGGCGCGGCATGAACGTCGGCGACGCGCTGATGCATGCGGTCATTGCCGAAGCTGAGCGTCGCGGCCTGACCGAGCAAACGCTGACTGCGCAGGTTCATGCCACCGCGTTCTACGAGCGTCTCGGCTTCGAAGTCGTCAGCGACGAGTTCATCGAAGCTGGAATTCCCCACGTGGACATGCTCCGCCGGAGCCAGTGAGGCAAAATGAGCGACGACGTCCCGGAAGAGCGAAGTGAGCAGATCGAGCTGCCGGCTATCGATTTTCACTCCCCGGGACGCTTCGCCGTTCACAATCCACCCACCGACCTACCCGAGCCCGAAGCCTGGATGGCGGCTGCCTTCCTTCTCGGACAAGATGTCGGCATACAGCGTTTCGACAAAGCGAGCGAGGTTCGTCAGCATGCCCTGGCCATGCTGCAACAGGCGAGCCGCTCGGTGTGTATCTACAGCACCGATCTCGAACCCTGGCTCTATCACCACAGCACCATCCAGCACGCCTGCACTCGTCTCCTGCTGGCCCATCCCCGCAACCAACTGCGCATCCTCGTCGGCGATCCCACTCGCGCAGTGAAAGACGGCCATCGCTTTCTTCAGCTTGCCCGTCGGCTGACCAGCAATGTACATATCCGCAAGCTGAACCCCGACTATCCCGAGCAAAATGGTACCTATCTGATCGTCGACAGTTGTGGCCTGCTGGAGCGCCCCAAGACTGACCAGTATGCTGGCTTTGCCCTGTACCACGACCCTGCCCGCGTGCGTATACGCCAGTCGGAGTTCGACAAGGCATGGGATCATGGCCTATCGGACGCAAATCTGCGGAGTTTCCTGTTATGAACCCTCGTATCGCGCTGCTGGCCGTCGCGCTCAGCATCTGTCTGCCACTGCAAGCGGCAACCGAAGTCATTCAGCTCAACAACCGCATGGCCGAGGATGTGCTGCCGGTCGCCGAATCGGTACTGGGCGGTCAGGGCCGCGTCACCGCATACGGCAATCAACTCATCGTCAACGCACCGGATTCCCTAATCCGCGAGCTGCGGCAAGTGGTCGATCAGCTGGATGTAGCCCCCAAACGCCTGTTGATCAGCGTCGATACCCAAGACTCGGCTAGCAGCGCGACGGGAGGATATCGGGTAGACGGCTCGGTACGCGCCGGCGACGTGGAGTTCGAAACGGGCCGCGGCGAGTTCGGAGGCAGAGACCAGGTTCGCATCATTCGTCGCACTACCAACAGCCGGGACGGTGGCATTCAGCAGATCCAGGCCAGCGAGGGCTATCCGGCGCTCATTCAGGTTGGCCAGAGTGTTCCGCTGACGACTCAGGGCATCGATGGCTATGGCCAGATCTATCAGCAAACCCAGTATCGTGATGTGCTGCGTGGCTTCTACGCCACCGCCACGGTGCATGGCGATCGCGTGCAGATCAGTATCAGCAGCAGCCGCGACCGACTCGCTCAGGGCCGCAGTGGCGTCGTCGAAGTGCAGAATGCCGATACCCGCGTCAGTGGGCGCGTCGGCGAATGGATCACCGTGGGCGGTGTCGATGAAAGCGCGAGTTCTGATCAGCGCGGCACGCTGCGTCGCTATTCCACCCAGGGCAGCCAGAACCTTTCGATGCGCCTGAAAGTGGATGTTCTCGACTGAAACACTGCTGACGCGCAGAAGAATGTAGTGGCCTAAAAAAAACACTACAAAACCATTGACGGTGAAAAAACAGCGGCGCATTATTGGCCCGCTCCCGCTAACCAGGGGCCCTGGCAAGGGTCTCCGGGGCGTGCTCCAGCCAACCAGCCGAGCCGTTCCGTGACTGTACTGCCCACAAGGCGGACTGACGAGGTTGCGACTGGAACGAGTCGTCCCGAGGGACGGGGTAGCGATTGACGCATCAGCCAGTCTGACCAGCTTCTAGTTGTTGTAGCGCACACGGCAGCCACGCCGGCTGTGGGCGCAGCAACCGGAACCAGCCAGCCCGGCGGTCGTATCTCCCCTTCTCCTTGGTTCAATCCTCGTCCCGGTCGATATTTCGACGCTCTGCCGCGTGTTGCCCGCACTGATCAGCGATAGCAACGTAGGTTCGGTGGGAAAAAGTCGGTGCTCAACCACACTTATTTTTGAAGGATTGAACATGTCCGCATATCAAGACGACATCAAGGCAGTTGCCGCCCTGAAAGAGCAATACGGCAGCAGCTGGGCCGCCATCAACCCTGAGTCCGTCGCTCGCATGCGCGCCCAGAACCGCTTCAAGACCGGTCTGGAAATCGCTCAGTACACCGCCGACATCATGCGCAAGGACATGGCCGAGTACGACGCCGACTCGTCCGTCTACACGCAATCCCTCGGCTGCTGGCACGGCTTCATCGGTCAGCAGAAGCTGATCTCCATCAAGAAGCACCTGAAGACCACCAACAAGCGTTACCTCTACCTGTCCGGCTGGATGGTTGCTGCTCTGCGCTCCGAGTTCGGCCCGCTGCCGGACCAGTCGATGCACGAGAAGACTGCCGTTTCCGACCTGATCGAAGAGCTGTACACCTTCCTGCGTCAGGCTGACAGCCGTGAGCTGGACCTGCTGTTCACCGCTCTGGATGCTGCTCGTGAGGCCGGCGATTCCGCCAAGGCTGCTGAGATCCAGAGCCAGATCGACAACTACGAAACTCACATCGTCCCGATCATCGCAGACATCGACGCTGGCTTCGGCAACCCAGAAGCCACCTATCTGCTGGCCAAGCGCATGATCGAAGCAGGCGCTTGCTGCATCCAGATCGAGAACCAGGTTTCCGACGAGAAGCAGTGCGGCCACCAGGACGGTAAAGTGACCGTTCCGCACGCCGACTTCCTCGCCAAGATCGCTGCCGTTCGTTACGCCTTCCTCGAGCTGGGCATCGACAATGGCGTGATCGTTGCTCGTACTGACTCCCTGGGCGCCGGTCTGACCAAGCAGATCGCCGTGACCAAAGAGCCGGGCGACCTGGGCGACCTGTACAACTCCTTCCTGGATTGCGAAGAGATCTCCGAAGCCGAACTGGGCAACGGCGACGTCGTCATCAAGCGTGAAGGCAAGCTGCTGCGTCCGAAGCGTCTGCCGTCCAACCTGTTCCAGTTCCGCAAGGGCACTGGCGAAGACCGTTGCGTCCTGGACTGCATCACCTCCCTGCAGAACGGCGCTGACCTGCTGTGGATCGAAACCGAGAAGCCGCACGTTGGCCAGATCAAGGCCATGGTTGACCGCATCCGCGAAGTCATCCCGAACGCCAAGCTGGTTTACAACAACAGCCCGTCGTTCAACTGGACCCTGAACTTCCGTCAGCAGGTATTCGATGCCATGGTTGCCGAAGGCAAGGACGTGTCCGCCTACGATCGCACCAAGCTGATGAGCGTCGAGTACGACGAGACCGAACTGGCTCAGATCGCTGATGAGAAGATCCGTACCTTCCAGAAGGACGGTTCCGCTCACGCCGGCATCTTCCACCACCTGATCACCCTGCCGACCTACCACACCGCCGCGCTGTCCACCGACAACCTGGCCAAGGGCTACTTCGCCGAAGAAGGCATGCTGGCCTACGTGAAGGGCGTGCAGCGTCAGGAACTGCGTCAGGGTATCGCCTGCGTCAAGCACCAGAACATGGCGGGCTCCGACATCGGCGACAACCACAAGGAGTACTTCGCTGGCGAAGCTGCTCTGAAGGCGAGCGGTAAAGACAACACCATGAACCAGTTCCACTAAGAACCGGTTCGCAGCCTCACAGGCTGCAGGTGTGAAGAAGCCCTGGCATTCGCCGGGGCTTTTTTTTTCGACTGGTTGAGTAATGTACGGTTACGCTTCGTCGGCCCGCGCCCCACTGTCATTCTCTTGTCGCATACGAACCTTAGCGTCATGGCTCCGACAACAATCGTTATGGAGCTGCGCCGTGATTACTGAGAACAACGACATTCTGTTCGGCAACGGGGACGAGTTGCCCAGTAACCATTCGACGAATCCGCATATCCAGGATGTGATTTCCCTCGGCCGACGCAAAGTCCTCGCGGGCGGCGCAGCCATGGGCGCCCTGGCCTTTCTCGGCGCATCCCTTCCCGGCCTCGCGCAAGCGGCAGAGCCGATGGCCCGTGGCATCAAGGATGTTCCGTTCAGACGTCGTACCCGCCTGCCCTTTGCGCCAGTGGCTGTTACCCGGGCCGACACCATCACTGTACCCGCTGGCTATACCGCGACCACCTTCATTCCCTGGGGTACCCCTATTACCGGGCTCTACCCAGCCTGGCTGGAAGACGCCAGCAACAGTGCGGAAGATCAGGCCCAACAGGTCGGCATGCACCACGACGGAATGCACTTCTTCCCCATGAATGCGAGGCTGGGCGGTCGGCAGAGCGACCACGGCTTGCTGGTCCTCAATCACGAGTACATCGATGCCCCCCTGCTCCACCCTAACGGTCCGACCGTCGTGGATGGCAAGCGCGCTAATGTCGACGAGGTTCGCAAGGAGATCAATGCCCACGGCGTCTCGGTAGTCGAGATTCGTCGTGGTCCCCGGGGCGATTGGTCCGTGCTGCCCAGCTCACGCAATCGACGTATTACCGGTGCGACGCCGATGCGCATCGAAGGACCTGCACGAGGCCATGCCTTGATGCGAACTCGCTACAGCCCGAGTGGGACATCAACCCGTGGCACGCTCAACAACTGCTCCAATGGCCATACACCTTGGGGCACCTACCTGACCTGCGAAGAAAACTGGGCCGGTTACTTCGCCAGTGCTGATTCCGAGCTTCCACGTGAGCTCAGCCGCTACGGCGTGCGTGGTAGTGGCCGCTACGGATGGGAGACGGTCGCGGGCGACGAGTTCGAGCGCTTCAACGCAACGCGGACCGCAGCAGACGCCAGTGGTGATTATCGAAACGAGCCGAACACCTTCGGCTGGATCGTGGAGATCGACCCATTCGACCCTACCGCTACTCCCGTCAAGCACACCGCCTTAGGCCGCTTCGCTCACGAAGGCCTGGTGTTCGCCCCAGTAAAGCCTGGCCGTCCCGTTGTCTGCTATTCCGGAGATGACTCGCAGAACGAGTACATCTACAAGTACGTCAGCCGAGATCGTTATCGGCCACAGCGTAGCGATGGTCGCCTGCTGGACGACGGCACTCTTTATGTTGCGCGCTTCAACCCCGATGGCAGTGGCGACTGGCTGGCACTGGACTGTGACAACCTGGACTTCCAACGCGCTTGCGAAGCGGCCGGCATCCGATTCGCGGACCAGGGAGAAGTACTGGTCAATACGCGGCTGGCTGCCGACATTGTCGGCGCGACCAAGATGGACCGGCCAGAATGGGGCGCGGTCCACCCAGATACCGGCGATGTCTATTTCACCCTGACCAACAACAGCAGTCGCGAGCAGGCCATTCCGTCCAACCCACGGACGCCTAATGCTTACGGCCATATCATCCGTTGGCGCGAAGCCAGTCGGGATTTCGCCGGCACCCGATTCAACTGGGACCTCTATCTGCTCGCCGGTCCGGAAAGCGATAGCCGTTCCCCTGCAGGCCGCGCTCTCGACGGCAGCAACATCATGGCCAGCCCGGATGGCCTGTGGTTCGATGATGAGGGCCGCTTGTGGATTCAGACCGATATGAGCGGCAGTCAGCTGCGCACAGGGCCTTTTGGCAATAATCAGATGTTGGTTTCGGATCCAAGGAATGGTGAGACAAGACGCTTTCTCGTCGGCCCCTTGGGCGCTGAAGTGACAGGAATAACGGCAACTCCGGACTTCAGAACACTATTCGTGAACATACAACATCCTGGTGAAGGCTCCACATCGACAAATTTCACCAGCAGCTGGCCGGATGGAACGGGCCGCAGGCCAAGGTCGGCCACGGTCATCATCAGTCGCGAAGATGGGAAACGCCTGATGTAGCAATGGGGGGGGCGGGCTGCGAGCCCGCCCCTCGCTTTCACGCCCGCTCGGCGCCAGTTTCATCCGGCGCAGTGAACAATCCCCAGGTCGATATGAACAGCGCGGCGACAAGCGGGCCAATAACGAAGCCGTTCAGGCCAAACAACGCCAAGCCGCCAAGGGTTGAAATCAGCACGACATAATCTGGCATCTTCGTATCCTTGCCAACCAGGATAGGACGAAGGATGTTGTCTACCAAGCCAATCACCAGAACGCCGTAAAGGGTGAGTATCACTCCCTGCAGGATGGCACCGCTCATCAGGAAATAGATCGCTACGGGCGTCCAGATCAACGCAGCGCCTACTGCAGGCAGCAAAGATAGAAACGCCATTAGTACGCCCCAGAGCAACGCGCCGGAGATGCCGAGCACGGCGAATATGATGCCGCCCAGAGCACCTTGAGTTACGGCCACGACGATATTGCCCTTGACGGTTGCCCGCACCACCCGAGTGAACTTGTTGAAAAGCCGTCGCTTGTGCGCCTCGCTGAGCGGAATGGCCTGCCTGATCCGCGCAACCAGTTCTCTGCCGTCCCGGATAAAAAAGAACAGCAGATATAACATGACGAAAAAGCTCACTAGGAACTGGAATGTTCCCTGGCCGAAGCTGAATGCCTTGGTTGCGAGAAACTGACTGCCCTCGAGTGCGCCCGACGCCAGCCGCTCGCGCATGGAGTCTAGGTCACCGAAACCAAAACGCTGCAGCTGCATTTGCACCGATGGTGGTAACAGCTCTCTCAGGCCCGATACCAGACGGCCGATGTCCAACTCGCCGCTCTCGATCTGCTTGTAGAGCGTCGCGCCCTCCTGGACCAGCATGCCCGTAATCAAGATGACCGGCAGTACGGCAACCAGCAGACAAACCAGCAAGGTAAACAGCGCCGCCAGGTTACGGCGCTGCCTGAATCGCCGGTAGAGGTAGCGCTGCAGAGGCGCGAAGAGGATGGCGAGAATGACCGCCCAGAAGACTGCCCCGTAGAACGGCAAAAGGATCCAGCCGAATGCAAGGGAAACCACCACCAGCAGGACGAGGAAGACTTTATGCTCGAGCGTCGAGTTGACCATTATTGACCCTGTCGCTGCGTTTCGTACTGTTTAGTCAACGAGCGAGCGCGCGAGTGCGGGCCAGACAGATGATCAGGGATAGGGCCGTCGTTGTCCTGACGGCGGCCCACTTGCTTTATCGCTACAGTGTCATCGCAGCCAGCCAGCCGAATGCGAGCAGCGGCAGGTTGTAATGCAGGAATGTCGGTACGACGGTGTCCCAGATGTGGTTGTGCTGGCCATCGGCATTCAACCCGGCCGTGGGCCCTAGCGTGGAGTCGGATGCCGGAGACCCGCCATCACCCAACGCGCCTGCAGTGCCAACGAGACTCACAATCGCCAGCGGACTGAATCCCAGCTCGACACCAAGCGGCACGAAGATGGCAGCAATGATCGGCACGGTCGAAAACGACGAACCGATACCGATCGTCACCAGCAAGCCGACCAGCAGCATCAACAAAGCGCCAATGGCCTTGCTGTCGCCGATCCACGCGGTGGATGCGTCTACCAGCAGTGCCACCTCACCGGTTTCACGCATCACTTCAGCGAAACCGGCAGCAGCAATCATGATGAAGCCGATCATGGCCATCATTTTCATGCCGTCGGTAAACAGGTCATCCGCTTCCCGCCAGCGCACCACACCGGAAACCGAAAAGATCACGAACCCTGCGAGTGCGCCGAGAATCATCGAGTCCAGCCACAGCTGAATAACGAACGCCGCAGCAACGGCAATGCCTGCCACCACCAAGGTCAAAGGGCTGTAACGTACCGAACTGGGCTCTACCTGCTCGATGCGAGCAAGGTCATATTCACGCGGCTTGCGGTAGCTATAGAAGGCGATCGCCAGCCCCGACAACATGCCCAAAGCTGGGATCAGCATCGCCTGGGTGACCTTGATGCCGGTTACATCCACACCGCTTTTGGCAACGTTGGCCAGCAGAATCTCATTGAGGAAGATGTTGCCGAACCCAACCGGAAGAAACATGTAAGGAGTGATCAGCCCGAACGCGAGCACACAGGCAATCAGGCGCCGGTCGATCTTCATCTTCGACAGTACGTAAAGTAGCGGCGGAACCAGCAAAGGAATAAACGCAATATGAATCGGCAGGATGTTCTGGGACGAGATAGCTACCGCCAGCAGAAGTGCGATCATCATCCACTTCACCGCACCGGTGCCCTGGCCGCCTTGCTTTCCGACCAAAGCCAGAGCCTTGTCGGCAAGCGCGTGGGCCAGACCGCTCTTGCCGATGGCTACGGCGAACGCACCAAGCAGAGCATATGACAACGCCACTGTCGCTCCACCACCCAGGCCCTTGTTGAAAGCGGCGAGGCTGCCTTCGATACCCAACCCGCCAATCAACCCACCGGCCATGGCCCCGGCAATAAGTGCAACGACCACGTGCACGCGGCAAAGGCTCAAGACCAGCATGATGCCGACCGCCGCAACAACTGCGTTCATTTCAAATCTCCGTATAATCGACCAAGTCGCGTAGAAAAGCGCCGCACTCTGCAGCAACTGCGCGGAACTGTCAAAATCGGAACGGCACATTCAAGACGAATGAGCGTAATCTGAGTTGTCAGTAGCCGTTCCCTATCACTGGCTCGGCGTTAGCGGTACCAGCTTTTTACTGAGCAGACAAAACCCAACGCGATGATCACTCACCACGGTATTCACAACCGCTTGTGCAGGTCTCGTGAATGCGGACGCGGGAAAGCTCTGGAAGCAGCGGCTTCAGCTCGTTCCAGATCCATTTCGCCAGGTTCTCGCTGGTGGGGTTTTCCAGACCGGGGATGTCGTTCAGATAGTTGTGATCCAAACGCTCGTAGAGCGGTTTGAAGATGGATTTCAGCTCACCGAAATCCCGAATCCAACCAGTATGTGGATCCACTGGCCCACTTATATACAAGGCAACACGGAAGGAGTGGCCATGCAGCCGCCCGCATTTGTGTCCTTGCGGTACGTGCGGCAAACGGTGCGCCGACTCGAATGTGAATTCTTTGAATATTTCCACTGTATGCACTCGTAATCTGATCGCGACGAAGCGCGCAATTTTACGCGCTTTGCTCGCGTGATTCATGCACAGAGGTTGCTACGCAGGGCAGTCACCGCCAAAGGGAGCAGCTGCGGTAACTTGTCGGCATCAAAAAATCGGTGATCCTGCAGCCTTTCCGCGCCCCAAAAGCAAACCCCCGACCAGCATATGCGA
>NZ_JACBXH010000011.1:0-100349 GCF_041381355.1 Pseudomonas sp. LM13
GTCAGCCCCGTTTTCATTTGCACCGAAAATCCCTGTCCGTTCCGCCACTGGCCGCTTGCGGCTAATATGTCGCGCCAGATGGTTCAAAGGTCGTTATCCCTAGCAGAAGGAGCTTTCCATGCAATACGTCACGCCTGATCTGTGCGACGCCTATCCTGACCTGGTGCAGGTCGTCGAACCACTGTTCAGCAATTTCGGTGGCCGCGACTCCTTCGGCGGAGAGATCGTGACCATCAAGTGCTTCGAGGACAACTCACTGGTCAAGGATCAGGTTGATGTCGATGGTACTGGCAAGGTGATGGTTGTCGACGGCGGCGGCTCTTTGCGTCGCGCCCTGCTGGGTGACATGCTCGCCGAGAAAGCGGCACGCAACGGCTGGGAAGGCCTGATCATCTACGGCTGTGTGCGCGACGTCGATGTTCTCGCGCAGACTGAGCTGGGCGTGCAGGCGCTGGCCAGCCACCCGATGAAGACTGACAAGCGTGGTATCGGCGATCTCAACGTTCCAGTGACTTTCTGCGGCGTGACATTCCGCCCGGGCGAATACGTTTATGCCGACAATAACGGCATCATCGTGTCGCCGGAGCCGCTGTCCATGCCGGAGTAATCCGCTGCACTGGCGGGGCATACCCGCTATTTGTTCCGAGCCCGGCGACGCCGGGCTTTTCATGAGTGACGACGATACATCGATGCGGGAATTTCACAGCGAGCAAAACGGCCTGATCCACGCGTTTGTTCTGGATGGCAGCGGCGGTGCCCGACAGATCGGCTATCAGGACCTGCCTACCCTGCAACTGAAGGGGCATGAAAGCCTCTGGTTGCACTGGGATCGCAGCCAGCCCCAGGCGCAGCATTGGTTGCGCAGGCAGAGCGGACTCGGTGCCTTTGCCTGCGATGTGCTGCTGGAAGAGAACACGCGGCCTCGCATGCTGGCCTTGCCTCAGGAGGAGCTGCTGCTTTTCCTGCGCGGCGTCAATCTGAACCCCGATGCAGAACCGGAAGACATGGTGTCCGTGCGCGTGTTCGCCGACCGGCAACGGGTCATTTCTCTTCGACTGCGACCATTGCGCTCTACGGAGGTGGTCATACAGCTGCTGTCGGAGGGAAGGGGGCCGAAAACCGCGTCTGAACTGCTGATCTATCTCGCTGAGGCGATGACCGATCGCGTCGATGATCTCGTCATGCAGCTCTCCGAGCGGATCGATAAGGAAGAAGAAGCGCTTGAGGCGAACGAGCGCTACACCCCCGAGCACGATTCGATGCTCTCCTTGCGTCGGCAGGCGGCAGGCCTGCGCCGGTTCCTGCTGCCCCAGCGGGAGCTCTACGGTCAGCTGACGCGCAACAGATTGAGCTGGTTCGTCGAGGACGACACCGAGTATTGGAACGAGCTCAGCAACCGTTTGATCCGTTATCTCGAAGAGCTCGAAATGGTCCGGGAGCGGATCAATCTGGTGCTGGAGTCGGAACACCGCAGGCTGAGCGAGCGGATGAACCGAACCATGTATCTGCTTGCTATCATTACTGGCTTTTTTCTGCCGCTCAGCTTTCTCACGGGGTTGCTCGGAATCAACGTCGGGGGCATACCTGGTGCCGACTTCCCGTACGGGTTCGCCGTAGCCTGCGCGCTGATAGGCAGTATCGCCTTGCTGCAATGGTGGATGCTACGGCGCCTCCGCTGGCTCTGAATGTGACTCCCGACCGGCCATAGACCGTCTAGGCCACATACTTTAGCGAGGTTTGCATGCGCGATCCCTTTGAAGAATCCCTGCGAGATCTGCTCAACAAGCCCTCCGTGCACGATGACGATGCCTGCCTGGGGCGAGTGCTGAAGACGGCCAACCGGCAGGTGGGCGCTGGCGACCTGTTTGCTCTGGTAGGGCACTGGCTCGAAGCATTGCTGATGGGCGTCAATAGCGGCTCGCGACATCTCGCACCGGTTTCCCGCCGGGCTGCTTCCAACCGTTCTTTCGATAAGGCTGATTGATCATGGAATTCGATCCCTGGACCCAAAGTCTGCTGTCGGCGATGAGCTCGCTTTGGGCATCTGTAGCGGCCTTTATTCCCCGTCTGTTCGGCGCCGTGGTCGTCGTATTGCTCGGGTTCGTGGTAGCCAAGCTACTCGATACCTTGTTATCCAAAGTGCTGGCCAAGGTCGGATTGGATCGGCTGATGGCCGGAACCGGGCTTACCAAACTGTTGGGCCGAGCGGGCATACGCATTCCGGTCTCAGCCTTGATCGGTAAGGTGGTGTATTGGTTCGTGCTGCTGATCTTCCTGGTCTCGGCCGCCGAATCGCTGGGGCTGGAGCGCGTTTCGGCAACCCTCGACATGCTTGCGCTCTATGTGCCGAAGGTCTTCGGCGCTGCGTTGGTTCTGCTCGCTGGTGTCCTGCTGGCGCAGTTGTTGAGCGGTCTGGTTCGAGGCGCCGCCGAGGGTGTCGGCCTTGATTACGCGAATGGTTTGGCGCGAATGGCGCAGGGCCTGGTGATAATCATCAGCATTTCCGTGGCGATTGGGCAGCTCGAGGTCAAGACCGAGCTGCTCAATTATGTGATTGCCATCGTTCTGATCACGGTCGGCCTCGCGGTTGCGCTGGCCCTTGGTCTCGGTAGTCGTGAGCTGGTAAGTCAGATACTGGCTGGAATCTATGTGCGTGAGCTCTACGAAGTGGGTCAGAAGATACGGCTGCCAGACATGGAAGGCCAGATCGAGGAAATCGGTACGGTGAAAACCTTATTGCTTACCGATGACGGCGAGCTGATGTCCGTGGCGAACAAAGTGCTACTCGAACAGCGAGTCGGCAGCCGCTAGCCCTGAGTATCTGGTAAAGTACGTCGCCTTTTTTCCGGTTTCCATGATTGGCGGCCGAGATTTTGACTGCCGGCTCGAAGCGTCTTGACTAAAACCCCAACGTCCATTTCGCGCTACGATCCACGCCAGCTCAGCGATGAAGAGCTGGTGCGGCATGCTCACGTCGAACTGTTTCATATAACCCGAGCGTATGAAGAGCTGATGCGTCGCTATCAGCGCACGTTGTTCAATGTTTGTGCACGTTACTTGGGGAACGAGCGGGATGCCGATGACGTATGCCAGGAAGTTATGCTCAAGGTGTTATATGGGTTGAAGAACTTCGAAGGTAAATCGAAGTTCAAAACATGGCTCTATAGCATCACTTACAACGAATGCATTACGCAATATCGTAAAGAGCGCCGCAAACGGCGCCTGCTCGATGCGCTTAGCCTCGATCCGCTGGAAGAAGCATCCGATGAGAAGGCGCCTAAACTCGAAGAGAAGGCGGGTCTGGATCGTTGGTTGGTGCATGTAAACCCGATCGATCGGGAGATATTGGTGTTGCGTTTTGTTGCTGAACTCGAGTTTCAGGAAATCGCCGATATCATGCACATGGGGCTTAGCGCGACGAAGATGCGTTACAAGCGCGCACTGGACAAGCTGCGGGAAAAATTTTCCGATCAAAGTGAAACTTAGCCCGTCAAACTTGTCTTACCCGTAGCGAACAGCTTGGGCATACATGCAACCGGGTTCCTTAGATTGTTCTGATACTAACCACCAGATGGGGATTTACGGATGAAACTTAAAAACACCTTAGGCGTCGTAATCGGTTCGATAGTCGCCGCGACTTCTCTCGGCGCGCTGGCTCAAGGACAGGGTGCCGTAGAGGTGGAGGCGTTCGGTAAGCTCTATTTCACTGACAGCTCGCGCGACGTTCAGCGTGATGGCGAATTGTATGGCGCTGGCGCCAGCTATTTTCTTACCGACGATGTTTCGTTGGGTCTCTCCTACGGCGAATACCATGACCTGACCTCTAAGGAGCCGGGCGCCGATGGTAGTCACAAGAACATCAAGGGCAGCCTGACTTCCCTCGATGCTGCCTATCATTTTGGCGCTCCGGGTGTTGGTCTGCGTCCGTACGTCTCCGCTGGCGTTGCGCATCAGAGCATTGGCCAGGCCGCCCGCAGTGGTCGTGACCGCAGCACCTTCGCCAACGTGGGTACTGGCGTGAAGTACTACTTCACCGAGAACTTCTTCGCCAAGGCGAGCGTTGACGGCATGTACAACATCGATGCCGACGAAGCCGAGTGGATGGCTGGCGTTGGTGTCGGCCTGAACTTCGGTGGCGGCGCCCGTCAGGTTGCAGCCGTTGAGCCGACTCCGGAACCGGCTCCGGCTCCGATCGTTGACACCGAGCCGGAACCGGCTCCGGAAGTCGTACGCGTCGAGCTGGACGTCAAGTTCGACTTCGACAAGTCGCGCGTCCGCGAAGAAAGCTACAGCGACATCAAGAACCTCGCTGATTTCATGCAGCAGTACCCGCAAACCACCACCGTGGTCGAAGGTCACACCGACTCCGTTGGCACCGACCAGTACAACCAGCGCTTGTCCGAGCGTCGTGCTGAAGCAGTACGCAACGTTCTGGTCAACGAGTATGGCGTTGAAGGCGGTCGTGTGAACTCCGTCGGTTATGGCGAATCTCGTCCAGTTGCTGATAACTCCACCGAGGAAGGTCGTCAGATCAACCGTCGTGTTGAGGCCGAGGTAGAAGCTCAGGTTCAGTAATGCTGAGCTGAAGCCTTCAAGCTCGAAAAGCCCGGCATAGTCCGGGCTTTTCTTTGTCTGTAGTAAAAGTGCCGCCGCTGTGCTTCGGGCCGCGGCTGGCGGCTGCGATGCTGCCGTATACAAATGGTTGACCGGATAAACATCAGCCGGCGAAGAAATCCGTGGGCATAAAAAACCCCGCCGAAGCGGGGTTTTTTATTGCATTACAGCGTCATCAGACTTCGACGACCTTGATCTTGGCCTTTTCCGCAGCGTCACGGAACTCGGCGATCTGGTCGAAGGACAGGTAGCGATAGATGTCGGCAGCCATGCTGTCGATGTTCTTCGCGTACTCCATGTACTCCGCAACAGTCGGCAGCTTGCCGATGATGGAGGCTACCGCTGCCAGTTCGGCCGAGGCCAGGTATACATTGGTGGCGTCGCCGAGGCGGTTCGGGAAGTTACGGGTCGAAGTGGAGACGACGGTCGAGCCGGTCTGAACACGAGCCTGGTTACCCATGCACAGGGAGCAGCCCGGCATTTCCATGCGCGCGCCAGCCTTGCCGTAGATGCCGTAGTAGCCTTCTTCGGTCAGCTGGTGAGCGTCCATCTTGGTCGGCGGAGCCAGCCACAGACGGGTCGGAATACCACCCTTGACCTTGTCGAGCAGCTTGCCGGCAGCGCGGAAGTGGCCGATGTTGGTCATGCAGGAACCGATGAAGACTTCATCGATCTTCTCGCCAGCAACGGTGGACAGCAGGCGGGCATCGTCCGGGTCGTTCGGTGCGCAGAGCACGGGCTCTTTCACTTCGGACAGGTCGATTTCGATCACAGCGGCGTATTCAGCGTCCTTGTCGGCTTCCAGCAGCTTCGGATCGGCCAGCCAGGCTTCCATCGCCTGGGCACGACGCTCGAGGGTGCGAGCATCGCCATAGCCCTCGCTGATCATCCAGCGCAGCATGGTGATGTTCGACTTCAGGTACTCGGCGATCGACTCTTCCGGCAGCTTGATGGTGCAACCGGCAGCCGAACGCTCGGCGGAGGCGTCGGACAGCTCGAACGCCTGCTCGACGGTCAGCTGGTTCAGACCTTCGATCTCGAGGATGCGGCCGGAGAAGATGTTCTTCTTGCCTTTCTTCTCGACAGTCAGCAGGCCTTGCTGAATGGCGTAGTAGGGAATCGCATGAACCAGGTCGCGCAGTGTGATGCCCGGCTGCATTTGGCCCTTGAAGCGCACCAGTACGGATTCCGGCATGTCCAGCGGCATGACGCCAGTGGCGGCAGCGAAGGCGACCAGGCCGGAACCGGCCGGGAAGGAGATACCGATCGGGAAGCGGGTGTGCGAGTCACCACCGGTACCAACGGTATCCGGCAGCAGCATGCGGTTCAGCCAGCTGTGAATGATGCCGTCGCCCGGACGCAGCGACACGCCGCTGCGGTTCATGATGAAGTCCGGCAGGGTGTGATGGGTATTGACGTCGATCGGCTTCGGATAGGCCGCGGTGTGGCAGAACGACTGCATCACCAGGTCGGCGGAGAAGCCGAGGCAGGCCAGGTCCTTCAGCTCGTCGCGGGTCATCGGGCCAGTGGTGTCCTGGGAGCCGACGGTGGTCATCTTCGGCTCGCAGTAGGTGCCCGGGCGAACGCCTTGGCCTTCCGGCAGACCGCATGCGCGACCGACCATCTTCTGTGCGAGGGTGAAGCCTTTGCCGCTATCAGCCGGCGCTTCCGGCTTCTTGAACAGGGTGGACGGAGCCAGACCCAGCTCGGCGCGGGCCTTCTCGGTCAGGCCGCGACCGATGATCAGCGGGATACGACCGCCAGCACGGACTTCGTCCAGCAGCACGTCGGTTTTCAGCTCGAAAGTGGTGATGACTTCATCGGTGCCGTGCTTGCAAACCTTGCCAGCGTACGGATAGACGTCGATCACGTCGCCCATGGCGAGGTTGCTGCAATCGAACTCGATCGGCAGGGCGCCGGCATCTTCCATGGTGTTGTAGAAGATAGGAGCGATCTTGGTGCCGAAGCAGAAGCCACCGGCGCGCTTGTTCGGTACGTTCGGAATGTCATCACCGAAGAACCACAGCACGGAGTTGGTGGCCGACTTGCGCGAAGAACCGGTGCCGACCACGTCGCCGACGTATGCAACCGGGAAGCCCTTGGCTTTCAGTTCTTCCATCTGCTTGATCGGGCCAACCGAGCCCGGCACGTCCGGGTTGATGCCATCACGGGCCATTTTCAGCATGGCCCGGGCGTGCAGCGGGATGTCCGGGCGCGACCAGGCATCCGGAGCCGGCGACAGGTCGTCGGTGTTGGTTTCACCAGTGACCTTGAACACGGACAGGGTGATCTTTTCGGCAACCGCCGGGCGGTTGGTGAACCACTCGCCTTCGGCCCAGGACTGCATGACGGCCTTGGCGTGCTGGCTGCCGGCCTTGGCCTTCTCGGCGACGTCATGGAAGGCGTCGAACATCAGCAGGGTGTGCTTCAGTTGCTCGGCGGCGACTGCGCCCAGTTCCGCGCTGTCCAGCAGCTCGACCAGGGTGGCGATGTTGTAGCCGCCCTGCATGGTGCCCAGCAGTTCGACGGCACGCTGCTTGCTCAGCAGCGGAGAAGAGGTTTCGCCCTTGGCCAGGGCGGACAGGAAGCCGGCCTTGACGTAGGCAGCCTCGTCGACGCCCGCGGGGACGCGGTTGGTGATCAGGTCAACGAGGAATGCTTCTTCGCCCGCTGGCGGGTTCTTCAGCAATTCGATCAGGCCGGCGGTCTGTTCGGCGTTCAGCGGCTGGGGCACAACGCCCTGGGCGGCACGCTCTTCTACGTGTTTGCGATAGGCTTCAAGCACAGTTTTTACCCTCATCATTGGTCCCTTGGGTGTTTCGGGACGCGCATCCGGAAGCTGTTTTCAAAGTTTTACGCCGGGCGGGCGAGGCCGGATGGGCAGGAGAAAGGCAAATCCGCGCATCCGGCACGCAGCCGGTTCAACTGTGCTCGTGACGCTTTGAAAACAGCTTCGTATGGAATGTGGCGCCAAAAACGGCGGGCTGAGTCTACTGGAAATGGCTCGTGAAGTTAAGTCGAGGACCGCTTGCTGTGGGTGTTGCGCCAGCGCCTGTCGGCTCGCCACGAATGCGCTGAGCACCGTCTGGCCTGGGCTTCAGCGTGATTTGCCGCCATCCGGACGTCAGCGCGAGTGACCCTGGTAGGACAAAAGTCTAAGATGCTCAGCCCGTACTCCATGCCGCTTTTCTGCTCATGTCCACTCAGCGCATCAAAACTCCTTGCGTAGGCCTCTGTTCGACCGTGTACGGCGATGTCGTCTGTCGCGGCTGCAAGCGCTTTCACCACGAGGTGGTCAACTGGAACGCATACGCTGAACAGGAAAAGTTGGCGGTCTGGCGGCGCCTCGAGATTCTTCTCGCTCAGGTGATGGTGGCGAAACTCGAGATCTTCGATGCCGTGCTGCTGCGGCAGCAGTTGGAAGCGAGGCAGATTCGCTTCGTGGCCGAGCAATCTCCCTACTGCTGGGCTTATCAGCTGATCGCGCGCGGTGCCCGGCTTATCCAACAGCTGGACGCGTACGGAATCAGTCTGCTGCCCGAGTTTCGCGACTGGGCGCTGCCTGAGCTGCGAGATGCCATTGACCGAGAGTTTTTTCTACTTTCCGAGGCCCACTACGATCGCTATATCGCTCCGCAATTCATACGCCAGGGTATGGATCTGAGGGTGTGAAGGCGAAAGCCTCTGGCGAGGCTTCCGCGCATGGGGTCAATGGCGCACAAGGTCTTCCAGGTGATCGATGATGTCATCTGGCTTGAGTACCAGGACGTCGCTTTCCAGCGTATCGAGTACCACTTCCGCAGTATTGCCCATGAGGGCGCCCGAGAATCCGGTTCGTGCCACAGTTCCGATGATGGTTACGACCGCATTGAGCTGATGGCAAACGCGGGGAATCAATGCATCGGCCGGCCCTTCGACTAGATGCAGACGTTCGTTCGGGATAGCGAAATCTTCCTGAAATTGCTTGCAGGCGTCGCGATATCTCGCCTCGATGGTCTCTTTCAGCTGAAAGGCTGGATCTGCGGCAGACAACATCGCCGATGGATGGGCGCTGATGACGTGGAGATTGCCATCGGCGAGGTTGGCGATCTCGAATCCGTGATTGACGATGGTCGTATGCAGCGTGCGGTGTTCGAGGTCGGCGTTGCCAACGTCCACGGCGGCGAGGATGTTGCCGCCGGTCCATGGCTTGTCGGTTTTAACCATCAATACCGGGCAGGGGCAGTAGCGCAGCAGCTTCCAGTCCTCCGGAGTCAGCAGGGCGCGCTTCAGTGGATTGTCCGGCACGTGCTGCTTCACCACCAGGCCGCAGCCTTTTGCTTGTTGCACGCTGATGATGGTCTGGTGGACGCTCTCGTGCCACGCCTGTTGCGTAGTCGTCTGATGGCCTTCGGATTCGAGCTGCTCTCGCAATGCGTTCAGGTGTGCGCTGTGGTCGTGTCTGGTGTCGCAGATCAGCAGATGCAGGTGTGATTGGCTGACGGACGAGATCAGGCGTGCTCGTTTCAAGGCCAGCTCTTGTGGCTGGTTCGGGTCAATTACCACGAGGATGCAGCGAATGGCTTGCATGATCGGCTCCATTTCCTGATGCGGGTTGGTCAACTATAGACAAGCCTGCGACGCCAGTTGTGATGTATATCAAGCAAGACTGGCTGCTCCGCGCGGCATTCGTATAATGCCCGCGCGGTGTCGGCCGGCACCACGCGATGACCCAGTATTTTGTTCCTGAATATGCAAGGTTCGACATGCTTCCTGATCTGAATGAGTTCCTCGCCTGCGTCACTCCCGCTGCCTGGGTAGACGCTGCCTTGCAGAATCAGGACGTGATGCTGATCGACCACGGCAACTGCGAAAAAAAGGCAGCGGGGTCGGCGTTCCAGTTGATGTTCCGCTATGTCGACAAGCCGGATCTGCAGAACAAGATGTCGCGTCTGGCGCGGGAGGAGTTGCGCCATTTCGAGCAGGTGCTGGCGATCATCCGTCGCCGCGAGATCGAGTTGCGCAATGTTGGCTCGTCTCGTTATGCCGCCGGTTTGCGCGAGCTCGTACGCAATCATGAGCCCTATCGACTGACCGACACGCTGGTGATCGGTGCCTTTATCGAGGCGCGCTCTTGCGAGCGCTTCGCCATGTTGGTACCGCACCTGGATGAAGAGCTGGGCAAGTTCTATCACGGGCTGCTCAAGTCGGAAGCGCGGCACTTCCAGGATTACCTGAAGCTGGCCTATCAGTACGGCGACGCCGCCGATGTGGATGCCACCATCGTTCGGGTGCGCGAGCGGGAACGGGAATTGATCGAAAGCCCGGACAGCGAGTTCCGGTTTCACAGCGGCGTGCCGCTGGCAGCCTAGCTCAGGGCGAATGGCGCCTGGTGGTAGCCGTTTTCATCCACCTGCAGTGCCCATCCCTGCCGATCCCAGTCGCCCAGCACGATCCGTTTGGCGGGTTGGCCATTCACCACGAAGTCGTGGGTTGCCGGTCGATGAGTATGACCGTGGATCAGCGTGCGAACGCCATGTTCGGCCAGCACGCCGGGTATCAGTTCCGGGGTGACGTCGATGATGTCGCTGGCTTTCATGCGGGTCTGGCTGCGGCTTTCGTTGCGCAGCTTGCGGGCGAGTTTCCGGCGAGTCGCGAGCGGAAGATGGCGCAGAACGAACAGGCTGACGGGGTTGCGCAGCAGCCGGCGTAGCCGCATGTAGCCTTCATCGCGGGTACACAGACTGTCGCCGTGCATCAGCAGTACCGGCTCGCCGCAGAGCTGGACCACACTCGGGTCAGCCAGCAGCTTGCAGCCGGCCTTGCGGCAGAAGGTCTGGCCGAGCATGAAGTCGCGGTTGCCGTGCATCAGATAGATTCTGACGCCGCGCTCGCTCAACGCACGCAGGGCGCGGGCAATCGATTCCTGGAACGGCGTCATGGCGTCGTCGCCGATCCAGACCTCGAAGAAGTCACCGAGAATGTATAGGGCTTCGGCCTGGGTAGCGCGCGTCGCGAGAAAATGCAGAAACGCCCGGGTGATGTCCGGGCGTTCCTCTTCCAGATGCAGATCTGAGATCAGCAGGATCACTCGCGATTACTCGACGATCTCGGCCTTCTCGATCACCACGTCCTCGACCGGGACGTCCTGGTGGCCGGACTTCATGGTCGTTGCCACACCCTTGATCTTCTCGACCACATCCATGCCCTCGGTCACCTCGCCGAACACGGCATAGCCCCAACCCTGTACGGTAGGCGCACTGTGATCGAGGAAGTCGTTGTCCTTCACGTTGATGAAGAACTGCGCGGACGCCGAATGCGGTTCCATGGTGCGCGCCATGGCCAGAGTGCCGGTTTTGTTCGACAGACCATTGTTGGCCTCGTTCTTGATCGGCGCGCGAGTGGACTTCTGCTTCATGCCTGGCTCGAAACCGCCGCCCTGGATCATGAAATTGCTGATCACGCGATGGAAGATGGTGCCGTCGTAGTGGCCGCTCTTCACATATTCCTTGAAGTTGGCAGTGGTTTCCGGAGCCTTGTCTTCGAACAGATTGACGGTGATGACGCCGTAGTTGGTGTGCAGTTTGATCATCGGGAGGGGTTCCGTTTCGTTGGTGCGGGCGCGCCGCTGCAAGGGTCGTCGTTACCGAGTGCCGCCAGTCACTGATGGCGGTATCCCCTGAGCGCATTGCTCTGTCAGGGGGTTGACGGGTCCGCTATGATAGGCGCTTTGGTGCGACACGTGTGCACGTGTCGCGCTTGGTTTGGTTAACTGCACCATGGCTCCAAACCCTTTGTTTCAAGGGGTTAATGCTTAAAACAGCAGCTAATGTACCCGGCTCAGCCTGGTAATCCTACGCTTCGGACGCTCTGCGTTTTTACGAGGCTAGGCAATGAATCTGCATCAATTCGCACCCAAAATGGGTCCGCAATGGGGTGTAGAAACCAGAAAGTTGCAATCTAGCCTAGCTCGATTGTTACAAATAATGTCTAACCCAGAGGGTGAATTCCGCCCTCTGGGCAGATTTCGTCCCTCACGTTGGGCATCGAGCCTTTATCACCGTCGTGAGACGTTGGGGGACGTTAAACCAAGCGCGGAGCGTCAAGCTCCGAATCGCATTGCTCAGCTCTGCTTGTTTAGGGAGTACCGAGCCTGGCGTGTACCCGCCAGTTCATTAGATCGGCATGCGTCAGGGGCCAACCCTGAGGTGTGAAGCCCGATTAACAATGTCTCGCTCGCAAGAGGGTGTTATCCGGTGACGGAGAACGCTTCACGTCCGAATTGCACGGACGCGACGAGGCTAATGACCTATCCCGCATGGCTAACGCATGTGAATCGTCGCCAGAACCCTCGTAACTATCGACGGGCCTACGGCAATTATTGGCCTCAGCCAAAAACGGCATAGCAGTTGGCATCACAGTCAAAGCTTGTGGTGCGGTACCACACAACTGTCGGGGGATAGACGAAGCCTAAACGGGGAATAGATGCGACTCGGGGAACGTGGCAATCCCGAACACTCGCCTGGTCAGCAACATCGGTCAGGCAGGCAAACCGCAAGGGGCGCTGATGGGTGTGGGGAATGGGAGGATGCAAAAAGCGAAGGGCTGCCTGTAATGGGTGGCATACCGGTTGAAACATCACCGGCAGGGGCAACCCTGGCTGACGTGCATCTGGTTTACGAGCGCAAAACATAGCCGCTGATTCCAGCGATAACAAACGACCCTATGGGCGACTACTGCCCATAGGGGAGTAGTCCGTCCTGAATGTCGTGCATACCAGGAGGACAGTATGAAAACGCAACCAGCAGCACCGGTCGCGTCTGCGTCCTTCGACGGGATGACGAACTGGCACGATCTAGATTGGGCCAGGATTCAACAATCCGTTCGGAAGATGCAGCTAAAGATTGCGCAGGCAACTGGGGAAGGCGACTGGCGCAGGGTTAAACGCCTGCAACGACTGCTGACCCACTCGTTCTATGGCCGCTGTCTGGCTGTAAGGCGAGTCACGGAGAACCGGGGTCGCAAGACGCCGGGTGTCGATGGAGAAACCTGGGGAACGCCTCAGGCCAAGCTCCAGGCCGTGGGACGTCTGTCGAAAAAGCGAGGCTATCGGCCCAAGCCGCTACGGCGGGTATGGATACCGAAGCCCGGCAAGCCAGAGAAACGCCCACTGGGTATCCCGACGATGTTGGATCGGGCCATGCAGGCGCTGTATCTGCAAGCGTTGGAACCTGTAATCGAAAGCACCAGCGATCCGAAATCCTATGGATTTCGCCCAGATCGTTCGACTGCTGACGCAATGGTCGAGCTTTTCCACCTGCTGTCGCCACAAACGGCGCCGGTCTGGATTCTGGAAGGCGACATCAAAGGTTTCTTCGACAACATCAACCATGAATGGCTGTGCCGGAATGTTCCGATGGACAGGACGGTGCTGCGCAAGTGGTTGAAGGCCGGGGTTATCGACCGGCGACAACTCATGGCTACGGAGGCCGGGACGCCGCAGGGAGGAATTATCTCGCCCTGTCTGGCAAACGCCACCTTGAATGGCTTGGAAACCCAACTGAAGCGCCATCTGGTGCAGAAATTGGGAGCCAAAAAAGCTAAGAAGATCAAAGTGCAGTGTGTGCGCTATGCGGATGACTTTGTCGTTACGGCAGCCTCGAAAGAGCTGCTGGAGGACGAGGTCAAGCCATGGGTAGAGCAATTTCTGTCGGTACGAGGAGTTGCGCTGTCACAGGCGAAAACGCAGATCACGCACATCAATCAAGGCTTCGATTTTCTAGGGTGGAGTTTCAGGAAGTACGTGCCGAAATCGCCGTATAGGAAGGCCAAGCTGCTGATCAAACCCTCGAAGAAGAACGCCTCGGCGTTCTATCGGAAAGTGCGAGAGATCATCAAAAACAGCGGGGCACTGACGCAGGATGCGTTGATCGGCCAGCTGAACCCGGTACTGAAGGGGTGGGCGCAATACCACTCCCCGGTCGTGGCAAAACAGACCTTCAGCAAGCTGGATAGCCTGATTTTCTGGCGACTCTGGAGGTGGGCGAAGCGTAGGCACTCGAAGAAGTCGGCTGACTGGATCAGGAATAAATACTTCCGATCCATAGGTGGGCAGAACTGGGTGTTTGCGTATCCCTACAAAAATGGCAAGGGAGAAAGGCATTACCGACAGCTGTACAAGCTGGCGGAAACCGCAATCGTGCGTCACAAGCGTTTACCGGGTGAGTATCAGCCCTACGACGCGGCGCATGAGCTGAAGTGGGAGGCGTTGAGGGTCCAGCGGATGCAGCACAAGCTGCGTTATCGGGGGCAAATACTCAGCATCTTCCGCAGACAGAAGGGGCTTTGTGCCCTGTGCGGGCATGCGATCAGCAAGGAGACCGGTTGGCACGACCATCACGTCATCAGGCGTGTGGACGGCGGACCGGATACCTTGAGCAATCGCGTGCTGCTTCATCCCAACTGTCATGCGCTGGTGCACAGCCGGCGTGAAAAGGTAACTCTGCGATACGGTGGTCTGGAATGTTAAGATCACGCGACATTGTTGCCGGTCAGCCATCAGCTGACTTTTCGTAAACTTGAGCCGTATGCGGTGAAAGCCGCACGTACGGTTCTTAGGGGGGGACGGGCCAGTAATGGCCTGTCCCTACCCGACATTTGGTCGGCCTACCCTGAGAGGGCATTTACAAGCTACTGCACTCGGCCCTGCGACGTTGAAATGGTCTCAAAATGCTTAAGTACGACTTTGTACATTCCGCTTTTTGCGCTGATCTCACTGCCTGGCCATCGCTCGTTATATTTGTAAGCCTCTCTTAAGCCGCACACTCGCTGACGTTAAGGACATCATGAGCAAGCCCGAGACTCCCGCCGCTAGCAATTTTCTCCGTCCGATCGTCCAGGCTGATCTGGACTCCGGCAAGCACGCCAAGATCGTCACCCGCTTCCCGCCGGAGCCCAATGGCTATCTGCACATCGGGCATGCCAAGTCGATTTGCCTGAACTTCGGCCTGGCAAAGGAGTTCGGTGGCGAGTGCAACCTGCGCTTCGATGACACCAACCCGGCCAAGGAAGACCAGGAGTACATCGACGCGATCAAGAGCGACGTGCAGTGGCTGGGCTTCCAGTGGGCCGGCGAGGAACGCTACGCCTCCAACTATTTCGATCAGCTGCATGACTGGGCGATAGAGCTGATCAAGGCGGGCAAGGCCTATGTCTGCGACCTGACACCCGAGCAGGCCCGTGAATACCGTGGCAGCCTGACCGAGCCTGGCAAGAACAGCCCGTTCCGCGAGCGTTCGGTGGAGGAGAACCTCGACCTCTTCGCCCGCATGAAGGCAGGCGAGTTCCCGGATGGCGCCCGTGCGTTGCGGGCGAAGATCGATATGGCCTCGCCGAACATGAATCTGCGCGACCCGATCCTCTATCGCATTCGCCATGCGCACCATCACCAGACCGGTGACAAGTGGTGCATCTATCCGAGCTACGACTTCACTCACGGGCAGTCGGACGCCATCGAGGGCATCACGCATTCAATCTGCACCCTCGAATTCGAGGATCATCGCCCGTTGTACGAGTGGTTCCTGGCCAACCTGCCGGTACCGGCCCAGCCGCGCCAGTACGAGTTCGCCCGTCTCAACCTGAACTACACCATCACCAGCAAGCGCAAGCTCAAGCAGCTGGTGGATGAGAACCACGTGAGCGGTTGGGACGACCCGCGCATGTCGACGCTCTCCGGCTTCCGGCGCCGCGGCTACACCCCGGCCTCGATCCGCAACTTTTGCGACATGATCGGTGTGAATCGCGCAGGCGGCGTTGTTGACATCGGCATGCTGGAATTTGCGATTCGCGAAGACCTGGACGCCAACGCCGCGCGTGCCATGTGCGTGCTCAAGCCACTCAAGGTGGTGATTACCAACTATCCGGAAGGGAAGAGCGAAAACCTCGAGCTGCCGCGTCATCCGAAGCAGGACATGGGGGTGCGGGTGCTGCCGTTCAGCCGCGAGATCTACATCGATGCGGGCGACTTCGAAGAAGTCCCGCCGGCGGGCTTCAAACGACTGGTTCCTGGCGGCGAAGTGCGACTGCGCGGCAGCTACGTGATCCGTGCCGATGAGGCGATCAAGGATGAGGCTGGAAATGTCGTCGAGCTGCGCTGCAGCTACGACGAAAATACCTTGGGCAAGAACCCCGAAGGCCGCAAGGTCAAGGGTGTGATCCACTGGGTGCCGGCTGCCGAAAGCGTCGAGTGCGAGGTGCGTCTGTACGATCGTCTGTTCCGTTCCGCCAATCCTGAGAAGGACGAGGAGGGCGGCAGCTTCCTGGACAATATCAACCCCGATTCGCTCGTCGTGCTCAAGGGGTGTCGCGCCGAGCCTTCGCTGGCGGATGTGGCTCCTGAAGAGCGCTTTCAGTTCGAGCGTGAAGGCTATTTCTGCGCCGACATGAAGGACAGCAAGCCCGGCGCTCCTGTGTTCAATCGCACCGTCACGCTGCGTGACTCCTGGGGTCAATGATGGCGCTGGCGATCTACAACACGCTGAGCAAGACCAAGGAAGCGTTCCGCCCGCTGGAAGGCAACAAGGTGCGCATGTACGTCTGCGGGATGACGGTCTACGACTTCTGCCACATCGGTCATGCACGGGTGATGGTGGCGTTCGACGTGGTTACCCGCTGGCTGCGCCAGCGCGGCTACGACGTGACCTACGTGCGCAACATCACCGACATCGATGACAAGATCATCCGCCGTGCCACTGATAACGGCGAGCCGTTCCAGGCGCTGGTCGAGCGCATGATTGCGGCAATGCATGAAGACGAGACGCGCCTCAACGTGTTGCGTCCGGATCTCGAACCTCGCGCCACCGACCATATCGCCGGCATGCATACGATGATCCAGACCCTGATCGACAAGGGCTTCGCTTATGCGCCGGGCAACGGTGACGTCTACTACCGGGTCGGCAAATTCGTCGGTTACGGCAAACTCTCGCGGCGCAAGATCGAGGATCTGAAGATCGGCGCGCGCATCGAGGTGGACGAAGCCAAGGAAGATCCGCTGGACTTCGTACTGTGGAAGGGCGCCAAGCCTGGCGAGCCGAGTTGGGATTCGCCGTGGGGCCCTGGGCGTCCCGGTTGGCATATCGAGTGTTCGGTAATGTCCACCTGCTGCCTGGGCGAGACGTTCGACATCCATGGTGGCGGCCCGGATTTGGTGTTTCCGCACCATGAGAACGAGATCGCGCAGAGCGAGGCCGCGACCGGCAAGCAGTACGCCAATGTCTGGATGCACGCTGGCGCGGTGCGGGTCGACGGCGAGAAGATGTCCAAAAGTCTGGGCAATTTCTTCACCATCCGCGAGGTGCTGGAGAAGTACCACCCGGAGGTGGTGCGCTACCTGCTGGTGTCCAGCCACTACCGCAGTCCAATCAACTACTCCGAGGACAGCCTGCGCGAAGCCAAAGGTGCGCTGGAGCGCTTCTACAACGGCTTGAAAGGCATGCCTGACGCGGCGCCTGCTGGTGGGGAAGCGTTCGTGGCGCGCTTCGGCGCAGCGATGGACGACGATTTCAACTCGCCAGAAGCGTGCGCGGTGCTGTTCGATATGGTGCGTGAGGTCAATCGCCTGCGCGAGACCGATCTTGCTGCTGCCGGCGCACTGGCTGCTCAGCTCAAGGCGCTTGCCGGTGTGCTCGGCGTACTGCAGTTGGAGCCCGATGCCTTCCTGCAGGCGGGAGCTGCTGGCAAGGTTGACGCTGCCGAGGTCGAGGCGCTGATCGCCGCGCGTTTGGCGGCGAGAGCGGAAAAGAACTGGGCCGAGTCCGACCGTATCCGCGATCAGCTCAGCGCCATGGGGGTGGTGCTGGAGGACGGCAAGGGCGGGACGACCTGGCGTCTGGCTGAATAGTCCAATGCAAACAAAAACGGCGCCGAAGGGCGCCGTTCTTGTTTGCGTCGTTCACGATCAGTCGTGCAGATGTTCTGCGGCGTGCAGGGTATTTTCCAGCAGGCAGGCGCGGGTCATCGGGCCGACGCCGCCCGGCACCGGGGTGATCCATGCGGCGCGCTCGCTGGCTGGTTCGAATTCCACGTCGCCGAGCAGACGGCCATCAGCCTGGCGGTTGATGCCGACGTCGATGACGATTGCGCCGGGCTTGATCCATTCACCCTTGACCAGGCCAGTGATGCCGGTTGCGACCACGACCAGGTCGGCTCGCCTTACGTGCTCTTCGAGATTGCGGGTAAAGCGGTGGGTTACGGTAGTGGTGCAGCCGGCCAACAGCAGCTCCAGCGCCATAGGCCGCCCGACGATGTTCGAGGCGCCGACCACGACCGCATCCAGCCCATGCAGGTCGACTCCGGTGCTCTCAAGCAGCGTCATGATGCCTTTCGGCGTGCATGGGCGCAGCAATGGCATACGCTGCGCGAGGCGGCCGACGTTATAGGGGTGGAAACCGTCTACGTCCTTGTCCGGGCGGATGCGCTCCAGCAGCTGGGATGCATCGAGATGCTTGGGCAGAGGCAGCTGGACGAGAATGCCGTCGATCGAAGAGTCGTCATTGAGCTGATCGATCAGGGCCAACAGGTCTTCCTGGCGGGTATCGCTTGGCAGATCATGGGCGACAGAGTTGAAGCCCACCTCCTCGCAATCTTTGCGCTTGTGCGCCACGTACACCTGGGAGGCTGGATCGCTGCCGACCAGAATCACGGCGAGGCCGGGTGCGCGGAGCCCTTGGGCGCGACGTTCGGCAACACGACCGGAGATCTGTTGGCGAATGTTGGCAGCAATCGTTTTACCGTCGATCAGTTTTGCGGTCATGACGCTTGGTTAACCATTGGAGAGGACTTGGAAAGGGCGCGTATTCTCGCATGTCGTAGCGATACGGCAAAGGCGAAGCAGCGTTCGTCATCTGTAACCCCTTTATCTAACTGAAATTTTTTTCAATTTGCTGTTGACGACTGTTTGGAGCCTCTATAACATTCGCCCCGCTTGTCGAGCACAGCCTGCTGCTGGGTAAGATGGCTTACGGAGAAGGCGACTTCTTTCAATAGCCGGAGCTTCAAGTCTGCGCTCCGAACAGAATGCAGATAAAAGCGCCCGTAGCTCAGCTGGATAGAGCATCCGCCTTCTAAGCGGATGGTCGCAGGTTCGAATCCTGCCGGGTGCGCCATTTCGGGCTCTGGCACAAGCAAATGCAATATGGTGGGCGTAGCTCAGTTGGTAGAGCACAGGATTGTGGCTCCTGGTGTCGAGGGTTCGATCCCCTTCGTCCACCCCATATTCTCGAGAACGCCAGGCACTGCCTGGCGTTTTCGTTTAGCCCGCTTGGCGGACGTGGTGAAATTGGTAGACACACCAGATTTAGGTTCTGGCGCCGCAAGGTGTGAGAGTTCGAGTCTCTCCGTCCGCACCATGTGAAAAGCTGAAAGCCCCGGATTCCGGGGCTTTCGCGTTTCTGGGTAGCGCGAGTCTGGGTTAGCGTTCCCAGTGTGCTCCCACGGAAAAAAGGGTGCGCAACGAGAGCGGTACTTAGCCTTCAAAGTTAAGTAGCCAGCCCAGCATGTGGAGCCTTTCGAAATAGCCTTTGCCATCGAATTCGACATCTATAGAAGATGGGCGCGCATAGCCGCAGATATACTTCAGGAAATGGCCTTTCGCGTACGTAATCGCTGGTGCCGGGTGCCGTACGTGTCTCTTCAGCGCCCAGCCTGGGATGCTCGATGCATGTTTGCCCAACGTCCTGTTTCCGGGGCTGAGCGGCCTGTCGCAATATCGCCGAAGAACCGTGAGAGGAATGGGTTCAGGTGGTCCTGGAATGCTATGGGATCGAAGCGTCCGATCTGTTGCGTGCGCGTTTACCGACTGCTCGATGAGTTCTTCTAAGGGAACGGCCGCGCAGGGTCCGTCTCGCTAAAGGATGCGGACCAGCTGATCGTAGGGGGAAGCTCCTTGCTGTGCCACTGCAACCGTTGAGGGGGCTTCACTGGACTTCCAGCAAAAACCTCTCGAGCACCTTGCGGCTGTGCATGAGCTTTTCGGTTTTCTGGTCGATCAGGGCGATCTGCCCGATCAGCGTGGAGCGGAGTTCTTCGCACGGTTCCAAGAGATGACCTTCGCCCCGAATGCACGGCAGAAACTGCTTGATCGTGGTGAGCGTCATGCCTGCGGAGCCCAGCAGCTTGATTCGCTCGACTGTTTGCTGTTCCCGAGGCCCATATTCCCTGAAGCCGCTTTGGCTGCGTTGCGGCTTGAGGAGCCCTTGCTCCTCGTAGTAGCGCAGCATGCGGACGCTCACTTCGCATCGTCTGGACAGTTCGCCGATCTTGATATTGGGCTTGACTCTAACAGTGCTGTCAGATTTTACACTCGATGCTCCCAATCGAAAGGTGAGGAGCATTCCCATGGCATCACATCGCGAAACTTACCCGATACTGCTCAACGAAGTGCCGGCAACTGCGTGTGATCTGGCGCCTTTAGCATTCGCCGGATTCGCGCACTTCACCGCTTTGCAGGTGAGGGGCCGCGGGGTCAAGGGTCTCGACCTGCACCTGGCGCGCCTGAAGAGCGCCTCGATCGAACTGTTCGGTCGGGCGCCATCCGACGATACCGTGATGCGCAGTGTCCGTCGTGCGATCGAAATCGGTCCCCAGGATCAGTCGCTCACCGTAACGGCGTTCTCACCTGAGGGCGAATTCACCGCCGCAAGCGGCAGTACCGAGCCGAGTCTGCTGGTCCGTACCGGACCTCCGTCGGATGGTCCTCGGGGGCCGCTTCGGCTGAGCGTCGTCGAGCATCAGCGATACCACCCTGGCATAAAGCATGTCGGTGAGGGCGCGAAAACCCATTACCTGCGCAAGGCCGTGGCGCAGGGTTTCGACGATGCGGCCTTCGTCGACCGGCATGGGCGCCTTGGCGAGGCGACCATCTGGAATCTTGCTTTCTGGGACGGCCGTTCGGTTGTCTGGCCGCGTGCGCAGGTTCTGGCCGGAACGATGATGGGCATGATCCAGCGCCAGCTGGGCGGCCTTGCTATCGCGCAGCGGCATGAGGATGTCTTCCTCGATGGCGTGAAGAGATTTGCGGGCGCGGCCGTGATGAATTCCTGGTCGCTGGGGATAGCGGTCACGGCCTTCGGTCCTATCACCGTTCCGGAAGCGCCGGCCTTCATGGAGGTGCTGCGAGCCGCTTTCGAGGCGGAGCCCGTATGGCTGGACGCAGCCGAAGACCGCGGCGTGCGCTGATGTTTCTGTTGCCCTGTCACGAACGCCTCGGCAACGAGCTCGGGATGGATTCATCTTGAGCGCATCGAGGTGAGCTTTCAGTGTGATGGGTAAAGCTCCACGACTACGCCAGATTCCGGCCGATCCATCGCCTGATTCATCGCATGCACCAAGGATTCCTGATTGAAGGGCTTGGCCAGTGTATGCAGGCGGCGGTTGCCTTCGGCCAGATCGGCGTAGCCACTGACCAGCAGAACGGGAAGGCCCGGTCGCTCGGTGCGTATGGTCTCGGCCAACTGAGCGCCGGTCATGCCGGGCATCATGTGATCGGTGACCAGGATGTCGAAGTCGTCCTGCCGTCGGAGCAGGCAGAGGGCGGCCTCACAGTTGTCAACGGCGGTCACTCTATAGCCGAGATCCTCGAGCAGCGCCGACGTGTTTTCCAGAACCAGTGGATCGTCGTCAACGACGAGCACGGTAAGAGAAGCCTTGGCTGCCGTGCGGGTCCAAGGGCTTGCAGCCGCCGAGGTGCTCTTGTCTTCGGCGCGTTCTTGCGGCTTGGCCGCTGGAAGCCAAAGCTCGATCGCCGTGCCTTCGCCCGGTGTGCTGCGGATCTCAAGACGCCCGCCCGATTGCTCAGCCAGACCGTGAGCCATCGACAGCCCGAGACCGGTGCCCTTGCCGGGGCCCTTCGTGGTGAAGAAGGGTTCTGTGGCGCGGGACAGAATCTCCTGGGGCATACCGCAGCCATCGTCCCGTACCAGTAGCACGACGTGCTCGTTTCCAGGCGTTGCGTTGTCGTTGGCGGCGGGGTGGTATTGGCCCTCGATGCAGATCGTGCCGCCGCCTGGCATCGCGTCGCGTGCGTTGACGACCAAATTAATCAGCACCATCTCCAGCTGGTTGGCGTCCACGAAGGCCGGCGGCAGATTCAACGGAAAGCGCATGTCGACGGTGATGTTGGCCTCGACAGACCGCTGTAGCAGCTCCCGCATGCCCATCACCAGATCGGGAAGCAGCACCGAGCTTGGGCGTAGCTCCTGCTTGCGGGCAAACGTGAGCAAGCGTTGCACCAGACCCGCTCCGCGCTGGGCGGCTTGCAAGGCGTTCTCGATTAGGCTGTCGATGCGCGACTCGCCATCCGGAAGGCGCTTGCGTAGCAGTTCGAGGTTACCGCCGACCACCGCCAGCAGGTTATTGAAATCGTGGGCGATTCCGCCGGTCAGCTTGCCGATGGCCTCCATTTTCTGAGCCTGGCGCAATGCCGCTTCGGCCTGCCTGCGCTCGGTGACGTCCACCAGGCCACCAAGGATCAACGCGCCCTCGGCGGCGGCTTCGATCCGGGTGGACGCCAGCACGTCGACGAACAGGCCGGCCCGGGCAACGAGGCGATATTCGGCGTTCAGGCATTCACCCGTGGCGACTAGCCGGGGCCAGTCGTGCTCGATCAGCTGGCGAGCCGATTCTGGGGTCATGAAACTGATCAGCTTGCGCCCGATGACGTCCTGACGACGGTAACCGACCAGCGCGAGCCAGGCGTCACTCACCGACCGCAGGTGTCCGTCCGTATCCAACGAGTGCAGCGGCAGCGGCGTCTTGCTGTAGAGCTCCTTGAAGCGTTCCTCGCTACGCCGCAGCGCGGCCGCTTTCTGCTCGCTCACCATCGCGCGGCGCCGATCATGCAGGGAGGCGGCAAGGCCGAAGAACAGAACCACGAACGTCGAGCCCGAGACGGCCGATGCGAGGGACACGAGATCCAGGCCTTCACCCGGCAGGGCAGGTTGGGTGGCGTTCAGGGGGCTGAAGTGCGCGCCGACCATGGCGGAGTAGTGCATGCCGGCGATTGCGAAACCCATCGCTATCGCTGACACAGCCTGTAGAAGGGGCCGGGTCCCCTTGGCCGCCAGCCACAGGGCCACGGTCGAGGCGCCAATGGCGATGGCGAAGGAAATTGCCACCCACAAGCCGTCGTAGCTGAGCTCGGCGTTCATGGTCATGGCTGCCATACCCATATAGTGCATTGCACCTATGCCGAGCCCCATGAACAGCCCGCCGATGCCAAGCGTGGAGCGCTTCGAGCCCCGGATGCCTACCGCAAAGAAACTGATGGCCGTCACCACCATCGGCACGATGAAGGACCAGAGCGTCAGGGGCAGGTCGTAGCGGATCTCCATGCCCGGCATGCCGAACGCTAGCATGCCGATGAAATGCATCGACCAGATGCTGCCGCCCATGCAGGCGGCTGCGGCGGCCAGCCAGGCGTGGCGCGCCCAGCCTGTGGCGACCTTGCTTCGACTGGCAAGGTCCAGAGCCGTGAACGAGCCGGCGATGGCGATCAGGATGGACAGGCTGACCAGAGCAATGTTGTAGGTGGTGTGCATAGGCATCTCGCTGGCAAGGCTATCGATGCCTCTTCAGTTTTGCAGACCTGGCCGTGCCTTTGTCGGTTGCCGACCAGCGGAGGTTAGTCTTCTTGAGCCACGTTCTACAGAGGTCTAGGCGTCGAAATCGGTTCGCTCGTTGTCGCTGCTGATAATTCATCCTATGATCGGCTCAATTTGTAGGGAGTGGTCGATATGGCTCTGCAGCAAACGGCGCGTTCGTCATTGGTTGAACAGGTGATTGGACAACTGCGTTCGCAGATCACAGCGGGGCAGTGGCCATGCGGTGCGCGGATCCCCACGGAAAGTCAGCTCAGCGAGTCGTTGGGCGTAGGACGCAACACGGTTCGCGAAGCGGTAAGGGCGCTGGTGCATACCGGTGTCCTGGAGGTTCGCCAGGGCGCCGGAACATTCGTGCGCTCTGTCCGCGACCCTGCTGGCCTGCTCCAGCACTTGGAGCGCGCGGCCCTGCACGACCAGTTGGAGGTTCGTCGTGCTCTGGAGGTGGAGGCGGCGCGCCTCGCTGCGTCTCGCCGCAGCGAAGAGGATCTGCAGGCCATCCACGACGCGCTTGGGGCGAGAGGAAGCTGGAGCGATGACGCCTCGTTGGCGGACTTCGCTCAGCGAGACGCGCAGTTTCATCTGAATATTGTCCGGGCCAGCCATAACGCTACGTTGCTGGAGATGTACCAGTTTTTCTGGGCTGGCCTGCAGAACACCATCGTCAGAACGGAAGCGGAGCATCAACTCCCCGAGCCGACCTATCAGGCCCATGCCGCACTCTACGAGGCCATCCGCAGCGGCTGTCCTGAGCGAGCCGCCATAGCGGCCAGCGAGCTCCTGACCCCCGCGCTGGAAGCCCTCGCCAGATCGCTCGATCACGCCACCCACCCATTGAAGGAACAGGAGTAAGTAGCGCATGGACCATTCACTCACCACCTGGCTAATTCTGCTTGTGGCGGCATTTCTCGGCGGCGGCTTGAACGCTATCGCCGGTGGCGGGAGCTTTTTCACCTTCCCGGCTCTGGTTTATGCGGGGGTGCCCGCCGTCGCGGCCAATGCATCCGGAACGCTTGCGCTCTTGCCCGGCTACTTCGCCAGCACCTGGGGATATCGCGAGGACCTCAAACCGCCGGCCACGCTGACGATGGGCGCAGTCATTGCCATCAGCCTGGGCGGCGGCGCCATTGGCGCGGCTTTGCTGTTGACGACTCCTGACGAAATGTTCCGCGCCATCGTGCCCTGGCTCCTGCTGTTCGCTACGTTGCTGTTCGCATTCGGCCCATGGCTGTTACGCATGTTCAGCGGCAATGCCCGTGAAGGCGAAGCCGGCGCCTGGCTGCAAGGTTGCACACTGGCAGTAGTGAGTATCTACGGAGGCTACTTCAACGGCGGATTGGGTATCGTCCTGCTGGCCGCGTTCAGCCTGCTCGGCCATAGCAGCATCAACTCCATGCAAGGGCTAAAGAATCTGGTTTCGTCGGTGCTGACGGCCATCGCGGTGTCGGTCTACGCGTTTGGCGGGGCCATCCTGTGGAAAGAGGCGCTGGTCATGATGCTGGCTGCCAGTGTCGGGGGTTACTTCATGGCGCGCGTCGGCCGAAAGTTGCCGCCGGCATTCGTGCGGGCTGTCGTGATCGTCACGGGTTCGGCCATGACGGTGCTGTTCTTCCGCAATTGAGCAACTCGAGACGACGGCGTTTCGCTTTCGTCGCTAGGTGATGTGTCACGAGCGAGCCAGAGCGTTTGCGATGCGGCCGTTGGCTTGTAGCAAGCGATCGCTCCTCCTGAGTAAACTAGATGAGAATAATTATCTTCATCTGATGGGATTTCCCATCGACAGGGAGGGGCGATGGGCCGCTATCTGGCTGATGTCCTGGTCATCGAGGATGACGAACTGCTGAGCATTCAGCTTGGTGAATTGTTGCGCCTGCAGGGCTATGCAGTACGTTTGAGTGGGACGGGGGAGAGCGGCCTGGCAATGGCCCTGGCTGATGCACCGGATCTGGTGCTGCTGGACGTCATGCTGCCGGACATCAATGGGCTTGCCGTGTTGCGCCGGCTGCGCGAACAGCAGCAGACGCCGGTAATCATGCTGACCGCTTGTGGTGCGGAAGAAGAGCGCATTCGAGGCCTGCGCCACGGCGCGGATGACTACCTGTCCAAACCCTTCAACCTGACCGAATTGCAACTGCGCATCGACGCGATCCTGCGCCGTACGCGCAGTACCGACAGCCGGCCAGCACAGCCGTCATCATTGCAGATCGACGCCTTGATGCTGGAGCGGCAGGGGCTACGCGCACGGGTCGCCGAGAAAGACCTGGCTCTCACGCCGCTGCAGTTCCGCCTGCTCTGGCAGCTGCTCCTGCAACGCGGTGAGGTGCTGACCAAACCCTATCTCTATCGCGTGGTGCTCGAGCGCGACTACAGCGGTTACGACCGCAGCCTGGACATGCACATCAGCCGGATTCGGCGGCGGCTGACCGAGGCCGGGCTGGCGGCGGACCGTCTGCAGACGCTGCATGGCCGCGGATACAGCTTTCAATGAACAGGCGATTGTTCTGGAAACTTTGCCTGGGCGTGGCATTGGGCAGCGTTGCGCTGTTCTGGGTCATTGCCCGGCTGAGCGGCCAGGCGGAGGAGCAGATGAGCTTTATCGACGCCGAGCATCAGCAGACCTTGCGTCAGTACGCCGAACAGGCCGAGGCACTCCATCGCGCGGGTGACGCGCAGGCCCTGCAGCAGTGGCTCCAGGGCCTGCAGCAACGCGAGCAGACCTGGGCAGCGATCGTCGAACCGCGATTGCAGGCACTGGCCGGTAGCGAACTGTCCGAACGGTTCCTGCGCGAGTTCAGTCTGGGTCGTGATCCATCTTGGAAGATTCATCTCTACTTTCAGGACAACCCGATCATGGACGTGCCGTTCGCCGATGGGCAACGCCATTTTCTGATCCAGCTGCCACAGCGTATGCGTCCCGGACATTACTGGTACCCAGCGCGACTGTTGCTCGAGCTGGTGCTGCCGCTGGTCCTGCTGGTGATCGGTTGCCTGCTGTTGTATCGGCACCTGATGCAGCCGTTGAATCGTCTGGAGCAGGCGACCCGTCAGTTCAGCGAAGGTGACTACAGCGCGCGGGCTGGCGCCTTGCTCGGCTCGCGTCGCGATGAACTGGCGGGGTTGGCGGAAACCTTCGACGCAATGGCCGAGCGCATCGGCGGGCTGATCATCGATCAGCGCCGGCGTCTGGCCGAAATGTCGCACGAGCTGCGCACGCCGCTGGCGCGCATCGAGATGGCGGTCAGCCTGGCAGAGCAGGGTGCAGACCCGGCAGTGCTGATGCCACGCATGCGCCAGGAGTGCGCGGCCATGCGGCGCCTGGTCGAGGATGCGCTGACCTTGAGCTGGCTCGAGACCGAGCAGCCGCGGTTGCGAGACGAAACCCTGGACCTCACCGACCTGCTCGACAGCATCCTCGACGATGCTAGCTTCGAGTATCCGGACCGCGGCATCGAAACGCAGCTTCCTGCAGAGGCGGAGCTGGTAGGTAGCTGTCATCGCGCACTCGGTCAGGCGATCGAGAACATCGTGCGCAATGCCCTTGACCATACTCCAGCGGGCGGACGGGTGCGGGTGCAGCTGTTTAGCGAACCGCAAGCCTACCGCCTTGACATCATCGATGAAGGACCCGGCGTACCGTCGCAGTGGCTCGAGCGGATCTTCCAGCCATTCGAGCGATTAAGCGCTGCCCGTTCGGGGTTCGGTCTGGGGCTGGCCCTGGCGCAGCGTCAGGTCTGCGCAATCGGCGGGCGACTGGCGGCGCGAAACCATGAGCAAGGCGGCTTGTGCATGTCCATCTGGTTGCCGCGCAATGAGGCCCCGGCGTAACAGTTGTAAAAGTGATTCAGCCGAGGGCCATGCTCGGCGACAATCATGAATACGAAACGTTCGCATTCATGATTCGAGGTTCAGCATGCAACACTGCCCCATACCATTGTCCCTGCTCGGCTCGCTATCGTTTGCGGCACTGCTGAGTGCCTCGCCCTGCCAGGCACAACCTGACCAGCCTCTGGAGCTGGGCGGCACCGAGGTCACCGCGAGCCATGTCCAGGGAGACAGTGTCGAGGCCGAACAGCTGCAGCACTATCAGGCGGCTGACCTGCAGGATGTGTTCGAGTCCAGCCCGGAGGTGTCCGTAGGCGGCGGGCCCGGCGTCGCGCAGAAGCTCTACCTCCGAGGCTTCGAGGACACCTTGTTGAATATCTCGATTGATGGTGCCAGCCAGCCCGGACAGACCTTTCACCATACCGGTCGCATCGGGATCGAGCCTGAACTGCTCAAACGAGCCGAAGTACAGGCCGGAACAGGTGACGCGACGTCCGGACCAGGGGCCCTCGGCGGCTCGATTCGCTTCGTGACCAAGGATCCGGATGATCTGCTGCGCCCGGGCGAGCGTGCAGGTGCCTTGTTGAAGGGGGGATATTTCAGCAGCGCTGAGGGTTACAAGACCAGCACCAGCCTGTTCGGAAGGCTTACAGACGACTGGTCCGCACTGGCGGTCGCCAGTTACCAGGACCAGAACGACTACGAAGACGGCAACGGGCGCGATGTGCTCGGCACCGGAGCGCGCCAACAGCTGGGGTTCGCCAAGCTGGTCGGCCGGCTGAGCGACGAGCAGACGCTACGTCTGTCCTACTAGAAGCGGACCGATGAGGGCGAGCGCAGCCAGCGCCCGCAGTGGATTCCGAGCGGTTTCAATCCGCTGTATCCCCTCGAGACCGAGCGGGAAACCTGGACGCTGAACTACGCTTGGAAGTCCCTCGATGGCGAACTCCTCGACCTTGCAGTGACGACGTACCACACCACCACCGAGTTGCAGCAGGACGGGCGCTGGGGGCTCTACTTCGGCGATACCACCAGCGCGGGGCTGGACGTGCGCAATACCAGCGAGCTGGGTGCCCACCGCCTGACTTATGGGGTTGACTACCGTGACGACCGCACCCGCCTGGGGCCGGACGGTGATCGAAGCCTGGATCAGGAAGAGGGCAGCGTGCTGGGCCTGTATCTGCAGGACAGTTATCAGCTCACCAGCAAGCTGCTGTTGGGTATGGGGGTTCGTTACGATCGCTATCGTCTCGATGACCGTGACGGACAAGACTTCGCCGATGCCGGCTTCAGCCCGAACGTCAGCCTGCGCTATCAGCTGACCCCTTTGCTGGCGCTCACTGCGGGCCACGCCCAGGCCCTGCGAGGTGCGCAGGTGCGCGATGCCTTCAAGCTGGATGCCGCCGGAAACGATCCCAGCCTCGACGCAGAAAAGGCCCGTACCAACGAACTGGGTTTCGAGTTCCGCCGCGGCGGGGCGGAGCTATCGGGCAAAATCTACGATACGCGCATTCGCAATGCGATCTACGATCCAAGCGGAAGGCCCAATTTCTACGTGAACGGCGGAACGTTGGAAAGCCAGGGCGTGCTATTGCAAGGCGCCTATCACTGGCAGCAGCTGAGCATCGGCCTGAGCTATCACCACAACGACGTCGAGCTCGACGGCAACGATCTGAATGTCTATGAGCACAACGGTCTCGGCACGACGGTCGGCGATACCTGGACCGGTTTTGCCGACTATCGCGTCAGTGATGCTTTGTCCTTCGGTTGGCAGGGGCGCTTCGTCAGCGGCGTCGATTCGCTGCGTACCGGTGTGGGCACGCTGGACAAGCCTGGCTATGGTGTGCACGACCTCTACGCCCAATGGTCAGCGCTGAGTAATGATCGGCTGGTGGTGAACCTGACGCTGAAGAATATCTTCGACAAGCAGTACCTGGATCACGCTAGTAACGAGGATTTCGAACACATCCCCGGGTACGAAGGCGTGCGTGGTAGCTACGAGCCGGGCCGCGAGCTGCGCCTCGGTGTAGCACTGCGGATCTGAAGTCCGCCTGCTGAGCCCGGAGGTACCATGCCTCCGGGCTGCCTGGGACCGTGGCGTCAGACCAGCAACAAGCTAACCTGGATATTTCCGCGGGTTGCGTTGGAGTAGGGGCATACCTGATGGGCGGCTTCGACCAGCCGCTGGGCCAGTTCTCGGTCCAGTCCCGGCAGGCTGACCTGCAGCGCGACTTCCAGGCCGAAACCACCCGGAATCTGGCCGATCCCGACGTTGGCGGTGATGGACGTTTCTGCCGGAAGCGCCTGCTGCTGTTGGCCAGCGACGAATTTCAAGGCACCGATGAAGCAGGCCGAGTAGCCTGCCGCAAAGAGCTGCTCCGGGTTGGTCGCGTTACCGCCCTGACCGCCAAGCTCCCTTGGTGTGGCCAGCCTGACGTCAAGGTTGCCGTCCGTCGATACGGCGCGACCGTCGCGTCCGCCGGTGGCGGTAACGGTGGCGGTATACAGAGCTTGGATGGTCTGCATGGGGCTCTCCTCTTTGTACACAAAATAATTGAGCGCTAAATAATGTCAGCGAAAGCTAGCCGGCAATTCCTTTGTGCGCAAGATAATATTCCGTTTCAAGCCCGAGCTATCGTTGCGAGACGAGCCGCAATGGTTCAGAGCAGCTTCAGCAGAGCGCTACGCAGGGCTACTACCTGGTCCTTCAGCGTTGCAACGGCTTCGGTAGACTGACCGCTGGCACCGAGGATGCTCGCGGGAATGCACTCGGCTTGTTCCTGCAGCGCGCGTCCTTTATCGGTGAGACGCAGCTCGACAACACGCTCGTCGTCGCTACGGCGAGTGCGGGTGATCAATCCTTCCGTTTCCAGCCGCTTGAGCAAGGGTGTCAGTGATCCCGGGTCCGTCATCAGGCGGGAGCTGATATCGCCGACGGTGATGCCATCGGTTTCCCACAGCACGAGCATCGCCAGGTATTGCGGGTAGGTCAGGCCGATGCGCTGAAGCATCGGCTTGTAGACCTTGGTCATCAGCAACGAGGTCGAATGCAGGGCGAAGCAGAGCTGGTTGTCCAGTTGCAAGGCCGGGCATGAAGGGGGCTTGGTCATGGGAAGCGTGATCGGATGCGGTGGCCGCTACGTTAGCGTTCCTGAGCGCGTCGAGCAACGCATCCGCCGCTGGCTGGGCGCCTTGCAACGATCCTGAGTGTGCACTGTTCATTCTTTCTTGCGCCGGATATTCCTCGCCGGCCGTTACATGCGACTCACCGGGCCCCGTTTTGCGCACCGCCATAACCATCTGTCGGCCAGTTGAATATATATTTTCGAAGGACGTAATTAATCCTGCAGTTCGCGCCGGAGTTGCTCGATTTGATCAGCGTCAATTTAATCAAGCAGAGCGGATTAATACCGCATCAATGATTTTCGATATTCGGATCATTAAATCTGATATGTGCAGCCTGGGCGTGGATGTGACTGCTGGCGGACAGGTCTTGGCCGTCTAGAATGGCCCCTGTAGCTGTTCGGTATTCGAGCAAGCGTCGAATGAAGGGAGAGACTCTAGGAATATGGCTTATTAAGCCAGTGACTCATGTGCAACGGCCGAATAGAAGTAACTTCGAATTTCGCCGGCAAGCGGCCTGCAATAACGATGAAGTTAATCATCGGGCAGCAGTGCTTCGTCAAATCAGTCTTTAACCGGGCAATCGAGGGTGGCGGAGCGATAAAAGCTCAGCCGCTTCTCGGAGCGGCGCAGAGGCACGGCGCAACGCAGTGCTGAACTCATCGTTCCGGAGAGGCTTGAGCGCTGTTGTACCGAACTCTGACAGCCCGACGGTGGGTAGCGATTGCCGTCAAAGGAGAACCGCATGCAAGCCAAAAAGCTCTACGGTCCGGTGAAATTGTTGAGCTTCGTCGTGCTGCTTCTGATGCTCGGCGCAATGCTTTACGCGTTCTCGATGACCCTCATTCACTGGACCGGCATCAATGTCTGAGGGGGTGAAATGAACAACCGCCAAGCCAGGCTTTTCGCGATTGCCGCAACCGGAGTGGCCGCGCTCGTGTTCATCGGGCTGACCGTCGACAGTCATCGGCAGTTTCCCGCGCTGACCAACGCTGAGAACATAACGCCGCAGGTCAGGCACGGCATGGATGTATGGCACAAGTACAACTGCATCAACTGCCACACCTTGTTCGGCGAAGGAGCGTACTACGCACCGGACCTGACCAAGATCACCCAGCATCGTGGCGAGCCATATCTGAAAGCGTACATGCGCGATCCGTCCAAGTTCTACGACGAGCAGGTCCACCGCCGTCTGATGCCCAAGCAGGACCTGGCGGAGAGCGAAATCGATGACCTGATCGCATTCCTCGATTGGGTCAGCAAGGTCGACAACCAAGGTTGGCCGCCGCGACCGATCCTGGTCACCGGCAGTTTCGTTCCGGGCGCCGATACGCTGAAGACTGGTGGCACGCAACGTAGCGACTTGCCTCCTGGGGCGCGGCCAGTGGACGCAGAGGACGACGACCGCGCACTGGGAGAGCAGGTGTTCCGCGCAGCGGTACCGGCTTGCAACGCCTGCCACTCCACCGCGCCGGGCGCCGACATGGCAGGGCCGACTTTATCCGGCATCGCGACTCGCGCCGCGCAAGTGATCGCTTCGCCCGACTACCAGGGGCAGGCCCAGGACGCACGCGGCTACATCCGCGAATCGATCGTCGCCCCCAGCGCGCACATCGTTGCAGGCGCGATGTACTCGGCTGACGGCACCTCGTTCATGCCGACCGGCTACGGCGAGAGCCTGACGGACGAACAGATCGATCAGCTGACAGCCTATCTCGAAACGCTCAAGTGACACGCGCACGGCACAGGCCCGGCCTGTTCCATGCTCGCTGCAAGGGGAAACTAAGATGCGCTATCAGTCCCAATCGGTCGCTTACTGGTATTTCGCCGTGGCGATGGTCCTGTTCGGCCTTCAACTGGTTTTCGGCCTGTTGTCTGCGACCAAGTACATCGGACCGGACCCATTGCTGTACATCCTGCCATTCGACGTGACCAAGGTTATCCATACCAACCTGCTGATCGTCTGGGTGCTGACAGGATTCATGGGCGCGACCTATTGGATGATTCCTGAGGAGTCGCGTACCGAGTTGCATAGCACCAGGCTGGCCTATGTGCAGCTAGTGCTCTGGACGCTGATGGGTGTCACCGCAATCATCGGTTACCTGTTCCGCTACGGGACGGGCAACAAGCTGCTGGAGCAACCGCTGCCGCACAAGATCGTGATCGTCATCTGCATGCTGATCTTTCTCTACAACGTCGGCATGACGATCCGTAAATCCGGGCGCTTCACGACCACCGAAGCGGTGCTGATCATCGGCTTCGTCAGTGCCGCGCTGTTGTATCTGCCTGCATTGCTGCACTACGAGAACTACACCGTTTCGATCTTCTATCGCTGGTGGACCATCCACCTATGGGTCGAGGGTGTCTGGATGATGATCATGGGTGGCTTTCTGGCGTACCTGCTTATCCGCTTGTCCGGCGCGGACCGAGAGGTCATGGAGAAATGGCTGTACGTGATCGTCGGCCTGGTGTTTCTTGCCGGCATCCTCGGTACGGCGCATCACTACTATTGGGTCGGTGTGCCCACTTACTGGCTGCCCATTGGCGGATTCTTCAGCGCGCTCGAGCCGCTCGCGCTGGTCGGCATGGCCGCCTACGCCTATGGTGCGATGCGCCGCTCAGGTATGGCGCATCCGAATACGCTGGCGCTGCACTGGACGATCGGCAGCGCGGTGTTTGCCCTGTTCGGCGCCGGGCTGCTCGGCTTGGCTCATACCTGGCCCAGCGTGAACAAATGGACCCACGGCACGCTGATCACCGCGATGCATGGTCACGCTGCCTTCTATGGGGCCTATGCCATGATCGTGCTGGCGATGATCACTTACGCTTTGCCATCGATGACCGCCGGGCGAAGGGAGCAGGGCAGCACGCTGGGCTACTGGGCGTTCTGGCTGCAGATCACCGGCATGTTCGGCATGACGTTGTCATTTGCCACGGCAGGTATCGCTCAGGTCTACCTCGAACGGATCATGGGCATGGGCTACCTGGATGCGCAGCTGAAGATCCAGATTCACTTCGTCATGCTGATCGCTACCGCCTCGCTGTTTACCGTGGGCGTTGCCTTGTTCATCTATGACTTTTTCCGCCATGCGCCGCGCTTCAGCACGGACGGGGCCGATTCGGCCTTGGCAGAGGCGCGCGCGACATGACGTTGCCAGAGCGCGCTCCACTGTCCCAGGCCTGTGCGGGCGAACCGTTCTATTTACCCGGTGGCAACGAAGTCGCGGTGTTCGAGCGCTGCCACGCGCGTGGTCTGGCCGTCATGCTCAAAGGTCCGACCGGTTGCGGCAAAACGCGTTTTGTCGAACACATGGCCTGGAAGTTGGAGCGGCCATTGATCACCGTAGCGTGCCACGATGACTTGTCCGCCAGCGACCTGATCGGCCGCTTCCTGATCCGCCATGACGGCACCGTGTGGCAGGACGGCCCGCTCACCCGAGCGGTACGCGAGGGAGCCATTTGCTATCTGGACGAGGTCGTCGAGGCGCGGCAGGACACCGTAGTGGTTCTGCACGCGCTGACCGATCACCGGCGACTGCTGCCCATCGACAAGACCGGTGAGTTACTGGTCGCCTCACCGGGTTTTCAGCTGGTGATTTCCTACAACCCTGGCTATCAGCGAATGCTCAAGGACCTTAAGCCCAGCACGCGTCAGCGCTTCGTGGCGATGAATCTCGATTTTCCGGGCGAAGAACAGGAAGCGAGGATCGTGCAGCGGGAGAGCGGGGCGGACGCGCCCACCTCAAGGGCGCTGGTCGCGCTGGCGCATCGGCTGCGAGCCTTGCGCGACCGAGGCCTTACCGAGGTGCCCAGCACTCGTCTGCTGATCGCCGCGGGTGCGCTGTGTGCCGATGGCATACCGATACGTGAGGCCTGTCTGGCGGCGATCGTGGCGCCTCTGTCGGACGACGAAGCGCTGGCCGAGGCGATGCAGGACCTGGTCTCTGGAATGTTCGTCTAGGACATGGCCGAAGCAGAGGAAGTCCTGACCGATGCGGCACGACACGCCACCGTGTTCGCCCAGCGTTTGTGGCGGCGCTTCGGTCCAGACTCGCCGGAGCCGAAAAGTGTTCCGCTCAGCGAGGTGGCCGAGCGGTTGGAACTGCTGCTGGCGGCGGTAACTAGTCATAGCTATCGACTACGCATCGCGCAGCCGCCGCCACGCCCCACGTTGCTGGCGGAGATGTTCGGCCGCAGCCCTCGACCGCACCGCCTGGCGGCGGTGCCGGCGACCGACGGTGCGAGCATCTGGTTGCCACGGGCGGTGCATATTCCAGACCGTACGCTGGCAACGTCGCTATACAAGGTCATGGCCCTGCAGCAAGCGATGCGGATCCGCCGGGGTAGCGCCCTGATCGACTGGCGCAGCCTCACACCCATGACCGGTGCGCTTTATCGATTGCTCGAAGCTCACGCGGCTGAGCAGGAACTGTTGCGGGAAATGCCGGGGCTGGCGGAGGCGGTGCGAACGCTGCGAGCCCACGCGTTGGCATTCCGCCCGCCGTTGAGTGCATTTGGGGCGGCGCGTCGGCCACTGGAGATTCGCGTGCGAGCATGGCTCGGCGGCGAGCTCGACGAGTTGCCGCTTCCTTCATCAGCCGAAGATTCTTGCGGCTGGGCCTCACGCCTGCTGGATCGCTGGCAACTACAGCCAGCCGCAGGCGGCCGGATCGGCCTCGACCCGCTGTTCGCCGACTACTGGTCGGGCGCCTTGCTTGCGCCAACGACGGATCATCGCGCCGCTGGTTGTGCGGAGGCCGACCGGGACCCAGCGCAGTCTCCGCCGCGCAGCGTACGGATGTGGCGGCGACCTGATGTCCGTCAGGCGCAGCCGGACGAGGACGAGTCGCCGCAGAGCGGACCACTGATGATCCAGCTCGATGAGCCGCATCCCCATGCGGAAGATCCGCTGGGCTTGCAGCGCCCGATTGATCGGGACGACGCAGGCGATACCGAATTGTTCGGCGAAATGGTCGGCGACTTGCCCCAGGCGCGCCTGGTCGCCTCTTCCGGACAGCCGAAGGAGGTACTGCTCAGTGACGAGCCACCGGACGGCTCGCCAGCGTCCGCAATTGCCGGTAACGCTTCGCAGGCTGGCATCCTTTATCCGGAGTGGGATTACCGGATAGGTCGTTATCGGGACCAGGGCGCGTTCGTGCAGGTGCATGCCGCGCTGCCAGGCAGTTCTGCCTGGGTACGAGACACGCTCGAATCCCATCGCGGCATGCTCGACGGGATTCGTCGCCGTTTCGAGATGCTGCGCCCGCATCGCGCCTGGGTGCGCGGGCGCGTCGACGGTGAAGAGCTGGATCTGGACGCCTATGTCGCTGCCGTGGCGAACCTGCGAGCCGGAGCGGGTCTGGACGACCGCCTGTACCGAAGTCAGCGGTCGATACAACGTGATCTGGCGATCATGTTGCTGATCGATGTGAGTGGCTCGACCGATAGCTGGATATCACAGGGGCGGCGCGTTATCGATGTCGAGCGGGAGGCACTGTTGCTGGTAAGCATCGCGTTGCAAAGCCTGGGGGCGCCGTATGCGATACAGGCATTTTCCGGGCAGGGGCGGACTGCGGTCGTAGTACGCGACATCAAATCGTTCGACGAGGCTTTCGGGCAGGACATCGCATTACGCATCGCTGCCCTGGAGCCGGAACACTACACGCGTTGTGGTGCGGCCATACGTCATGCCAGTGCCTCACTTATGCGTCAGCCCGCTACACGTCGATTGTTGCTGGTGCTGTCCGACGGCAAGCCAAGCGACAGCGACGACTACGAAGGTCGTCACGGTGTCGAGGATTCCCGCCAGGCCGTGCTTGAGGCGGTGCTGCAGGGGATATCGCCGTTCTGTCTCACTGTCGATCGGCAGGCTGGAGCCTACTTGCCGCGGATGTTCGGCACGAGCCGCTATGCGCTGCTTCCTCGGCCTGGCCTCTTGCCAACGGTGCTGCTCGACTGGATGAGACGCCTGGTGCAGAGCTAGCCGCTGCGGCAGTCGCAAGGTTCAGCCATATGGCGAAGCGAACGGCGGCGACCTGGCAACCGTACCGGTCATTCGGCGGCCATGAAGGGCAGGGTGACTTATGCCAACCGAGCCACTAGAATGCTTGCCCATTCTGGGGCCGGAACGCCCGGCTTATGTCTGTGCAACGAGGAAAATCCATGCAAGTTTCTGTTGAAAGCACCTCCGCTCTTGAGCGCCGCATGACCATCGGCGTGCCGGTCGAGCGCATCGAGACCGAAGTCAACAAGCGTCTGCAACAGACCGCCAGCCGTGCCAAGATTCCTGGTTTCCGTCCCGGCAAGGTGCCGATGAGCGTGATTCGCCAGCGCTATGAAGAGGCCGCTCGTCAGGAAGCACTGGGCGACCTGATCCAGTCGACTTTCTACGAAGCCATCGTTGCCGAGAAACTGAATCCGGCCGGCGCTCCGTCCGTCGAACCGAAAGTGTTCGAGAAGGGCAAGGACCTCGAGTACGTCGCCACCTTCGAAGTATTCCCCGAATTCGAGGTGGCTGGTTTCGAGGCCATCGAGATCGAGCGTCTGCAGGCTGAAGTGACCGACGCCGACGTCGATAACATGCTGGAAATCCTGCGCAAGCAGAACACTCGCTTCGAGAATGTCGAGCGTGCCGCCGAGAACGGTGACCAGCTGACCATCGACTTCGTCGGCAAGATCGACGGCGAAGCCTTCGCCGGCGGCTCGGCCAAGGGCACTCAGCTGGTGCTGGGCTCAGGTCGCATGATCCCGGGCTTCGAAGACGCCCTGGTGGGTGCCAAGGCCGGTGAAGAGCGCGTGATCAACCCGACCTTCCCTGAGGATTATCAGAACCTCGAACTGGCCGGCAAGACTGCTGAGTTCACCGTCACGGTGAACAACGTCGCCGCTCCGCAGCTGCCGGAACTCAATGATGAGTTCTTCGCCCAGTTCGGCGTTCAGGAAGGCGGTGTGGAAGGTTTCCGCGCCGAGGTGAAGAAGAACATGGAGCGCGAACTGCGTCAGGCCATCAAGACCAAGGTGAAGAATCAGGTCATGGAAGGTCTGGTCGCTGGCAACCCGATCGAGGTGCCGAAGGCGCTGATCGACAACGAGGTGAACCGTCTGCGTACCCAGGCTGTTCAGCAGTTCGGCGGCAACATCAAGCCTGACCAGCTGCCGGCCGAGCTGTTCCAGGAGCAGGCCAAGCGCCGCGTCGTGCTGGGTCTGATCGTCGCTGAGGTGGTCAAGCAGAAAGAGCTCAAGCCCGACGAAGCACGCGTTCGCGAGCTGATCGAGGAGATGGCGTCTGCTTACCAGGAGCCGGAGCAGGTGGTGGCCTGGTACTACAAGAATGCCGATCAGTTGAACGAAGTTCGCTCGGTTGTGCTCGAAGAGCAAGTTGTAGATACTGTTCTGCAGCAAGCCAAGGTGACCGACAAATCGGTCTCCTACGAAGAAGCTGTCAAGCCTGCGGAAGCTCCGCAAGCCGCCTGATTTCTTCATCTTTCCGAGTGCACCAACATAAGCCAGCCTCGTGCTGGCTTATGTCTTTTGAGGCATGACATAGGGAGTATCGTTGGAACATGTCCCGCAATCCTTTTATGCAAGCTCCGGACATTCAGGCCGCCGGTGGCCTGGTCCCGATGGTGATCGAGCAGTCCGCACGCGGTGAGCGCGCTTACGACATCTATTCCCGCCTCCTGAAGGAGCGGGTGATCTTCATGGTCGGCCAGGTCGAAGACTACATGGCCAATCTGATCGTTGCGCAAATGCTCTTTCTCGAGGCGGAAAACCCTGAGAAGGATATCCATCTTTACATCAACTCCCCGGGCGGTTCGGTCACTGCCGGTATGTCGATCTACGACACCATGCAGTTCATCAAGCCGAACGTGTCGACGATCTGCATCGGCCAGGCCTGTTCCATGGGAGCCTTGCTGCTGACCGGCGGTACGGCTGGCAAGCGTTACTGCCTGCCGCACTCGCGCATGATGATTCACCAGCCGCTGGGCGGTTTTCAGGGGCAGGCGTCGGACATCGAGATTCATGCCCGTGAGATCCTCACGATCCGCGAGCGCCTGAACAAGGTCCTGGCACACCACACCGGTCAGCCGATGGATGTGATTGCCCGAGATACCGACCGCGACAACTTCATGAGCGGCGAAGAAGCCGTCAAGTACGGCTTGATCGATCAGGTACTGACTCAGCGCCAGTTGGCACTTTGATCGCTCGCAGCCTGCGATATGCGGCCACCCCGTGGGCTTGAAAAAGCCCACGATTGCCTTCATCTTGTGTTTCAAGCCTTCCCGATTGGATCGACCGAATGACTGACACCCGCAACGGCGAGGACTCCGGCAAACTGCTCTATTGCTCTTTCTGCGGCAAAAGCCAGCATGAAGTACGCAAGTTGATCGCCGGGCCCTCCGTTTTCATCTGCGACGAGTGCGTCGACCTGTGCAATGACATCATCCGTGAGGAGGTGCAGGAAGCGCAGGCTGAGAGCAACGCGCATAAACTGCCCGCGCCCAAGGAGATCAGCGCCATTCTCGACCAGTACGTCATTGGTCAGGAGCGTGCGAAGAAGATCCTGGCGGTGGCCGTTTACAACCATTACAAGCGGCTGAACCAGCGCGACAAGAAAGAAGAAGTCGAGCTGGGCAAGAGCAACATCCTGTTGATCGGTCCGACCGGTTCGGGCAAGACACTGCTTGCTGAGACATTGGCGCGCCTGCTGAATGTTCCGTTCACTATCGCTGATGCGACGACCCTTACCGAAGCCGGTTACGTGGGCGAGGATGTCGAGAACATCATTCAGAAGCTGCTGCAAAAATGCGACTACGACGTAGAAAAGGCCCAGATGGGTATCGTCTACATTGACGAGATCGACAAGATCTCGCGCAAGTCCGACAACCCTTCGATCACCCGCGACGTTTCCGGTGAAGGTGTCCAGCAAGCGCTGCTGAAACTGATCGAGGGTACGGTTGCGTCCGTGCCGCCGCAGGGTGGTCGCAAGCACCCGCAGCAGGAGTTTCTGCAGGTCGACACCCGCAACATCCTGTTCATTTGTGGCGGGGCTTTCGCCGGCCTGGAAAAGGTGATTCAAGGGCGCTCGACTCAGGGCGGTATTGGCTTCAATGCCGAGGTGCGCAGCAAGGATCCGGGTAAGAAGATTGGTGAATCGCTGCGGGCGGTAGAGCCGGATGATCTGGTCAAGTTCGGCCTGATCCCCGAATTCGTGGGTCGTCTGCCGGTAATCGCTACACTCGACGAGCTCGACGAGGCGGCGCTGATCCAGATTCTTACCGAGCCCAAGAATGCGCTGACCAAGCAGTACGCCAAACTGTTCGAGCTTGAAGGCGTTGATCTGGAGTTTCGTGCCGACGCACTGAAGGCCGTGGCCCATCGCGCGCTGGAGCGCAAGACCGGCGCTCGCGGTTTGCGTTCGATTCTGGAAGGCGTGTTGCTGGATACCATGTACGAGATCCCTTCGCAGAAGGATGTCAGCAAGGTAGTGATCGACGAAAGCGTGATCGAAGGTACCTCTCAGCCGCTGTTGATTTACGAGAATACGGAGCCACCAGCCAAGGCTGCGCCTGAGGCGTGATCGAACAAAGGGGCCTGCGGGCCCCTTTGTGTTTGCTCGCTGCCTTGTTTTTTGCGGGGCGCGCCCTCATCTTTGGTTGAAGGGAACCGCCCGTCCGTTTACCGCCGTATGGCCGTCGTAGAGCTGAATTTATGAAGACAACCATCGAATTGCCCCTTTTGCCGCTGCGAGACGTGGTGGTCTATCCGCACATGGTGATCCCGCTATTCGTTGGCCGTGAGAAATCCATCGAAGCCCTCGAGTCCGCCATGTCCGGCGACAAGCAGATCCTGCTGGTTGCGCAGAAGAATCCGGCGGACGACGATCCGGCCGAGGACGCGTTGTATCGCGTTGGTACGGTCGCCACCGTATTGCAACTGCTGAAGCTGCCGGACGGGACCGTCAAGGTACTGGTCGAGGGGGAGCAGCGCGGCGCCATCGAGCGCTTCGCCGACGTGGACAACCATTGCCGCGCAGAGGTCTTGCTGATCGAAGAGGCCGAAGTCGAGGCCCGCGAATCCGAGGTCTTCACCCGTAGCCTGTTCAGCCAGTTCGAGCAATACGTCCAGCTTGGCAAGAAGGTTCCGGCAGAGGTTCTGTCCTCACTAAGCAGCATCGACGAGCCTGCCCGCCTGGTGGATACCATGGCGGCGCACATGGCGCTGAAGATCGAACAGAAGCAGCAAATTCTCGAGATTACCGACCTGCCGGCGCGGGTCGAGCATGTGCTGGCGCTGCTGGATGCGGAAATTGATCTGCTGCAGGTGGAAAAGCGCATTCGTGGTCGCGTCAAGAAGCAGATGGAGCGCAGTCAGCGCGAGTACTACCTGAACGAGCAGATGAAGGCCATTCAGAAAGAACTCGGCGACATCGATGAAGGCCATAACGAAGTCGATGATCTGAAGAAGCGCATCGAGAACGCTGGCCTTAGCAAGGACGCCTATACCAAGGCCCTGGCCGAACTCAACAAGCTCAAGCAGATGTCGCCTATGTCTGCAGAGGCGACGGTGGTTCGCACCTATATCGACTGGCTGGTGAATGTGCCATGGAAGGCCGCCAGCAAGGTGCGGCTGGATCTTGCCAAGGCTGAGGAAGTGCTCGACGCCGATCATTATGGCTTGGAAGAGGTCAAGGACCGCATCCTCGAATATCTCGCCGTGCAGAAGCGCGTCAAGAAATTGAAGGGGCCTGTGCTCTGCCTGGTTGGCCCTCCCGGGGTCGGTAAGACCTCCCTGGCTGAGTCGATCGCGCGTTCGACCAATCGCAAGTTCGTGCGCATGGCATTGGGCGGCGTGCGGGACGAAGCGGAAATCCGTGGTCACCGTCGTACTTACATCGGTTCCATGCCTGGGCGCCTGATCCAGAAGATGACCAAGGTTGGCGTACGTAACCCGCTGTTCCTGCTCGACGAAATCGACAAGATGGGCAGCGACATGCGCGGTGATCCGGCTTCGGCGCTGCTCGAGGTGCTGGATCCGGAGCAGAACCATAACTTCAACGATCATTATCTGGAGGTCGACTATGACCTCTCGGACGTTATGTTCCTCTGCACCGCTAACTCGATGAACATACCGGCACCGTTGCTCGATCGCATGGAAGTCATCCGCCTGCCGGGCTATACCGAGGACGAGAAGGTCAACATCGCCACACGTTATCTGGCACCCAAACAGATCGAGGCCAATGGTCTGAAGAAGGGTGAGCTGGAGTTCCAGGAAGGCGCTATCAGGGACATCATCCGCTACTACACCCGCGAGGCCGGTGTCCGCAGTCTTGAGCGCCAGCTGGCCAAGGTGTGCCGCAAGGTGGTTAAGGAGCATGCGGCCGAGAAACGCTTCCAGGTGGTTGTGGACGCCGATTCTCTCGAGCATTTCCTGGGTGTGCGCAAGTTCCGCTACGGTCTGGCTGAGCAGCAGGATCAGATCGGCCAGGTGACAGGCCTGGCCTGGACGCAAGTTGGCGGTGAGCTCCTGACGATCGAGGCCGCCGTGGTTCCGGGCAAGGGGCGGTTGACCAAGACAGGCTCGCTCGGCGAAGTGATGGGCGAGTCGATCACAGCTGCGTTGACGGTCGTTCGCAGTCGCTCGACCAGTCTGGGTATAGCAGCAGATTTCCACGAGAAGCAGGATATCCACATTCACGTCCCGGAAGGTGCAACTCCCAAGGATGGCCCCAGTGCCGGTATTGGTATGTGCACAGCGCTCGTATCGGCTCTTACGCAAATCCCGGTGCGCGCAGATGTCGCAATGACCGGTGAGATTACATTGCGTGGACAGGTACTCGCCATTGGTGGGCTCAAGGAGAAACTTCTCGCGGCGCATCGCGGCGGGATCAAGACAGTCATCATTCCGGAAGAGAATCAGCGTGATCTGAAAGAGATTCCTGAAAATATTAAGCAGGACCTGCAGATTAAACCGGTTAAGTGGATTGACGAGGTCCTGCAAATTGCGCTGCAATACGCGCCGGAGCCCTTGTCCGATGCGGCTCCCGAGATTGTTGCAAAGGATGACAAGCGCGAGCCTGATTCCAAGGAGCGAATCAGCACGCATTAGTCTGGATGGCCACGTTGACACATTTCAGGTGCCCTTGTTTAATCGGCCTCTTGTGTCATTGCCATCTAGCACCGCTTTGCTTACACCCGAAAATTAAAGATACGACTCAACAGAAATAAGGGGACTTAGAGTGAACAAGTCGGAACTGATCGATGCCATCGCTGCATCTGCTGATATCCCAAAAGCTGTTGCTGGCCGCGCGCTGGATGCAGTGATCGAATCCGTCACCGGCGCCCTGAAGGCAGGTGACTCCGTGGTACTGGTTGGTTTCGGTACTTTCGCTGTCAAGGAGCGCGCTGCTCGCACTGGTCGCAATCCGCAGACCGGCAAGCCGATCAACATCGCCGCTGCCAAGATCCCTGGCTTTAAGGCTGGCAAAGCTCTGAAAGACGCCGTCAACTAAGCGTTTTTCACCCAGCCAGTCAGCATGCGCTGCTCTGGCTTGGGGCGGTTGCAGGGCGGGCAGGGGCTGCCCGATCCGGCTTGGGGGAATAAGCCCAACCGCTCCATAAGCTCCGAGAAGGCGCATCCCTGGATGCGCCTTTCTTTTATCCGGTTTCCACCCGCGTTGCGCACCCATCGCGCCGCAGACTCCTGGGGGTCGCATGCTTCAGAACATCAGGGACAATTCTCAAGGCTGGATAGCCAAGACCATCATCGGCATCATCGTGGTGCTGCTGGCGCTCACTGGTTTCGACGCCATCTTCAATGCCGCGAGCAACAGCCAGACTGCAGCCGAAGTCAATGGCGAAGAAATCTCCCGCTACGACCTCGATCAGGCGATGAATATGCAGCGGCGGCAGCTGGCTCAGCAGCTGGGTAGCGACTTCGACCCCTCCATGCTCGACGAGCGCCTGCTGCGCAACGCAGCGCTCGGCTCGTTGATTGACCGGATGCTGCTCTTGCAGAGCGCCAAGAGCGCCGACTTCGCTTTTTCCCGTGAGGCGCTCGACCAATTGATCCTGCAGACACCCGAGTTTCAGGTGGACGGGGTCTTCAACGCTGCGCGTTTCGACCAGGTCCTGCAGCAAATGGGTTATTCCCGTGTTCAGTTCCGTCAGCTTCTCGAGCAGGAAATGCTCATCGGTCAGCTGCGTGCCGGCATCTCCGGCACCGGTTTTGTAACCGATCAACAGGTCGAGAACTTCGCGCGGTTGGAGATGCAGACGCGGGATTTCGACACGCTCACCGTCCCGGCTCGCAGTGACACGATAGAGGTCAGCGACGAGCAGATCAGCGAGTACTACGAGGCCAACGCCGATCGGTTCCGTACCCCCGAGCAGGTCATCGTCGAATACGTCGAGTTGAAGAAGGAGTCATTCTTCGACCAGGTCGAGGTGTCTGATGAGGAGCTGCAGGCGCTCTACCAGAAGCAGATCGCCAACCTGGCGGAGCAGCGCCGCGCCGCGCATATCCTCATCGAAACCGGTGCAGAGTCGGGCGATGACGAGGCCAAGGCCAAGATCGACGAGATTGCTGCGCGTGTGAAGGGTGGGGAAGATTTCGCCGCCGTCGCCAAGGAGGTTTCGCAGGACCCAGGTTCTGCCAAAGAAGGTGGCGATTTGGGCTTCGCAGGACCTGGCGTATACGACCCAGCGTTCGAAGAAGCGCTTTACGCGCTGAAGGAAGGGGAAGTATCGGCGCCGGTCCGGTCCGAATTCGGCTGGCATATTATCAAGCTGCTCGGTGTTCAGTCGCCGGAAGTGCCTTCCCTCGAGAGCATGCGGCCCGAGCTGGTTCGCGAGCTCAAGGCGCAGCAGGTCGAACAACGTTTCGTCGAAGTCAGCAAGCAACTGGAAGACTCTGCGTTCGAAGCATCCGATCTTGCTCAGCCTGCGCAGGAACTCGGTTTGATGGTGCAGACCACCGAGCCGTTCGGGCGTGACGGTGGACAAGGCATCGCTGCCAATCGCCAGGTTGTCCAGGCTGCATTCAGCGACGAAGTGCTGGTCGATGGGGCCAACAGTAGCGTCATCGAACTTGACCCTGACACATCCATCGCTCTGCGTGTGAAAAAGCATCTGCAGCCGGCAGCCATTCCGCTTGCCGATGTACGTGACGATATCGTCGAGCAGCTGCAGCAGAGTCTGGCTGCCGAGCGCGCCCGCGAGAAGGGCGAGCGGCTGCTGGCCGATCTGCGCGATGGCAAGCAGACTGATGGCCAATGGCAGACGATCGAGGCGGCTGGCCGGAACCAGGAGGGCGTTGCACCGGCACTGCTGCAGCAGGTGTTCCGCATGCCTCGCCCGGCAGAGCAGGGCAAACCGAGTTACGCAGGTGTCGCCTTGAGCAATGGCGACTATGCCGTGGTGCGGCTCAATGGCGTCAACGAGCCTGAAGCCTCGTTGTCCGACGAGGAGAAGCTGAATTTCCGGCGTTTCCTCGCCTCCCGGATGGGACAGCAGGATTTCGCTGCGTTCCGCCAGAAGCTACAGGCCCAAGCGGAAATCGAACGCTTCTGACAGCCATGACAGCCTGAGCCGATGCGACAACGCCCCGAACCATTCGGGGCGTTTTCTTTTCTGACCTCAACGCAGAAGGCGCCGCGCTACCCAGGGGCCCTGACGCAAAAGCGCAGCGTGAATCTGAACAAGACGGGCACCCGCCTGCAGGCGCGCCGCCAGGTGCTCCGCGGTCTGGATTCCACCAACCGACATCAGCGCTATGTCGTTGCCGCAGAATCGATGCAACTGTTCGATCTGTTCGCAGGCAAGCGCCTGTTGATGCTCGTTGCGCCAGGCGTCGTAGCGCTGTCGTGTGGCTGGCGGCCCCGGATCATGAGCCGCCAGTACGCCGTCATAGCTCAGCTCCAACAGCAAGCCCGTCAAAGAGAAGGGAATCTGTCCGGGCAGACAACGCAGTTTCACCGCCAGTGGTACGTGGCGGCCGGCTGAATGATTCAGCACTTGCTGTTCCTCGCGCAGCGCAACGAGCAGCCCCCGCAGCCGTGCGGGTTGATGCAGCAGCGGTGCGCTTGCTGGGCCAATCAGATTGAGCATCAGGTAGTCGGCCTGCCGCCACGCATTCCGCAGCTGGCCACGGCATTCGGCCGATGAGTTTCTCGCATCCAGTGTCAGGTTGATCCCTAGTAGCGCAGGGCCTTGCGGAATGTCGCCGAGGTCATTGGTTTGCGCTGCCGTCAGGCTGCCGATCTCGGTGAAGCCGAAACCCAGGGTGGCGACGCGCCGTGCCAGACGTCCGTTTCGATCAAAACCGGCAGCGATTCCAAGAGGAGAGCGGAAGCTCAGTCCCATTGCCGCGACCGGCTGTGTGAGGTCGCCCCGGGTAACGCTGCAGGCAGCGCTGGTGATACCTAGCGCAAGACGCTGCAGTGCCCTGCGGCCGAGCATTCCCCAGCGTATGTCGCTATCCATGCTGCCGCTCGAATGCTGTCATGAACGAAACCAGCCGCCGGACCCCTGCCACTGGCATGGCGTTATAAAGGCTGGCCCGCACACCGCCGACGGCGGAATGTCCAGCCAGATTGGCGAGACCGTTCTGCGCTGCGTCCTGTAGGAAGGTTTCGACAAGCGCCGTATCAGCAAGCTGGAAACAGACGTTGATCGCCGAGCGATCCTGGCGACGCTGCAAGCATTTGAAGAGGCGGCTGCCGTCTATGTATTCATATAGCAACCGGCTTCGGCTTCGTGCCGCTGCCGCCATCGCCTCAAGCCCGCCGTTACGCCTGATCCAGCGCAGCATCAAGCCGGTCACATAAAGGGCGAACGTCGGAGGTGTGTTCAGACGACTCCGATGCTCTGCCTGCATGGCGTAGCTGAAAACGTTGGGGAGCCCCTTGGACGGCACATGCAGCAGATCGTCGCGCACGATGACGACGCATAAGCCGGACACGCCCAGATTCTTCTGTGCGCTGGCATAGATCAGCCCGAAGCGTTCGACTGGAATCGGACGGGTCAGGAAATCGGAGGTCATATCGGCCACCAGTGGCACGGCTAGGCGAGGGAACTCCTGCATCTGCAGTCCGTTGCCGGTCTCGTTGCTGGTGATGTGGCAGTACCCGGCTCCAGGGGCGAGCCGCCAGTGATCAAACGCCGGGATGGCGGTAAAAGCCTGATCCGCACCGCTGGCAATGACGCTCACCTCGGCGTTGCGACGGGCTTCACGAATTGCCTTGCCGGCCCAGTACCCGCTCTCCACGTAGGCGGCGTGCTGCCCAGGTTGCAACAGGTTGAGCGGCAGCAGGCCGAACTGCGCACTGGCTCCGCCCTGCAGAAACAGTACGTGATAACCGTTGGGAATCCGCAGCAGCCCGCGCAGATCATCTTCCACTTCTGCCATGAGTCGCTTGAAGAGCGGCCCGGTAAAGGGCTGCTCGAGTATCGAAAAGCCGGTGTCGCCCCAGCTCGGCAGCTCCTCGCGGATCTGCGCCAACACCTCGGCCGGAAGCATCGCCGGCCCTGCGGCGAAGTTGTAGCGCTCGGGCCGCTCAGAAGAGATGCAGGCCATGGCCACCAGCCGCCATCAGGAACAACAACGGGAAAGACAGGATGGTATTGCTGCGTGACGAGAGAAAGGTGATGCGTGAGCAGCGCACGCGCTCCTCGAGCGTCGCCGGAACGAAGCCCAGCAGCTTCTTCTGATGCGGCCACAGCACCAGCCAGAGGTTGAGCAGCATCAACGTGCCGATCCAGGCGCCAAGACCGATCACAGCAAGCGGCCCTTGCAGTAGCAATGCATCGGCAAGCCAGCCGCGTTGCCAGAGCATGGCCATCCCGGACAGCCACACCACCACAGACGCATAGCGGAAAATGCCGTGCTCTCGCTTCATTCGCACTTCCAGATCGCGATTCAGCGTGGCGGTGTCGATGCCGTTCTGCAGCGGTACGAAGCGGGGGTTCTGGATGAAGTTGGCGTAGTTATGACCAATCCAGACCAGGGCGAACAGCAGGTGGGCATAGCGTGCCAGCACGTCGATAACAGGCAGTTGCATGGCTCAGCCCACCAGCCAGTAACGCAGCAGCAAATAGCAACCGAGGGTCAGTGAAAGCCCGGCGCTTATGGTCCCGGCAAAGGAATCATGAGGCAGCTTCATAATCGACTCCCTGGCTGGCCTGTCGGGCGATCAGCGTGCCTTGCGGGCGCGCGGCGTCTTGCGCGAGGTCTACGGCCTGGCGAATCAGATGATGATGCGGGGATTTATTGCAGGCCGGATCGGTGTTGGCGCCGTTGCCGGTCAACAGCAGCGCCTGACAACGGCAGCCGCCGAAATCCTTCTCCTTGTCATCACAGCTGCGGCAGGGTTCGGGCATCCAGGTGTCGCCACGGTAGAGGTTGAATACCGGCGAGTCGTGCCAGATCTGCTCCAGCCGTTGCTGCCGCACGTTGGGGAAGGTGAGGTCTTTGAAGTTGCTGGCCTGGGAGCAGGGCAGCACGTTGCCGTTTGGCGCGATGGTGACGTGAATGGCGCCCCAGCCGTTCATGCAGGCCTTGGGACGACCTTCGTAATAGTCAGGGATGACGAAGAAGATGGTCAGGCGATCACCGAACCGCTTGCGTGCCTTGCGCACCTCATCTTCGGCTTTCTGCAGTTCGGCATGGGTCGGCATCAGCGCGTCGCGGTTGAGCAGCGCCCAGTTGTAGTACTGCACGTTCGCCAGCTCGAGGTACTCGACTCCCAGTTCGACGGCGAACTCGATGATGTCCGGCACCTGAGCGATGTTCTGCCGGGTGATCGGTACGTTGAGCACCATGGGAAAGTCCATTGACTTGATCAGGCGTGCCATGCCGAGCTTGCGCTCCAAGACATCGACGCCGGCCAGCTGACGTGCCACGTCACGGTCGGTGGACTGGAAACCGAGCTGGATGTGGCGTAGTCCGGCATCCTTCAGGGCGCGTAGGCGCGCCTCGGTCAGTCCAATGCCGGAAGTGATCAGGTTGGTGTAGTAGCCCATGCGGTCAGCCTCGGCGACCAACGTTTCGAGGTCCTTGCGCAGCGTGGGCTCGCCGCCAGAGAAGCCGATCTGCATCGCACCCATGGCGCGGGCCTGGGCCATCACGTCGATCCACTCGGCGGTGCTCAACTCATCCTGACGGTAATCGGCAAAGTTGCGTGGATTACTGCAGAACACGCACTGCAACGGGCATTGGTAGGTCAGCTCCAGTAGCAGCCAGACCGGGTTGCCGCTGCCGTCAAGCCTTAACTCGGATCCAGCCCTTGCCATGGGACACCTCCAGGAAGTTCAGGACGCCGTTGCGAATCGTGTCGGCGTCGGATGCGTTGTAGCTGAGGGCCAGCTGGTCGATCAGCTCGGCGACGCTGGTCTTGCCATCGCAGCGCTGCAGAATCTCGCCGCCGGTGGCGTTCAGCTTGACGATGCCTTCGGGGTACAGCAGCACGTGGGCATGCTGTGAGTCTTCCCAGCGAAAGAGGAAAGGCGGGCGGATCTCGTAACAGCTGGCGGGCAAAATTTTTGTCGTTGTAATCATGTCCATCCTCGCTCGACCGGCGTGAAGCCATGTGCGATCACGCCGGTCAGGGGCTCAGCGTACGTAGACGTACGCAGTGACTTCGAAGCCCAGACGCAGGTCGCAGAAGTCCGGATTGATCCACTGCATGGCGTATCTCCTCATTGGTTGGTGTCAGGAAAAGCAATGTCGCACCCCGAAGCTAAGGCGCTTTGCCACGGCGACTAATAAGACTTTGGGGTTGGTTTTGCCGGCTTTTGGTCGCGCTTTTCTTGCGTTGCGGGAGAATTTGCGCTGTGGGTCGGTGTCCTTGTTCGGCGTCATTTTTAAGGTGCTATTCAAGGCCTATTCTGCTCGGCTTTTTTCTCCCGCTTCGGCCTGCCCGAACCAATCGCAAACCGCCATCAACGCTGCCTCTGCGCCTTGCCATCTACTACCAAATGAGGAGCCCTCCGCTACCATGGGTGCATACCGGAGCGAAGACCCCACTGCCTAAGATCGGTCCATGTCCTGAGCCGTGTCTGGCGCAGGCTCCACAAGCAGAAGAGAGAGGCCCAACATGATCTACGCCCAACCCGGTACTCCAGGCGCCGTCATTTCCTTCAAGCCGCGTTACGGCAACTACATCGGCGGTGAGTTCGTCCCGCCGGTCAAGGGCGAGTATTTCGTCAACACCTCGCCGGTCAACGGTGAAGTCATCGCCGAATTCCCGCGCTCGGGTGCCGAGGACATCGAGAAGGCGCTAGACGCCGCCCACGCCGCCGCCGATGCCTGGGGCAAGACCTCGGTTCAGGACCGCGCCCTCATCCTGCTCAAGATCGCCGATCGCATCGAAGCCAACCTCGAGCAGCTGGCCATCGCCGAGACCTGGGACAATGGCAAGGCCGTGCGCGAGACCCTGAACGCCGACGTACCGCTGGCCGCCGATCACTTCCGCTACTTCGCCGGCTGCATCCGCGCACAGGAAGGCAGCGCCGCCGAAATCAACGAGCACACCGCTGCTTACCACTTCCACGAGCCGCTGGGCGTGGTCGGCCAGATCATTCCGTGGAACTACCCGCTGATGATGGCGGCCTGGAAACTGGCGCCTGCTCTGGCTGCCGGTAACTGCATCGTGCTCAAGCCGGCCGAGCAGACCCCGCTGTCGATCATGGTCTTCGCCGAAGCCATCCAGGATCTGCTGCCTGCCGGCGTACTGAACATCGTCCAGGGCTTCGGTCGTGAAGCGGGTCAGGCGCTGGCCACCAGCACCCGTATCGCCAAGATCGCTTTCACTGGCTCGACTCCGGTTGGCTCGCACATCATGCGTTGCGCTGCCGAGAACATCATTCCGAGCACCGTGGAGCTGGGCGGCAAGTCGCCGAACATCTTCTTCGAAGACATCATGAACGCCGAGCCTGCCTTCATCGAGAAGGCCGCCGAAGGCCTGGTGCTGGCCTTTCTCAACCAGGGCGAAGTCTGCACCTGCCCGTCGCGCGCACTGATCCAGGAATCGATCTACGAGCCCTTCATGGAAGTGGTGATGAAGAAGATCAAGGCCATCAAGCGCGGCAACCCGCTGGATACCGACACCATGGTCGGCGCCCAGGCGTCCGAGCAGCAGTTCGACAAGATCCTCTCCTACATGGACGTGGCCAAGCAGGAAGGTGCGCAGATCCTCACCGGCGGCGCCGCCGAGAAGCTCGAAGGCAGCCTGTCCACCGGTTACTACGTGCAGCCGACCCTGATCAAGGGCACCAACGACATGCGCGTGTTCCAGGAAGAGATCTTCGGGCCGGTGGTAGGCGTGACCACCTTCAAGGACGAGGCCGAAGCGCTGGCCATCGCCAACGACACCGAGTTCGGCCTGGGTGCCGGCGTCTGGACCCGCGACATCAACTGTGCCTACCGCATGGGTCGCGGCATCAAGGCCGGTCGCGTCTGGACCAACTGCTACCACCTGTACCCGGCTCACGCCGCCTTCGGTGGCTACAAGAAGTCCGGGGTCGGCCGTGAAACCCACAAGATGATGCTCGACCACTATCAGCAGACCAAGAACCTGCTGGTCAGCTACGACATCAACCCGCTGGGCTTCTTCTGATCTGAACGGCCCCGGCGCGTCCGCTCCAGCGCGCCGGTCTTTGCAAGGCACCAACAGGTGCAAGGCTGCCGCAGGCCTCCCTCCCGTGCACCCGGCAGCCTTATTGCGACGCGGCTTCGGCCGCGTTCTTTTTTGCCCGGTCATCGTCCGCGGCGAACTCGCAGTCCCCCTCGCGCCTCTGAAGCTGCATGTGCAACTGCAGGAGAGCGGCGCATGCCCCGCCTATTCGACACCTTCCAACTCAAGCACCTGACCCTGCGCAACCGCGCCGTGGTCGCACCCATGACCCGCGTCAGCGCCGAGCCGGACGGCCTGGCCAACGAGCTGATGCGCGACTATTACCAGTCCTTCGCCGAGGGCGGCTTCGCCCTGCTGATCAGCGAAGGCACCTACACCGACACCGAGTACAGCCAGGGCTACTTCAACCAGCCCGGCCTGGCCACCGAGCGGCAGCGCGACAGCTGGAAGCCGGTGGTCGAGGCCGTGCATGCCGCTGGCGCGGCATTTATCGCCCAGCTCATGCACGGCGGTGCGCAGACCCAGGGCAACGCCCACCATGCCCGGCACGTCGCGCCCTCGGCCGTGCAGCCCGGCGGCCAGCAACTGGCCTTCTATGGTGGCGAGGGGCCCTATGCCACGCCGGCGGAAATGAACGAGGAGGAGATCGGCCAGGCTGTCGACGGCTTCGTCCGTTCGGCCCTGCATGCCCGCGAGGCGGGGTTCGATGGGGTCGAGCTGCACGCGGCCAATGGCTACCTGCTGCACGAGTTCCTCAGTGCCGAGTTCAACCAGCGCAGCGACCGCTGGGGCGGCGACTTCAAGGCCCGCCTGGCGCTGCCGCTGGCGGTGCTGCGCGCGGTGCGCCAGGCGCTGGGCGAGGATTTCATCGTCGGCATGCGGCTGTCCCAGGGCATGGTGACCAACGGCCGGCTGAAGTGGGACGGCGGCGTGGAGGAGGCCAGGATCCGCTTCGCCACGTTGGCCAACGCCGGGCTGGACTACCTGCACGTCACCGAGTTCGACATCACCCAGCCGGCCTTCGGCGAAGGGCCGAGCCTGGCGGCGATCGCCCGCGCTAGCGTGCCGATCCCGCTGATCGGCAACGGCGGCATCCGTACCGGTGAGCAGGCCGGGACGCTGCTCGAGCAGGGTGCCATGGACCTGGTGGCGATCGGCAAGGCGGCGCTGGCCAACCACGACTGGCCGCGGCGCATCCAGGCCGGCGCCGGGCTGGCCGAGTTCGATCAGGCGATGTTCCAGCCCATGGCCACGCTGACCAACGAGCTGGCCTGGCGCAATGCCAATGATCGCCCGGCCAGCGTGCGCCAATAGCATGTGCTTGACTGTGCAATGCACCGGAGGCATGCAGCCGGCCCTACCAAGGCAGGCTGCGGTCTCCTTCCAAAGTACCATTCTGCTCATGCCGAACCGGGTGCTTAATGAGGTTGCCGGAATCGTCCGGCATACAAGAAGAGGATCGACCCCATGTGGACCAAACCCGCCTTCACCGACCTGCGCATTGGCTTCGAAGTAACCATGTATTTCGCCAATCGTTGATTGGTCATGCCCCGGCCATGCCGGGGCTTCGTCTTTCTGGAGCTGCCCTATGCTCGTAAGGATCCTGGGTTCCGCCGCGGGCGGCGGCTTCCCTCAGTGGAACTGCAATTGCGCCAACTGCGCCGGCCTGCGCGCCGGCACGCTCAATGCGAAGGCGCGTACCCAGTCGTCGATCGCCATCAGTGATAACGGTGTCGACTGGATTCTGTGTAATGCCTCGCCGGACATCCGCGCTCAGCTGGAGTCGTTCCCGACGCTGCAGCCGGCCCGTGCGCCACGCGATACCGCCATCGGTGCCATCGTTCTGCTGGACAGCCAGATCGATCACACCACCGGCCTGCTGACCCTGCGTGAGGGCTGCCCGCATGAGGTCTGGTGTACCGAGATGGTCCATCAGGATCTGACCACCGGGTTCCCGCTGTTCAACATGCTCGAACACTGGAACGGCGGCTTGAAATGGAACCCCATCGCCCTGACCGGCAGCTTCACCATTCCCTGTTGCCCGAACCTGCACATCACGCCGATTCCGTTGCGCAGCTCCGCGCCGCCATATTCGCCCCACCGCAATGACCCGCATCCCGGTGACAACATCGGCCTGCTGATCGAGGACCGCAAAACCGGTGGCACGTTGTTCTATGCGCCGGGGCTGGGCAAGGTCAGCGACGAACTGCTGGAAACCATGCGCCAGGCGGATTGCCTGCTGGTCGACGGCACTCTGTGGCGTGATGACGAAATGCTCGTGCGCGAGGTCGGCACCAAGCTCGGCAGCGAGATGGGACACCTGCAGCAGAGCGGCCCAGGGGGCATGATCGAGGTGCTCGACGGCATGCCCGCGGTTCGCAAGATCCTCATCCACATCAACAACACCAATCCGATCCTCGATGAAGATTCCGTCGAACGCGAAATCCTCGGCGAGCATGGAATCGAAGTGTCCTTCGATGGCATGAACATCGAGCTATAGCACCCGAATCGCGGCCTTCAGCCGCCTGGTGCTGCGATACGAACATCGGAACGATAAGAAAAGGAAAGACACTGCCATGATCCTGCCAGCCATGAGCCCCGCGGAATTCGAACAGGCGCTGCGCGCCAAGGGCGAGTACTACCATATCCATCACCCGTTCCACCGGGCCATGTACGCCGGGCAGGCGACACGCGAGCAGATTCAGGGCTGGGTCGCCAACCGTTTCTACTATCAGGTCTGCATTCCGGTGAAGGATGCGGCGATCATGGCCAACTGCCCGGATCGCGACACCCGTCGGGAGTGGATCCAGCGCATCATCGATCACGACGGCGCGCCGGGGGAAGAGGGAGGTATCGAAGCCTGGTTGCGACTCGCCGAATCCGTCGGCCTGGATCGCGAGCAGGTCCTGTCGCAGGAACTGGTGCTGCCAGGTGTGAGGTTCGCCGTGGATGCCTACGTCAACTTCGCCCGTCGCGCCAGCTGGCAGGAGGCCGCCAGCAGCTCGCTGACCGAGCTCTTCGCCCCGACGATCCACCAGTCGCGCCTCGATAGCTGGCCGCAGCACTATCCTTGGATCGATGCCTCCGGCTACGACTACTTCCGCAAGCGCCTGAAGGAAGCCCGCCGCGATGTCGAGCACGGTCTGCGGATCACCCTGGAGCACTACCGCACCCGCGAGGCGCAGGAGCGTATGCTGGAGATCCTGCAGTTCAAACTCGACGTGCTCTGGAGCATGCTCGACGCCATGAGCATGGCCTACGAACTGGATCGCCCGCCGTACCACACCGTGACCCGCGAGCGTATCTGGCACAAGGGCGTCAGCCTGTAGGCACGCGTTCCGTGGGCAGATCCTGCCCACCCATGAGGCATCCGGCCCCTGTAGAGTGGACCGCCTGACGACCATGACCACGTGGCCAGGCAGCAACCTGCCCACTGGCGAGACAATGATGATGAGCGATATTCAACTGACCCAGATTCCAGCGTTGCGTCGTGGTTTCCGCTTCCAGTGGGAGCCCGCGCAGAACTGCCATGTGCTGCTCTACCCGGAAGGCATGATCAAGCTCAACGAGAGCGCTGCGGCGGTGCTGACCGAAGTGGACGGGACGCGTAGCGTCGGTGCGATCGTTGCCGATCTGCAGGCTCGCTATCCCGAGGCCGAAGGGATTCAAGAAGATATCGTTGCGTTCCTGGAGGTTGCCGTTGAACGGTTCTGGATCGAGCTTCGCTAAACCCGGCTACGAGCCCGGCCCGCCGCTCTGGCTGCTGGCGGAGCTGACCTATCGTTGCCCGTTGCAGTGTCCGTACTGCTCCAATCCGCTGGACTTCGCCCGTAGTCATGAAGAACTGAGCACCGCCGAGTGGATCGAGGTGTTCCGCCAGGCACGCGAGATGGGCGCGGCCCAGCTGGGTTTTTCCGGCGGCGAACCATTGGTGCGCCAGGACCTGGCCGAGCTGATCGAGGCGGCACGGGGACTCGGCTATTACACGAACCTGATCACCTCCGGCATCGGCCTCACCGAAGAGAAGATCGCCAGCTTCGCCGAGGCCGGCCTGGACCATATCCAGATCAGTTTCCAGGCTGCCGACGAGGAAGTGAACAACCTGCTCGCCGGTTCGCAGAAGGCTTTCGCTCACAAGCTGGAAATGGCCCGTGCGGTGAAGAAGCATGGCTATCCGATGGTGCTCAACTTCGTCACCCATCGGCACAACATCGACAACATCGACCAGATCATCCGTCTGTGCATCGAACTCGAAGCGGATTTCGTTGAGCTTGCCACCTGCCAGTTCTATGGCTGGGCCGAGCTGAACCGTGCCGGGCTGCTGCCGAGCAAGGAACAGCTGGTACGTGCCGAGCGCATCACCAACGAGTGGCGCGACAAGCTCGCCGCGGAAAACCATCCGTGCAAGCTGATCTTCGTGACGCCCGATTACTACGAAGAACGGCCGAAGGCCTGCATGAACGGCTGGGGCAACCTGTTCCTCGACATCACCCCGGACGGTACGGCGCTGCCCTGTCACAGTGCACGGCAATTGCCGGTGGAATTTCCCAATGTGCGCGAGCACAGCATCGAGCACATCTGGCGACACTCGTTCGGCTTCAACAAGTTTCGCGGTTACGATTGGATGCCCGAACCCTGCCGCAGCTGCGACGAGAAGGAGCGCGACTTCGGTGGCTGCCGCTGCCAGGCCTTCATGCTCACGGGCGATGCCGCGAACGCCGACCCGGTGTGTAGCAAGTCGGCGCATCACGGCACCATTCTCGCTGCTCGGGAGCAGGCCGAGCATGGCGCCCTCGGCCTCGACCAGCTGCAGCATCGCAACGAAAAGGCCTCCCGCTTGATCCTCAAGGCATGACGGCACCCGGAGCTACCCCGCAAGGTACGGAACTCGCGCACCTGCCGTATGGTTTCTGGCCCAGCGACTGGAGCGCCGAGGCCGCCGCGGCCGCCAGCCGGGATTTCGCCGAGCTGCGGGCCGGGCAGGGTGGGTTGTTCTGGATCGAGTACGACCCCGCCGAAGGGCGCTGCAGCCTGTGGGTCTGGCGGGCCGGCCATGCGCGCTGCCTGACGCCGGCAGGGTATTCGGTCCGCAGCCGCGTCTATGAATACGGCGGTGGCGCGTTCTGCCTGACCGGGCAGGGCCTTGCTTTCGTCAACGAAGCGGACCAGCAGATCTACCTGCAAACGCTGAGCGAAGGTCAGCCTCTGCCGTCGGCGCTGACTGCGCGTCCCGACTGCCGCTATGGCGACCTGCAGTACGACCGCCATGGGAACGCCATCGTCGCCTTGGAAGAGTCGCGCGAAGGCGATGGCGTGGTGCATCGGCTGGTGAGCATTGCCATCGCCGATGGCACACGTCGACTCCTCGTCGAAGGGGCTGGCTTCTACGCGTCACCCACGCTTGATCCTGATGGGCGCCGCCTCGCCTGGATCGAGTGGGATCGCCCTGAGCAACCCTGGACCTCAACGCGCCTGTGCATCGCCGAGCGCCAGCCGGACGGGGTCTGGGGGGCGGTGCGATGCCTGGCCGGTGAGGCGGGTGGCGAATCACTGCAGCAACCGCGCTTCGCCGAAGATGGCCGGCTGATGTGCCTCAGTGATCGGCTGGGCTACTGGCAACCCTGGGCCGAGAGCGAGGATGGTTGGGCCTTGCATCCGCTGATCGCGACGAAACCGGAGTCCGCACGGGTTTTCGACTGCGCACCTGCGCCCTGGCAGCTGGGTACCAGCAGCTATCTGCCGCTGGCCGATGGCGGCCTGCTGTTGACCCATATGGTCGATGGCTACGGGTTGCTGTTCGAACACGTCGCCGAAGGCCGCCAGCGACAGCTAGCCGGTGCGTACAGCCGCTGCCGCCAGTTGGCCGCCGACGCCACCCATGTGTTCTGTATCGCTGGCGCAGCGCAGCGCACGCCTGCGGTGCTGGCCATCGAGCGGGCCAGCGGCATGGCGCAGATCCTCGCCGGCGGTGGGATGCCGTTGGCCGGGGCGCAGGTCTCCTATCCGCAGCCCATGCGCTTTCCAACCGGCACCGGCGAAACCGCCCATGCGTTTTTCTACGCGCCGCGCAATGTGAACTGCCGGGGCGAAGCCGGAACGTCGCCACCTCTGGTGGTGTTCATCCACGGCGGTCCGACGTCGGCGTGCTACCCCGTCTTCGATCCGCGCATCCAGTTCTGGACGCAGCGCGGCTTTGCCGTGGTGGACGTCAACTACCGCGGCAGCAGTGGTTTCGGTCGCGCTTACCGGCAATGCCTGCACGAGCAATGGGGCGTGGTGGATGTGGAGGACGCCTGCCAGGCAGTACGAGCGCTGGTAGAGCAAGGTGCGGTCGATCCGCAGCGGGTGTTCATTCGCGGCTCCAGTGCGGGTGGCTACACCGCCCTCAGCGCGCTGGTAGCCACCGATTTGTTTCGCGGCGGCGCCAGCCTTTACGGCGTCAGCGATCCATTGGCGTTGCGTCGGGTGACGCACAAGTTCGAAGGCGATTATCTGGACTGGCTAATAGGTGATCCGCTGCGGGTGCCGGAGCGCTTTCGCGAGCGCGCGCCGCTGCATAACGCCGAGCGCATCGCTGCACCGATACTCTTCCTGCAGGGTGCGCAGGATGCGGTGGTACTGCCCGAGCAGACCGAAACCATGGTGGCGGCGCTGCGCGGGCGAGGTATCGAGGTGGAGTACCGGCTCTACCCGAACGAGCGACATGGCTTTCGCCAGGCCAATAATCTGGCCGATGCGCTGGAGCGTGAACTGCGCTTCTATCGTGGGCTGCTGTAGAGCTTTCCGCCGGCCGGATGGCAGGCAGCCATTAGGTGCATTGCTTTACTTGAGCAATGCAGTAGGCTTGCGCTCGTTGTTACAAAAAATAAAAAAGGCCGCAGTCATGAGCCCGAATATCAGCCTCCAGCGCAAGTTCGTCTCTCCAGAAATCATCTTCGGTGCCGGCTGTCGCCACAGTGTCGCCACCTGTGCGGCCAACTTCGGCGCGCGAAAGGTGCTGGTGGTATCCGACCCCGGCGTCGTGAAGGCGGGCTGGGTGGCTGACGTGCTGGCGAGCCTCGACCGGCAGAACATCGAACACTGCCTGTTCACTGATGTTTCGCCCAATCCCCGTTGCGAAGAGGTGATGCTCGGCGCCGAGCTGTATAGCAGCGAAGGCTGCAACGTGATCGTCGCGGTAGGCGGGGGCAGTCCGATGGACTGTGCCAAGGGCATTGGTATCGTTGCGGCGCACGGGCGTCATATCAACGAGTTCGAAGGGGTGGATACGCTGCGTGTGCCCAGTCCACCACTGATCCTGATCCCGACCACCGCCGGCACATCGGCTGACGTGTCGCAGTTCGTGATCATCTCCAACCAACAGGAGCGGATGAAGTTCTCCATCGTCAGCAAAGCAGCCGTGCCGGATGTTTCGCTGATCGACCCGGAAACCACGCTGAGCATGGACCCGTTTCTCTCCGCCTGTACCGGCATCGATGCGCTGGTGCACGCCATCGAGGCGTTCGTGTCGACTGGCCATGGGCCGCTGACCGACCCGCACGCGCTGGAAGCCATGCGCCTGATCAACGGCAATCTTGCGCAGATGATCGCCAATCCGGCGGATATCGCGCTGCGCGAGCAGATCATGCTCGGCAGTATGCAGGCCGGGCTGGCGTTCTCCAACGCGATTCTCGGCGCGGTGCATGCCATGTCCCACAGCCTCGGTGGCTATCTCGATCTGCCCCATGGCGTCTGCAATGCCGTGCTGGTCGAACATGTCGTCGCATTCAATTACGACGCCTCGCCGGACCGCTACCGCAAGGTCGCCGAAACCCTGGGCATCGATTCGCGCGGGCTGAACCACCGCCAGGTTCGTGAGCGGCTGGTGCAGCACCTGATCGATCTCAAGCAGCAGATCGGCTTCCGCGAAACGCTGAGCCTGCACGGCGTTAACCTTTCTGATATCCCGTTCCTCTCGCAACATGCGATGCAGGATCCCTGCATCCTGACTAATCCACGCTCGTCGACGCAGCGGGACGTCGAGGTCGTCTATGCCGAAGCCCTCTGATGATCAGCATCAGGCCCTGGCGCAACTGCTCGGGTTCGGCAGCCACTCCGCACGCAAGAGTCACTACCCGGAACTGGTGGCACGCCTGGAAGAGCTGGAGGGCGAGCGCAATCGCTACAAATGGCTGTTCGAGCACGCCGTGCATGGCATCTTTCAGGCCAGCCTCCATGAAGGCATTCGAGCTGCCAATCCTGCCTTGGCGCGCATGCTCAATTACGAAACCCCGGAAGAGGCGCTTTGGGCGCTGACCGATCTGTCCCATCACCTGTTCATCGGTGGTGAAGAGGAGCTGCGGCAGATCCGCCATACCCTGAGCCAGCAACATGGCCTGTTTGGCTACGAGACGCGCCTGCGCCGCAAGGACGGCAGCGCCATCTACGTGATCATGAACCTGCTGCTCAAGCCGGACGAAGACGGTCTGGTGGAAGGCTTCGTCGCCGACGTGACCGAGCGCAAGCTGGCGCAATTGCGTCTGCTGCAGCTCAACGAAGAGCTCGAGCAGCGCGTCGCCGAGCGCACCTGTGAATTGCGTGAGGCCCGCGATGCGGCGGAAGCCGCCAACCTGAGCAAGGACAAGTCCCTCGCTGCAGCCAGCCACGATCTGCTGCAGCCGCTCAACGCCGCACGCCTGCTCATCTCAACCCTGCGTGAACGCCAACTGCCGCAGAACGAGCTGCATCTGGTCGAGCGTGCCCACCAGGCCCTGGAAGGCGCCGAAGACCTGCTGACCGATCTGCTCGACATTTCCAAGCTCGATCAGGCCGCGATCAAACCGGACATCGATATCTATGCGCTGGACGAGGTGCTGCTGCCGCTGGTGTCGGAGTTCCAGTCGGTCGCTGCTGCCGCGGGCTTGCAGTTGAAACACTACATCCCGCGGATCGCGATCAAGACCGATTTCCGCCTGCTGACTCGGATCCTGCGGAATTTCCTCAGCAATGCCTGCCGCTATACCGATCAGGGTGCGGTACTGGTTGGCGCGCGTATGCGCGCCGGGGCGCTGCGTATCGAGGTCTGGGATACCGGACGGGGCATTCCAGAGGAGGAGCTGCAGGCGATTTTTCTCGAATTCAATCAGCTCGGGATTGGTCGATCCGCGAAACGCAGTGGCGTAGGGCTGGGATTGGCCATTGTCGACCGTATCGCCAGCATGCTCGGTTACCAGGTGCTGGTGCGCTCGATGCCGGGGCGTGGCTCGGTGTTCAGTATCGATGTGCCGCTGGCCGAAGCGATGCCCCGCGAAAGGGTTGCGGCCCCGGCGATCGTGCCGCAGCTGGGCGACCCGTTGCCAGGGCGCCGGCTGCTGGTGATCGACAACGAGGAAAGCATCCTGTTGAGCATGGCTGCCTTGCTTGAACAATGGGGCTGTACGGTGCTGACAGCCACCGACGAGCAAAGCGCAATGGCGGCGCTGGATGGCGTCGCGCCGGATGCGATCCTCGCCGATTACCATCTGGATCACGGGCTGACTGGCTGGGATGTCGTGCTCGCGGTGCGAGGACGCTTCAACCAGGCGCTGCCGGCGGTGATGATCACTGCCGATCGCAGCGACCAATGCCGCCAGCAACTGCAGGGCTGCGGCGTGCCTGTGCTGAACAAGCCGGTCAAACCCGGCAAGATGCGTTCGGTGCTCAGTCATCTGCTCGCAGCCAACGACAATGGTGAACAGGATTCGGGCTGACACGATCTGGATCAAGTTTTAGCGGGAGTCGGCTCGGCTAAGCCCTCGCCCTGAAAGCCCAGCGCGACGGGCTGAGCGGCGAGGCCGCGCTGCGCGATGCAATCCGCGAAGGCGCAGTGCAGCGGGTACGCCCGAAGGCGATGACCGTGGCAGTGATTGTCGCCGGCCTGTTGCCGATCCTGCTGGGGGCGGGCACCGGCAGCGAAGTCATGAGCCGCATCGCGGCGCCGATGGTTGGCGGCATGCTGAGTGCGCCGCTGCTGTCGCTCTTCGTGATCCCGGCCGCCTACCGCTTGATGCGCAGAGCGAGGTGATGACTACTGGCTCGGCTGCATCAGCAACAGAAGAAAGGAGTAGCCGAGCGACCCGAGCAGAAAAGCACCGAATCGGCTGTTCCTTTCCGTCGGCAGTTCCTCCTTCAGAACGTTAAGGACGATCGCGCCGGCAATGAAGGCGGTTAGGGCCGACACACCCAGCTCCGAGAGTTCGATGACCGAGCCGACCGCCCAGCCGATCAGCGTTGACCCCGCCAGGATCCAGCGGCCGCGTCGAGCGAACAGATCCTGGTGGTCATGCTGAAGGGCCACATCGTTGACCATGAAGTGCAGCGCCATGGCCACGGTGTACCAGACCAGTTCCAGTATCTGGCCAGGATCACGGTTGGCGAGGATATTCCCGATCAGTGCGTTGTAGCCGGCGAAGGCACCTATGTGCAGCCAGAACACGCCCGCGTGGGAAGGTGCGCCGTCAGGCCGCTCGTCGCGGTGCTGCTTGATCAGCCGCTCGAGTCCGTAGAAGCAGACCAGGCCGCCTAGCGCCAGCAGATAGGCGTGGTGCTCAAGGTAGCGCAACGGGTGAAACCCGCTATCCTCCATCACCCTCTGCCCGTCGGCCAGTTCGGGGAGCAGGTGCACGAAGACATAGGCGACGGCGACGCCACCGGCTGCGGACAGCCAGCGGCTGCGCGGCAACTGATGTAGTTTGCTCAGCCTTCCGGCCAGCATATGGGTGGCTGTCAGCACCAGTGCGGCGATCAGGGTGAGCATGAGATATCCGCGGAAAAGGCCATCAGCTTTGTGACTTTGGCCGTCCATCGGCGTTCAGCATGCAGTTCGTCGGTTGGCGCCCCGGACTTATGATCTCGATCAGTTACCTGCGTCGTGATCGGCCAGGTCGATGATTTTTTTGATAGAGTGCGCTCCTGAAAAAGCGAGCAGCCAGCCAGCTTTCAATTCGGTCAATGAGGTGTCTGCTTGATTAGGGTGCTGGTGGTCGATGACCACGATCTGGTTCGCACAGGCATCAGTCGCATGCTGGCGGACATCTCTGGGCTGCAGGTGATCGGTCAGGCGGACTCCGGCGAGGATGCGATCCGCAAGGCTCGAGAGCTCAAGCCCGATGTGGTGCTGATGGACGTCAAGATGCCGGGCATCGGTGGTCTGGAGGCGACCCGCAAGCTGCTGCGCAGCTACCCGGACCTGAAGGTCATTGCCGTGACCATCTGTGAAGAAGATCCGTTTCCGACTCGCCTGCTGCAGGCCGGGGCGGCGGGCTATCTGACCAAGGGCGCAGCGCTGGAGGAAATGGTGCAGGCCATCCGCATGGTGTTCGGCGGCCAGCGCTACATCAGCCCGCAGATCGCTCAGCAGCTGGCGCTCAAATCCTTCCAGCCGCAGCTCAGTGAGTCACCGTTCGACCTGCTTTCCGAGCGAGAAATACAGATCGCGCTGATGATTGCCAACTGTCAGAAGGTACAGCACATTTCCGACAAGCTCTGCCTGTCGCCGAAAACGGTGAACACCTACCGCTATCGCATCTTCGAAAAACTGTCGATCACCAGTGATGTCGAGCTGGCCCTGCTGGCGGTTCGCCACGGGATGGTCGATACCGTCAACTGATGACAGAAGCCTTCGATTCCTCGGCGTTCCTGGCCGCCTGCAGCGGCCGGCCGGGCGTATATCGCATGTTCGATGCGCAGGCCAAGCTGCTCTATGTGGGCAAAGCGAAGAACCTGAAGAAGCGCCTGGCAAGCTACTTCCGCAAGACCGGGCAGGCGCCGAAGACCGCAGCGCTGGTGGCCAAGATCGCGCAGGTCGAAACCACCATCACCGCCAACGAAACCGAGGCGCTGCTGCTCGAGCAGACGCTGATCAAACAGTGGCGGCCGCCGTACAACATCCTGCTACGGGACGATAAGTCCTATCCCTATGTGTTCCTCTCTGCCGGTGAATTTCCAAGACTGAGTATTCATCGTGGCGCCAAGAAGGAGCCCGGACGCTACTTCGGCCCCTATCCTAGCGCCGGCGCGATCCGCGAAAGCCTGAGCCTGCTGCAAAAGGCCTTCTTCGTGCGGCAATGCGAGGACAGCTATTTCCGCAACCGCACCCGGCCCTGCCTGCAATACCAGATCAAGCGCTGCAAGGCGCCATGCGTGAAGCTGGTCGACCCCGAAGAGTACGCCGAAGATGTGCGTCACTCGGTGATGTTCCTCGAAGGTCGCAGCAACGCACTGGCGGAGGAGCTGTCGCGCAACATGGAAAAGGCGGCGACGAATCTGGATTTCGAGCGCGCCGCCGAGATCCGTGACCAGATCGGCATCCTGCGCCGCGTGCAGGACCAGCAGAGCATGGAAGGGGGTTCGGGCAATGTCGACATCGTCGCCGCGGCGGTCAGCCCAGGCGGCGCTTGCGTGCATTTGATCACCGTGCGTGGTGGGCGAGTGCTGGGCAGCAAGAACTTCTTTCCGCAGGTCGCCATTGAGGAAAGCGTCAGCGAGGTGCTGCAGGCCTTTCTGGAGCAGTACTACCTGGGGGCTACGGAACGCGACCTGCCCAGCGAGTTGATCGTCAATGCAGTGCACGAGGATTTCGCCACGCTGATCGACGCCATCTCCGAGCTGCGTGGCGTCGAGCTGACCATCACCCATCGGGTACGCGCGACGCGGGCACGCTGGCAGCAACTGGCGCTGACCAACGCAGAACAAGCGTTGGGCGCGCGCCTGGCCAATCGTCAGCATCTGTCGGCACGCTTCGACGCACTGGCCGAAGCGCTGGAGCTCGACGAGCCACCGATGCGCCTGGAGTGCTTCGACATCAGCCACTCCAGCGGCGAGGCGACGGTGGCGTCCTGCGTGGTCTTCGGGCCGGAGGGTCCGCTGAAGTCCGACTATCGCCGCTACAACATCGAGGGCGTCACCGCCGGAGACGACTATGCGGCAATGCATCAGGCACTGTCGCGGCGTTTTCGCAAGGCGGCGGAGGGCGAGGGCAAGCTGCCGGACATCCTGCTCGTCGACGGTGGCAAGGGCCAACTCAACATGGCGCGCGAGGTACTGGAGGAGCTGGCCGTGCCGGAGCTCATCCTGCTCGGCGTGGCCAAGGGCGTCACCCGTAAGCCGGGCCTGGAAACCCTCTATCTGAATGACGCCGCCCACGAGTTCACACTGCCGGCCGACTCGCCTGCGCTGCACTTGATCCAGCAGGTGCGTGACGAAGCGCATCGCTTCGCTATCACCGGCCACCGCGCACGGCGTGGGAAGGCTCGGCGCACTTCGACGCTGGAGGACGTTCCGGGCATCGGGCCTAAACGTCGTCGCGAACTGCTCACGCATTTTGGCGGTCTTCAGGAACTGTGCAGGGCCAGCCTCGACGAGATCGCCAAGGCGCCTGGTATCAGTAAAAAGCTTGCCGAGTCGATTTATGCCGCTCTGCACAGTGAGTAAACTGTCCCCGAATTCCGCCGATCAGTGGTACCGATGAATATCCCGAACCTGCTCACCGTTCTGCGCGTGCTGCTGATACCCATCTTCATTCTGCTGTTCTATCTGCCGTTCTACTGGAGCTACCTGGCCGCCAGTGCCGTGTTCACCATCGCGGCGCTGACCGACTGGCTCGATGGCTATTTGGCGCGCCGGCTGGAACAGAGCACGCCATTCGGCGCCTTTCTCGATCCCGTAGCCGACAAGCTGATGGTGGCGGTCGCGCTGGTGCTGCTGGTTGAGGAGCACGCCAATCTCTGGCTGACGCTGCCGGCTGCGATCATCATCGGCCGCGAGATCGTCGTCTCGGCATTGCGCGAGTGGATGGCCGAGCTCGGTGCCCGTGCGCAGGTCGCGGTGTCGAATCTCGGCAAATGGAAGACCGCGGCGCAGATGGTGGCGCTGGTGATCCTGCTGGCCAATCCGCCGCAGCCGACAATATGGGTCGGCGTGGGGTACGCATTGCTAATCGTCGCGGCAGGGCTGACGCTGTGGTCGATGATCAATTACCTGATGGCTGCCTGGCCGCACCTGAGCACTACGGAAAAGAAATAAAAACTTTTTTAATCAAAGGGTTGACGGCAGCCTTCGATCGTATAGAATGGCGCCCGTCACCAAGACAACGCGGGAATAGCTCAGTTGGTAGAGCACGACCTTGCCAAGGTCGGGGTCGCGAGTTCGAGTCTCGTTTCCCGCTCCAGTTTGTAAGATCGCGCCGCAGAAATCATGCGGCGCCTTCGTTTTGAGGCCGGTTGGCAGAGTGGTTATGCAGCGGATTGCAAATCCGTGTACGCCGGTTCGATTCCGACATCGGCCTCCATATTGAAGAGCCCCAAGCAATTCGTTGCTTGGGGCTTTTTCTTTTGCGTCGCAGAGTTCGCGGCTACCGGTACTGCCAGTGAGTGGGCAGCAAGCGATTCCGCCGCTGCTATCTATACTGCATGGGCGCCTCTCGCTCAGGAGAATAGCCATGCGACGCCTCTCAGCCTTTGCCTTCGCGATTCTGTTCAGCTCGCCACTGCTGGCGATGCATTGCCCCATGGACATGGCCAAGATCGACGAACTGCTCAAGACCAATCCACCGAAGGACGCGACCACCCTGCAGCAGGTGCGCGAACTGCGTGCCGAAGGTGAGCAGCTGCATCAGGCCGGCAAGCACGCCGATTCGGTACGGGTACTGGGACGAGCCCTGCACCTGCTAGGTCAGAAGCCCTGATCAGCGGACGCGGCGAACGCCAACCAGCAGCCAGAACAGCAGGCCCAGCACTGGGAAGAGGGCGATACCGATCGCCCAGAGTGCCTTTGCGCCCACGCTTCGCTCGCTTTTGAATACGCTGATGATCGCCAGCAAGTTCAGCGCGATGAGCGCCACCGCGGCTGCGATGGCCAGGTAAGTCATTGAATCGGACACTTCACATTTCTCCTGACGGCTCAGGTTATGAGGCCGCGAACCGCGCAGGAGGGTTCCGTACCGTTAAGGGCATCAAAAGCGATGAACCCGGCCCGGTTCCTACGTTCAGCCCAGCAGCTGCTGGAGTTCGTCGCTGCTGGGCACCTTGCCCTCGACGAGAACATCGTCATCGACCGCCAGCGCCGGCGTGCGCATGACCCCGGCATCGATGATCGCGTTGACGTCGGTGACTTTCTCGAGCTGATATTCCAGACCGAGACGACGTGCCGCCGCTTCGGCATTGGCAGTGAGTTGCTGGCACTTGGCGCAGCCGGAGCCGTAGACGGTCAGTTTCATCGTCGTCCTCACATCAGTTGGCCATAGAGATAACCGCTAAGCGTGGCCATGACCACGACCAGCGTGCAGTACACCAGCGTCTTCTGGGTGCCCAGCACCGTGCGAATCACCAGCATGTTCGGCAGGGACAGCGCAGGGCCGGCGGGCAATATCGCCAGTGCCGGGCCCTTGCCCATGCCAGCGCCGAGAAGGCCTTCGACGATAGGCACTTCCGTCAGCGTGGAAAAGTACATGAAGGCGCCCAGTAGTGAAGCGAGCAGGGTGGAGGCGAAGCTGTTGTCACCCACTGCCCAGACCACCCATTGACTGGGGATCAACCCTTCATGGCCGGGGCGGCCGAGCAGCAAGCCAGCGACCATCACACCACCCAGCAGCAGCGGCATGATCTGTTTGGTGAAGTCCCAGCTCTGCCCGACCCACTCCTGTCCGGCAGCGTTCTCACGGCTGGCCTGCAGCATCAGCCCGCCGATACCGATGACCATCGCCAGTTCCGGCCATTCGGGCCGGAGCAGGACGCTTGCAGCGACCAACCCGGCGACGACCAGCAGCGGTTTGAGCGACCAGCGCCAACGGCGTACCAACAGCGCCGCCAGCAGGATGGCGAGCGCTGCGGTGATCGGCCACTTCCAGGCGTAAACGAGCATCCACGCCGGGCTTTCCGCCCTGGCCCAGTTGGCGAACACCAAGATGCCGATCATCAGGCTGAACAGGGCGACGATGTCGCCGAGCGGATGGCTGCTGTCGTCGGCGGTGAAACCGCGGGCGCCCTTGGCGGCGCGGGCAGCTTCTTCGTGACGGTAGAGCAGGTGCATGATCGCACCGATGACCAGGGCAAAGAGGATGGCACCGACAGCCCGGGCGATACCCATCTCGGCGCCAAGCACCTTGGCCGTCACCACGATGGCCATGACGTTGATCGCCGGCCCCGAGTAGAGAAAGGCGATGGCTGCGCCGAGCCCAGCCCCGCGCTTGTAGATGCCGCCGAACAGCGGCAGTACGGTACAGGAACACACCGCCAGCAGCGTGCCGGCGACCGAGGCTACGCCGAAGGCGATCGGCTTGGGCGAGGCCGGGCCGAGGTGCTTCATCACCGCGCCCTGGCTGATATAAACGGCCATCGCGCCAGCGATGACGAAGGCCGGCAACAGGCAAAGGATGACGTGCTCGCGGGCGTACCACTGGGTCAAGCGAAGGCCTTCGAGTACGGCATTCTCGAAGCGAGGCTGCCCCAGCGGCAGAAAGAAGATCAGCAGAAATGCGGCAGACATGCCAAGCAGCACCTTGGCCTCGCCAGGGCGGTCGCGCCAGAAACGCGCCAGGTGTTTCCACAGCGAAGGGGAGGCGTCAGCCGAAGGAGCCGATCGCTCGGGCGCGGAGCTGTCCATGACCATGGTCCTGCTGGGTAGTCACGACCATGGTAGTTGGCTGGCGTGAGGCGAGGCTGATCCGCGTCAAGCGCAGGGCTATGTTCGGTTAGCCGTAAGCGCGCGGTTGTACCAGTCGCGGCTGCGATTGACGCTGCGCACCAGCCAGAGCATCACCGGTACCTCGATCAGCACGCCGACCACCGTGGCCAGTGCGGCACCGGAATTGAAACCGTAGAGCACGATGGCGACGGCCACCGCCAGCTCGAAGAAATTCGAGGCGCCGATCATGGCCGACGGCCCGGCCACATCGTGGCGCACCTGGAAGCGGCGATTGAGCCAATAGCCCAGCCCGGCGATCAGCAGCGTCTGCAGCAGGATGGGCACGGCCAGCATGGCGATGATCAGCGGCTGGGCGACGATGGCCTCGCCCTGGAAGGAGAACAACAGCACCAGGGTGGCCAGCAGCGCAACGATGGAGAATGGTTGCGCTCTTGCCAGGGCGGCCTGGAGTGCCTCTTCGCCGCGCTTGAGCAGGCGTGCGCGAACTATCTGGGCGATCGCCAGCGGGATGACGATGTACATCACTACCGAGAGCAGCAGCGTGTCCCAGGGAACTGGAATCGAAGACACACCGAGCAGCAGGGCGACGATCGGGGCGAAGGCGAACACCATCACCACATCGTTCAGTGCGACCTGGGTCAGGGTGAAGTTGGCGTTGCCGTTACAGAGGTTGCTCCATACGAAGACCATTGCGGTGCAGGGCGCCGCGCCCAGCAGGATCAAACCGGCCATGTAACTGTCCAGTTCGGCGGCCGGCAGCCAGGGCGCGAAGACCTGTTTGATGAACAGCCAGCCCAGCAGCGCCATGGTGAACGGCTTGATGGCCCAGTTGACGAAGAGCGTGATGCCCATGCTCGCCCGCTGCGCGTAGACCTCCCGCAGGGCGGAGAAGTCGATCTTCATCAACATGGGGATGATCATCACCCAGATCAGCAGGCCGACCGGGATGTTCACGTGGGCCACTTCCAGGGCGCCCACGGCCTGTGCCGCCGCGGGCATGCCAAGCCCGAGCAGCGTGCCGGCAATGATGCAGAGGAATACCCAGAGGGTGAGGTAACGCTCGAAGAAGCCCAGTGGCGCCCCGGTCTGCTTGCTGGTCACTTCGCATTGAGTGGACATCTGGAACCGTACCTTTCTATCTGTAGTTGGTGGGTTATATCGGCTGGTGGGTTATATCGGCGCGCTAGCGGGATTCCACGGACAGCGCTTCGACCACTTCGTCAACCGTACTTCGGGCGCTGCGCGTGACGCCGATCAGCGTGGCAGATGCCGTGCCGGTCCACTCGCCGTAGCCGACCAGCCAGAGATTGGGCTGTTTCACGGCTCGGGTCCCTGCGACCTGCACCTTGCCGTCGGCCTCCACCAGCCCGCACGGGTGAAGATGATCGAGCGCCGGGCGAAAGCCGGTGCACCAGACCACTGCATCGAGGCGAGTCTGACGGCCGTCCGCCCATTCGACGGCAGTTTCGTGCAAGCGCACAAACGGCGGTTGCGCTACCAGCACGCCACGTTCCCGCGCGTCGAGCACCGAGGGCACCATGACGATATCGCCGAAGCCTCCGGGCAGGTCATCGATGCTGCGGCCCTCCTGCTGGGCCTTCCAGCGCGCGGTCGCACGCTCGAACAGCACGCGACCATCGACCTCATCGGGAAGGAATGCCGGCGGGTCCTGAGTGACCCATATGGTTTCGCCGACCTTCGAGAGTTCCGCCAGGATCTGCGCGGCTGAATTGCCGCCGCCGACCACCATCACGCGCTTGCCGGAAAAGGGCGCAGGGTCCCGGTAGTACGCTGAATGCAATTGCAGCCCCTGAAACGCCTCGCGCCCCGGATAGTCCGGAATGAAAGGCTTGCTCCAGGTGCCGGTCGCACTGATCACTGCCCGGGCCAGCCAGCGCCGATCACCGGCCTGAACCTGCCATAAATCGTCTACGCGCCTGATCGCATCGACATGAACCGGGCGCTGAATGGGAAAGCTGTAGCGGGTCTCGTAGCGATGCAGGTAGTCGATCACATCGTCGCGCGACGGATTGCCCGGTTCGACGGGGGTGGGCATCGGCCAGCCGGCGATCGAACTCCAGGCCGCCGGTGAGAACAGCCTCAACGAATTCCAGGCGTGGAGCCAGGCGCCACCCGGGGCGGGTTGATCGTCCAGCAGCAGGTAGGAAAGCGCCGTACGCCGCATGAAGTACGCGGTCGCCAGGGCCGACTGCCCGGCGCCGATGATGATCACATCGAGCACATGTGGGGCTGACATCAGCAGACTCTCATCCAAGACATTCGGTTCGCCTTATATACGCTCTGCGGAATATACGCGGGTTTCATTACGCCGAGCAAATTCGCCACGCCAAGGGTGCTTGAAGCACCTGAGCGACTAACCTGCGCTTTACTCGTATATGCGTTAAGCAATATATTCGCTGACGTATACGTTTCGCGATCATCAATCGATCGGCAAGCGTCAGAAGGGTATTTTCGTGATCGAGCACCTGACACCTACCACCGTATTCAAATGCCTGGCTGACGAGACTCGCGTGCGCATCGCCTTGCTCATCGCCCGCGAAGGCGAGTTGTGCGTGTGCGAGCTGACCTGCGCGCTGGATGAAAGCCAGCCGAAAATTTCCCGTCACCTGGCGATGCTGCGCAGCTGCGGCATGCTGGAAGATCGCCGTCAGGGCCAGTGGGTCTATTACCGTCTCCATCCGCATCTGCCTGACTGGGTCACGGACATGCTGCAACCGATTCTGGCGGCCAACAAGAACTGGCTGAGCGACAACGTGCAGCGTCTGGAGCGCATGCGCAATCGTCCCGAGCGGGCGACGGTGTGTGGCTGAATCGCATCGTTCTCTCGCCACAACTTTCAGGATTACCCCATGCACGACGACCTACCCAATATCGATCCAGCGCTGCTCGATCTACCGGATCTCGCCAAGCTGGGCCTCCCAGACGGGCCTGCGCACAAGCCGCGCATTCTGCTGCTCTATGGCTCCAACCGGGAGCGCTCCTACAGTCGTCTGCTGGTACAGGAAGCGGCGCGGCTGCTGGAGCGTTTCGGTGCCGAGACGCGCATCTTTCATCCGGCAGGGCTGCCACTGCCAGACGATGCGCCTGACAGCCATCCGAAGGTCCAGGAACTGCGCGATCTGATGCAGTGGTCGGAGGGGCAGGTGTGGTGCTCGCCGGAACGGCATGGCTCGATGAGCGCAGTGTTCAAGGCCCAGATCGACTGGGTGCCGCTGGCCATGGGCGCGCTGCGCCCGACTCAGGGCAAGACGCTGGCGATCATGCAGGTCAGCGGCGGCTCGCAGTCATTCAATGCGCTCAATCAGATGCGCGTGCTGGGTCGCTGGATGCGCATGCTCACCATCCCCAACCAGTCCTCAGTGGCCAAGGCCTATCTCGAGTTCGACGAGGCAGGGCGGATGAAGCCCTCGGCCTATTACGACCGCGTGGTGGATGTGATGGAGGAGCTGATCAAGTTCACCCTGCTGGTACGCGGTCGCGCCGATTACCTGGTCGACCGTTATTCGGAGCGCAAGGAGTCGGCCGAAGCGCTGTCCCGTCGCGTCAATCAACGCTCAATCTGACTTCCAGGAATCGCCCGCGTGTCCCATCCCTACGACATCCTCGATGTACCCGGCTGTGCCGGTCAGCTGATCTTCACGCCGTGTCCCGGCAGCAAGGGCAGCGGCCTCGACGAGGCGCTGGCCACGCTGCAGGCAGCTGGTGCCGAAGCAGTGATCACCTTGATGCCCGCCGAAGAGCTGGCTCGTAACGACGCGAGCCAGCTGCCGCAACTCTGTGCCGAACGCGACCTCGAGTGGTTTCACCTGCCGGTGGCCGACGAACAGGTGCCGCTGGCGGACTTCGACCAGGGCTGGGAAGGGGCGGCAGCTCGGATCCATGAGTCGCTGGATGCCGGCAAGCGCGTCGCCATTCACTGCAAGGGTGGTTCAGGTCGTACCGGACTGATCGCAGCGCGCATCCTGATCGACCGCGAAGTGCCACGCGCGGCCGCCATCGCCTGCGTCCAGGCGCTTCGCCCCAAGGCTATCCAGCATCCGGCGCATGTCGGCTGGATCGAACGCTTCGGCGCATGACGGGCCTCTCGTGCTGAATACGCTCGGCTTGTTCGTCATTACCGCGATAGCGGAGATCGTCGGCTGTTATCTGCCGTACCTCTGGCTGAAACAAGGCAAGAGTATCTGGTTGCTGGTTCCGGCGGCGCTTTCCCTGGTGCTGTTCGCCTGGCTGCTGTCACTGCACCCCACCGCCGCCGGACGGGTCTACGCCGCCTACGGTGGCGTTTACGTCGCCGTCGCACTGGTCTGGCTGTGGGTGGTCGACGGTGTTCGCCCCACCGGGTGGGACCTGCTCGGCTGCGCCGTGGCGTTGCTGGGCATGGCGATCATCATGTTCGCGCCGCGCAATCTCTGATCCATCATTTCAGGAGCGAGTCATCCATGAGCATAAAAGTAGGCATCAACGGTTTCGGCCGCATCGGCCGCCTGGCCCTGCGGGCGGCCTGGGATTGGCCGGAGCTGGACTTCGTGCAGATCAACGATCCGGCCGGCGATGCAGCGACCCATGCGCACCTGCTTAATTTCGACTCCGTGCATGGCCGCTGGCAGCACGAGGCGAGCGCCGACGGCGACTGCCTGGTCATCAACGGCCAGCGGGTGAAGGTCAGCGCCAACAAGGCGATCGCCGACACCGATTGGTCGGGCTGCGATCTGGTCATCGAGGCGAGCGGCAAGATGAAGACCGTTGCGGTGCTGCAGCAGTATCTGGAGCAGGGGGTCAAGCGCGTGGTGGTCAGCGCGCCGGTGAAGGAGGCGGGCGCGCTGAACTTCGTCATGGGCGTCAATGACGGCCTGTACGATCCGGCGCAGCACCGCATCGTCACCGCGGCGTCCTGCACCACCAACTGCCTGGCACCGGTGGTCAAGGTTATCCATGAGCAGCTGGGCATCCGCCACGGTTCGATCACCACCATCCATGACCTGACCAACACGCAGAGCATTCTTGATCAGCCGCACAAGGATCTGCGCCGCGCCCGCGCCTCGGGCATGAGCCTGATTCCCACCACCACCGGCTCGGCCACGGCGATCGCCGAGATATTTCCCGAGCTGCGCGGCAAGCTGAACGGCCATGCCGTGCGCGTGCCGCTGGCCAATGCCTCGCTCACCGACTGCGTGTTCGAGGTGGAGCGCAGCACCGATGTAGCAGAGGTGAACCGGTTGCTGCAGGCTGCAGCGGAGGGCGAGCTCAAGGGCATTCTCGGCTACGAGGAGCGGCCGCTGGTTTCCATCGATTACCGCACCGACCCGCGCTCGTCGATCATCGATGCGCTGTCGACCATGGTGGTCAACGGCACGCAGGTGAAGATCTACGCGTGGTACGACAACGAGTGGGGCTATGCCAACCGCACCGTGGAACTGGCGCGCAAGGTTGGGCTAGCTGACATTTGCTAGGGCGTACATCCCGTAGGGTGGGCTTCAGCCCACCATTCAGCCCGGCGTCTGAGGTGGGCCGAGCGGGTTCGCGCGTTTATCAGTGATCCGTACATATTTATGAGCCGCCGCCATGCATGCTCTGCAACGTCTCGCACCGGAAGTCCGCCAGTACCTGGTGGTAACCGGTAACTACTGGGCCTTCACCCTCACCGACGGCGCGCTGCGCATGCTGGTGGTGCTGCACTTCCATGCGCTGGGCTACTCGCCCTTGCAGATCGCCGCCCTGTTCCTGTTCTACGAAATATTCGGCGTCGTCACCAATCTGGTCGGCGGCTACCTCGGCGCGCGGCTTGGCCTGAACCGGACGATGAACCTCGGCTTGGCGTTGCAGGTCGTGGCCCTGCTGATGCTCACGGTACCGGCCGCCTGGCTGACGGTACCCTGGGTAATGGGCGCGCAGGCGCTGTCCGGCATCGCCAAGGACCTGAACAAGATGTCCGCCAAGAGCTCGATCAAGCTTCTAGTGACGGACAGCCAGCAGGGCACGCTCTACAAGTGGGTCGCCATCCTCACTGGCTCGAAGAACGCGCTCAAGGGCGTGGGCTTCTTTCTCGGCGGCGCGCTGCTCAGTCTGCTGGGATTCGCCGGCGCGGTGCTGGCGATGGCTGCCGTGCTGGCGCTGATCTGGCTGGCCAGCCTGGTGCTGCTGAAGAAGGATCTCGGCAAGGCCAAGGCCAAGCCCAAGTTTCGCGACATCCTGTCCAAGAGTCGCGCGATCAATGTGTTGTCCGCGGCGCGCCTGTTCCTGTTCGGCGCGCGAGACGTGTGGTTCGTGGTGGCCTTGCCGGTGTATCTGAGCGCGGTTTTCGGCTGGGACTTCTGGATGGTCGGCGGCTTCCTTGCGTGCTGGATCATCGGTTACGGCATTGTCCAGTCGGTCGCACCGGCGATCACCGGCAAACGCAGTGGCAAGGTCCCGGATGGTCGGGCGGCATGCCTATGGGCAGCTTCGCTGGCGGCATTGCCTGCGGCAATTGCGATCGGGCTGGCGACGGCTGCGTCGCCACAGTGGGTGCTGATCGGAGGATTGATGCTGTTTGGCGTGCTGTTCGCGGTGAATTCATCGCTGCACAGCTATCTGATCGTCAGCTACGCCAAGGAGGACGGTGTCTCGCTGGACGTGGGTTTCTACTACATGTCCAACGCCCTGGGGCGGCTGGTGGGCACGCTGCTCTCGGGTTGGGTGTTCCAGGCCTACGGCCTGCAGGCTTGCCTGTGGGTGTCGTCCCTGTTCGTAGTGCTCGCCGCGCTTATCTCTCTGTGGTTGCCGCGACACGACGGCTAGGGCAGGGCGGGCGCCGAGCGCCCGCCTGACATGATCAATAGCTGTACTGCAGCTGCGCCCAGAGCTTCTCGGTATCCACCGAGTAATCATCGGCGTCGTAGCCGGCGTACTTGACGGTGGCCACCAGTCCTTTGACCAGCGGGATGGCATGGCTGTAGGCGACGTTGATCTCCTCGCCGTATTGCTGGCTGCCGCGTTCGGCGCGGAAATCGTGGTACCAGGCCTGCAGCGTTCCACCGAACAAAGGCAGAGTGCCGCCGAGATAGACATCCTGCACACCGTCCGCAGGCGTCAGCTGGAAGGCATCGGCCCAGCCCTGAAAGGCGTGCTTGGTAGCCAATGTCGTCTGGAAGGCCCGATTGCCCGGCCCCGAGTCGCCACCCAGGAGCTCCACGCCCGCTTTAAGCGTGGCCCCCTTGAGGGCGTAACCCAGCTCGGCCAGGTAGTACTCGCTGCTCAGCTCCTGCGGATTGCCGGCGTAGTCCTGCTGGCGGGCATATTCGAAGGCGTAGCTGAGGCTCCGTGCGGCACCGCTCAGGCGCAGCCCGGTAGTCTTGCTCGAGAGCGTGCCAAGCGCCGCGCTCGGCGCGCTGGCAATGTTGTCCAGACCCAGCAGGTAACTGTAGGCGGTGGCGGTCAGCTGCGGCGAGAGGACGTACCGAGCGTTGATCAGATGGCTGTGGCCTTCGATATTGGCCGGGTTGGCGCGATTGTCGAAACGGTTGTCGCCCTGGCCGAAGATCGTGTTGACGTTGTCTATGTAGGCATAGGTCAGCGTCAGCTCATCGACAGGCTGTAGCTGGCCCAGCACGCCGTCGTAGGTCTGCTCGTTCTGGCGCCAGTCGACACCACCAACGAAGCGTTGATTGTCCAGATTGATCCGCTGCCGCCCGACCACAGCATTGCCGAGTGCATGGTCGTACCGCAGCAGCGCCTGATTGATCTCGCTGCCGTCGGGGTCCGAAACGGTCGAATAGTCGGTCTGGCCGTTGCGCGTGCTGTTGTACGCCGCGTCGCCCAGTCGACTTACGTTGTCTGCTTCGACCAGCGCGGACAGGCCATACCACTGACCGGTCTGGAAGCCGATGCGGGTGCGCAGCGTCTGCGCATTGGCATGTTTCAGCGCGTTGTCCTGGTCGATGTGCTCGTAGCGATAGCGCAGATCCAGAATCGGCTTGGCATCGGTGAACAGGTCGCTGAAGTTCTCGCCGGCGAGGATCGCCGGACTGCAGAACAGCCCGACGCTAAGCAGGCAGGGTGTCAGATGAAGTGGGCGCAGCTTTCTCATGTGTCGCTCCCTTGGTTGGCATCGGAGCGAACGATAGGCTTCTTTCTATTTTTGCCATTGACAGCAGTCAAGGCTGAAAAAATGCTCTGCCGCGGGCATTGCAGCCCGCTTCGGGGCTGCATCTGGCTCAGAAGTTAGCGTTTCGCTTAATGCGCAATGGCAGCTTTCAACATGCCGATATCGGTCGCGGCACGCTGGATCAGCGCCGCAGCGTTCGGCCCCGTTTTTTCCTGCCCGCTGCGACGACCACGACGCCAGTGCGCCATCGGCTGCAGTGCGCTGATATCCGAACGGGTTACCAGTTCTTCGAGTGATCGCTTGCTCATCGTCGCGTCCTCACATCGTCTGTTCGGGGGAGCGTCCGTGCGCCGTGGGGGAGTCCTTGAGCAAAGGATGCGCGGCGTTTGTTACAGCTGGTTGGCAGTGCCGCACGTGCGGACGAGCGGCGCCGGGGTGGGCCTACGGCGAAACCTCGCCGATGGCGCTGACACTGGTAATGCCGGCGTTCCAGATCATCTCGTAATGGGCGGTCTGGACAATGGAGAGCACATGGCGCGGCGTCATGAGCGCCCAGCAATGCTGGCCAGGCTTGCGCACCGAGCGGTAGCGCAGACCTGCAAAGCCCGCCTGCCGGAGCTGGCGACCGAACTGGCGCGCCGCGGAATAGTCGTTCGGATCGTAGATCGGGTCGGTCAGCGCGACGGTCGTGGCATCCAGCAGGCCTGCCTCGTCGAACTGGCACGACAATCCGCGAAAGACGAAGCGCTCGAAGTTCAGGCCCACCACCCCGGACCAGTACAGCTCCTGGTGATGACGCACCTCGGCCAGGGCCGTTTCCATACTGTCGGCCAGGTAGAGCACGCCGTAGCTGCCATCGCTGAAACGCGAGCCGGAGGGATTCACATGGGTGAACGGAGCGGTGGCATAGGAGCAGCCGGGAATGCCGAACGGGATCTCGTCGCGGGGAATCAGCTCGAGTCGGCCGGTCTCGTTGTGCAGGCGCGGGTTCGTCAGGGCCTGGAGCTGATAAAGCATGTCGAACTCATCGGCGTCGGCCACGTCATCGAACAGCTCGATGGGCGGAAACTTCGAGTTCACCAACCGATACGCCTGCAGCTTCGCCGGCGGCCGAACCGGCAGCCGCTTCGGCACTACCACTGCGCGCCCCGCAGACTGTCGATCCGCCGGAATGTCTCGTACAGCGAAATCATGTCGCCCTGCGCCATGACCTCCAGCGGTGAACGGCCGTTGAAGAACTCGTTGTGATTGGGCATTCCAGGGAAACCGTAGGTGTTCTCCGGATTATCGAAAATCAGTCGCAGAGCGGCGTGGATATTGAGGATGAAACTGATGCGCTGCATCTGATCCGGATCCAGGCTCACCGACCAGTCGGCATTACGCAACTTGGCGCGCGCATGAGTGCTGCGGGAAATACGCAGAATCCGACAGGCCTGTTCAGTCGTGGCCTGCCATTTGTCCAGAATATTCACCGCAGCGCGCAATCCGGTTGTGCATTGATCCTTGGAAAAAGCGGCTACTTGAAGGGTGGCTGACATGGCAATGGTTCCGACAGTTTGTTTCTGTAGATACAGATTAGCACAAATTTATTCTGCAGATTTATAGAGGCGCCGATATTGCCCGCAACTTAACGCCCAACAAACGTGAACGGCTTGAAGTACGCACAATCGAGCGCATCCGATCTTTGAGCGGCTGATGGGATATACAGGAGGGATATTCGAATGGGCTGCGCCGGCGCCAGTTGCTGGAACCAACGGAAGTTTGGTGCCCGGAGCGGGGGTCGAACCCGCATACCCTTTCGGATGAGAGATTTTAAGTCTCTTGCGTATACCAATTTCGCCATCCGGGCGGAGGCTGCGTCGCAGCGTGCCGATGGGGAATCGGCGGCGCAGGACTATAACCAGCCTCCGACGCCCACGCAACCCGAACGACCGGCGTTCAGCCACCAGAACTGCCAGACAAGGCCCACCACCCGGGCAACAGGCGACGCACCTGCGGACGGCCAAAACGGTCGTCGATCAGATGCACAACGCCCTCGTCCTGCTGGGTGCGGATCACTCGGCCGGCGGCCTGCACGACCTTTTGCAAACCAGGGTAGAGATAGGTGTAGTCGTACCCGTGGCCGCGCCCGAACAGCTCGTCGAGCCGTATCTTGAATTGTTCGTTGACCGGGTTGACCTGCGGCAGGCCAAGGGTCGCGACGAATGCACCGATCAGGCGGCGGCCAGGCAGGTCGATACCTTCGGCGAATGCGCCGCCAAGCACAGCGAAACCGATTCCTTCGCTGTGTTCGGTAAAGCGATCGAGAAAGACATTGCGCGCCGCTTCCTGCATGCCGCGGGTCTGCTCCCAGAAGGGTACGTCCGGGCATTGCTCGCGCAGCAGCGCGGCGACCTGTTGCAGGTAATCGAAGCTGCTGAAGAAGGCCAGGTAGTTGCCGGGACGCTCGCGGTACTGACTTGCGATCAGTTCGACCACGGCGCCCAGCGAGGCCTGCCGATGCTGGTAGCGGGTCGAGACATGTTCAGCCAGGCAGACCCGCAGCTGCCGGCTCTGGAACGGCGACTCGACATCGATCCAGGCGCTGGCGGCGGGCAGGCCCAGCATGTCGGCATGGAATCTGCGCGGGCTCAGCGTGGCGGAGAACAGCACACTGGAACGCGCCTGCGCCAGGCGGGGAGCCAGAAAGGGGGCGGGAACCACATTGCGCAGGCAAAGGATCGAACGACGGGCCTTGTTGCGAGCAGTCGCCGGCAACAGGCTGATGTCGAACAGCGAGTGTTTACCGAACAGCTCGGCGACACGGCAGAAATGCATGGCATCGAAATAGGCCCGTTGCAGCTCCGCATTCAGCCCTGCGGGTTGCTCGCCCAGATAGTCGGTGATGGCGCTGACAGCCTGCTGCAGCGCGCCCAGCAGCTTGAGCGGCAACTCCGGTTGCACCTGGTAGTCCGCCAGCTGCTCGCGATGCAGGTCGTTCCAGCAGCGCTGCACGCGCCCCAGCGGCCGCTTCAAGGGTGCCGGCGCCTGGCTGGCGAGGCCGGCGAAGGCGCGCTGATCGAGCTCGGCGCTGTACATGCCGCGTGCGCGATCGAGCAGATTGTGCGCTTCATCCACCAGCACGCTGATACGCCAGTCGTTGTTGAGCGTCAGGCCGTGGAGGAGGGCGCTGCTATCGAAGTAGTAGTTGTAGTCACCGACCACCACGTCCGCCCAGCGAGCCAGCTCCTGGCTGAGGTAATAGGGACAGACCTGATGGGCAAGCGCCACTTCGCGCAGGGCAGCCTGGTCGAGCAGGGCCTGCCCCAGCGCAGCGGCCCGCGCCGCGGGGAGGCGGTCGTAGAAGCCGCGGGCGAGCGGGCAGGATTCGCCGTGACAGGCCTTGTCCGGGTGTTCGCAGGTCTTTTCGCGCGCCACCAGCTCCAGTACCCGCAGTCCATGTTTGGCGTTGCGTTGCAGCGTCTGCAACGCATCCAGTGCCAGGCGTCGACCGGACGTCTTGGCAGCGAGAAAGAACAGCTTGTCCAGCCGCTGCCCCGGAAATGCCTTGAGCTGCGGGAACAGGGTGCCAAGCGTCTTGCCGATGCCGGTTGGCGCCTGCGCCATGAGCGTGGTGCCCGTGCAGGCAGCCTTGTACACCGCCTCGGCCAGTTGCCGCTGGCCGGTACGAAATTCGTCGTGGGGAAAGCGCAGGGCGGAAAGTGCCTGGTCGCGCGCAGCGCGGTGGGCCATTTCCTGTGCGGCCCAATCGATGAACGCCTGACACTGGGTCTCGAAGAACACGCGCAGCTGTGCTGCGGTGTGACGCTCGACGAACAGCGTTTCCTTGTGGCTGGTGACGTCGAAATAGACCAGTGCCAGTTCGAGTTCATCGAGCCCGCGTGTCTGACACAGCAGCCAGCCATAGATCTTCGCCTGCGCCCAGTGCAACTGGCGATGATTGGCGGGCTGGCGTTCCAGGTCGCCGCGAAAGGTCTTGATCTCTTCCAGGCGATTGCGCGCCGGGTCGTAGCCATCGGCACGGCCGCGCACGCTCAGTTGCCCGTATTGCCCCTCCAGGGCGATCTCGCGCTCGTAGCCGTCGCCACGCCTGGCGGTGACCTGTGCGTGCCCGGCGATGCCTTCCAGCGCGGTGGGCGAGGGCGTGAAGCGCAGATCCAGATCGCCGACCTTGGCGGTGAATTCGCAGAGCGCGCGCACCGCGACCCGATAGCTCACGCCATGGCCTCGGCCCACTGGACATGGCAGACCGCAATGGGCAAACCGTGCTGATGGGCGTAGTCGATCCAGCGCTTCTGGTTGTCCTGCAGGCGATCGCCTGGGCCCTTCACTTCGATCATGCGATAGCGGCGCGCTTCCGGCCACAGCTGGATCAGGTCCGGCAGGCCGGTGCGATTGCCAGTGATGTCCACCAGGATGCGCTGGAACAGCAGCTTCAGGTGCGCGGCGGGAATGCAGTCCAGTGCCTGCGCCAACAGTTGTTCGTCGAGCAGGCCCCAGGCGACGAACGCGTTATGGATGCCGAGTTTCGCCTGGAAGGTGCGCCAGATGCAGTCACGGTAGTCGTCGCTGTCGAGGCAGGCCAGGCAGGCGGCGAACAGATCGGCGCGGCGCTGATGGAAGTCCGCGCGGTTCAGGTCGGCCGGCGCCCAGTGGAACGGGTGAAAGAACGCGCCCGGCAACGGCGCGAAGATCGCGTCCCAGCAGAGCAGGCCGAACAGCGAGCCGACCAGGGCGTTCTCCACGTAATACACCGGCGCATCCGGCCTCGTCAGATGCTCGCGCACCGCCTGCTCGACGCTGCAGGTAGGCCTCGGCAGGACCAGATCGAGCTGTTCCGGCTTGCGGCTGCGAGCACGTTCGGTCGGGATGCCTAGGCTGCGTTGCAGGCGTGGCAGGATGCGCTGCAGCTGCTGCACTTCATGTTCGCTTTCCGGCGCGGCCCGGGCCTGAAGTAACAGATCCAGCGCCGCCGCTGGCTGGCCGCCGCGCTCCAATACACGAATTGCCCGCTCACGCGCACCGGGATAGCCGTTGGACGCGTGCAAGCGCAAGGCCTCGTCGAGCTCGCCGAGCCGCTCGAACTGCTGGCCGATGCGCAGCAGCAGTTTGCCGCGGCGGCTTTCCAGCCAGGCATTGCCGAACGGCACGGCCGGTACAGCCGCCAGGATCTCCGCCGGCGGCTCGCCGGCATCGAAGCGCTCGCGACAGCGATGCAGATGCAGGTAGGCGTCCAGCTCGGCACGCGAACTGAACGCTCGTGAGGCGGGGGAAAAGGACACCTGCTCGTAGCGATAAACGCCCAGATCAGCCAGCACGAACTCCGACCAGTCCTGATGGATATTGCCGAAGAACAGCAGGCGCAGCCGCTCGCAGAGTTCGTCGATGCACAGGCTGTACACCGCGTCCTCGGAGCCCGCCCACCATTGCCCGAAGGGCTTGGCCAGGTCATGGTCGGCGCGCAGCCTTTCGAACAGCTCGGCCTTGCGCAGGCCGGCCGAGTTCGTGGTGCCGAACAGCTGCAGCAGTTCGCCCTTGGTCAGCAGGCCGAACAGCTGTTCCAGCGTCAGCTCACGCTCGGAATCGATCCAGCCCTGCTCGATCAATGGCGCTGCCGCCCGACGTGGACAGCCGATCTCCCCGTAGTGCAGTTTGCTGGCGCGGAACAGCGCGCCCTTGCGCATCACCATGCGCACCAGCAATGCCTGGGACGCCTGCGGTAACTGGGCGAAACGCCCGATGAAGGCGCGTTCGGCGTCGTCCAGCAGGTCGCCATGATGCTGGTCCACCCAGGCCAGGACCTGCTGAAAGTTGTCGAGATAGTAGAAGGGGTTTTCCAGGGCCTGACGCATCGCACATCCGGTAAAACTGGGGCGCGGGCGGCCCGCTCGAAAGCTGGCTATTTGTACAGTTCGAGCGGTATTTGGCAATGGCCGGTGATCAGCGGAAGGGGCGGCGTGGGTGCCGCCCCGGACGCGATGGAAGGATCAGACGGTGCGCGAGAAGCGCCCGCGCTGCTCGCCACCGAGATAGGCATCGAAAGCCATGGCGACGTTGCGCATCATCAGCTGGCCCTGCGGCAGCAGAATCAGCGCATCGTCGCGCAGCTCCACCAGACCATCGGAGACCGGCTCGGCCAGTTTGGCCAGCGAGTCGGCAAAATAGCTGCGGAAGTCGATGCCGTGCTTCTGTTCGATCTGCCGGTAATCGATACGCCCATGGCACATCAACGAGACGATTACATCGCGGCGCAGCCGATCGTCGTCGCTCAGCTTGTAACCACGGTGCACCGGCAGCATGCCGTCGTTCAGTCGCGCGTAGTACTGCGAGAGCTCCTTGACGTTCTGGCTGTAGCTGTCGGCGACCTTGCCGATGGAGGAAATGCCCAGCCCGATCAGGTCGCAGTCGGCATGGGTGGAGTAGCCCTGGAAGTTGCGCTGCAGGGTGCCGTTGGCGCGGGCCAGGGTCAGCTCGTCCTCGGGTAGCGAGAAGTGGTCCATGCCGATGTAGACGTAGCCAGCCGCGGTCAGGCGCTGAATGGTCAGCTCCAGCAGTTCCAGTTTGCGCTCGGGCGGCGGCATGTCCTCGGGGCGAATCAGCTTCTGCGCGCGCACCAGATCCGGCAGGTGCGCGTAGCTGTAGGCGGCGATGCGGTCCGGTCGGATGTCGATGATCTTGCTCAGCGTGGCATCGAAGCTGGCGACGGTCTGCAGGGGCAGGCCGTAGATCAGGTCGACGCTGACCGACTTGAAGCGGGCATCACGGGCGGCCTGGACCAGTTCGCGGGTCTGCTCTTCGGTCTGGATGCGGTTGACGGCGATCTGCACCTGCTCGTCGAAGTCCTGTACGCCGAAGCTCAGGCGGTTGAAGCCGAGCTTGCGCAGACCGTGGATCTGATCCGGGGTGACGGTGCGCGGGTCCACCTCAAGGGAGAACTCGTGGCTGTCGCTGTCATCCATGTTGAACGCCTGATGCAGGCTCGCCATCAGGTCGGCCAGCTGTTCGCTGGTGAAATAGGTCGGTGTGCCACCGCCCAGGTGCAGCTGGGTCAGCTTGCGTGAGCGGTCGAACAGCGCACCCTGCATGGCGATCTCGCGCTTGAGGTACTCGAGGTACTCGACGGCGCGCTCGGTCTTGTGGGTGATGATCTTGTTGCAGGCGCAGTAGTAGCACAGGCTCTTGCAGAACGGGATGTGGATGTACACCGACAGCGGCTTGGGCGGCTGCGCCTGGTTGCTGCGCGCGGCGGCAGCGCGGTAGTCGTCCTCGGCGAAGGCCTGATGGAACTGCGGGGCAGTGGGGTAGGACGTGTAGCGTGGACCGGGACGGTCGTATTTCTCGACCAGGGCCCGGTTGAAGCTCGGCAGTTGGTCCATTGTTCGTTTCACCTAAGGGTTGAATTCGGAGTCGGTGCGGAACGCGGTGTCACCCTCGGGTGTGTCCGGCTCAGGCAGATCATGGGCGCGGATTATGGACGATTCGCGCCTGCGCGCCGACTGTCTCAGATCAAGAATAGCGTCCCGGACCGCGCCGTTGGGCGGGGCCGGAATAACAGACGCCAAGGGAGCGAGGCCATGGCCGACCTCGCGCTCGTGTTCAGAGCTTGAACTGGCCGACCAGACGATTCAGTTCGGTGGCCAGGCGCACCAGCTCTTCGCTGATCTCGGAGGTCTGCGTCGCGTCGGCCGACGTGGTGTCGGCGATGCGGCTGATGGTGGTGATGTTGCGATTGATCTCTTCGGCGACAGCGCTCTGCTGTTCGGCGGCTGTGGCGATCTGGGTATTCATCTCGTTGATGGTGCCCACTTCGTCGGCGATCACGCCCAGGCTCTGTGCAGCCTTCTCGACGCATTCCGAGCCGGAGCGCGCGCGCAGCTGCGCTTCCTTCATTGCCTGTACGGCATTGCGCACGCCGCCTTGCAGCTGTTCGATCATCGCCTGGATTTCCTCGGTGGACTTCTGTGTGCGCGAGGCGAGGGTGCGCACCTCGTCAGCCACCACCGCGAAACCACGGCCCTGCTCGCCGGCGCGGGCAGCTTCGATCGCGGCGTTCAGCGCCAGCAGGTTGGTCTGCTCGGCGATGCCGTTGATCACGCCGAGCACCATGTCGATACTGGCGCTGTCGCTCTCGACGCGCTGGATTACTTGAGCCGCCTTCTCGATCTCGGCGATCAGCACTTCGATACCGTCGAGCGCTTCGGTCGCCACCTTCACGCCGGCCTTGGACTCGGTATCCGCTCCGGTGGACGCGCTTGCCGTCTGACTGGCGTTGCGCGCGACCTCCTGAACCGTTGCGCTCATTTCATTCATCGCCGAGGCGACCATGTCGGTTTCGTTGCGCTGCTCGTTGACGGCGGCCAGGGTTTTCTCTGCCACATGGGAGACCCGCCCGGAGACATCACTGAGCTGGTGGGTAACGCCCGCGACAGCCTCAAGGCTATGGCGGAACTTGCCGATCATGCGGTTGAAGGCATCGCCCATCGCGCCGATTTCGTCCTTCGCACCCACTTCGACGCTGCGGCTGAGGTCTTCATCCTCGGCCATGGTATTCATGGTGTGGCGCATGGCAGTGATGCGGCGAATGATTACGTGGCGCACGGTCAGGCACATCACCACCACGCCAATGAACAGCAGGAGCAGCTGAATCCCGCCGCTGATCATGATGTTGCGATCCACTTCCTGGTCGAGTGCCTTGAGGTCGTAGCTGATGCGCACTGCGCCCATTACCGTGTTCTCGCCGACCTGGTGGCAGGTCAGGCAGTTGGTGCCCCGGTAGTCGGCATGCGCCAGGATCGGGTTGATCACCGTCAGCACACGGCCGCCGTTCTGCTCGTTGACCTCGATGATCTCCTCGCCGCCCAAGGCGCGGCGGTCCAGGGCATCGACAGGCGCCTGGTGGTCATATCCCGGCCCGAACACCTTGGTGACCTCATCGCCGCGGATGATGCGCGCATCGATAACACCCGGACGCGCGAGGATCTTGTTCCGCAGCACTTCACGCTGCGCCATGGTGCCGGTGAGCATCATGGTGTTGATGCTATCGAAATAGGAGTCGGCAGCATCCTTGGTCTGCTGCTCGACAACCTGGAGCACCAGGCGCTTTTCGGTACTGGCAGAGAAGAACAGCGAGGCAGACATGATTGCCACCAGCACCAGCACCAGCGCCAGGTTGATCTTTGTCTGCACGGACATTTGTCGAGGGGCGGAGTTGTTCATGGTTTTCCTTAGTACTACTGCCACGCGGAAGGTAACTGCCACTGCACTATTGTTTTATTGGTTTCCCACGACGACGCAGCAACGAACTGAGCAATCTGAAGCTCGTATCGGCGACTTACCGGGATTCTTGAAGACCCGAGACGGGTGATAGCTATGCGCCATTACAGAGCGCGACTATGGTATTGCTTTTCCAGTACGAGCGAGCGACACGGCCGACCGACAACGGTGCAATTGCACATTTCCTTGACTCAGGTCATGAGTCGAACGGCCTGGTTACGCTGATGACTGCTACAAAAGTGTAATGAGCGACAGCTATGCATATAGGAGTTGTATGAAGGCGACGACGGGCGCGAAGGAGGCGTGAAAAAAACACTATCCGGTGACTTTACAGAATGTCAGACCGCCATTAGCGTGGCCGCCGCCGAGACGGCGAAGTGACCCCGCGTAGCGCAGGCACACTATCTGCATCAGTAACCGAGTTTGCTGCGAACCCCGATAGAAAACGATGGTCGTAGGCTCTACGCCGGCATGGCCGGATGACACCGCAAGGCAGCTGCTGTTCTCGATGGCAGTGCATCGACTGGAACCTTTATTTCAAGGACTCACATGATCAAGAAATGCCTTTTTCCTGCTGCCGGATATGGCACACGTTTTCTTCCTGCAACCAAAGCCATGCCCAAGGAAATGCTGCCGGTGGTGAACAAGCCTCTGATCCAGTACGGGGTCGAGGAAGCGCTTGCTGCAGGGCTCACGCAGATCGCCATGGTTACCGGACGCGGCAAGCGCTCGCTGGAAGACCACTTCGATATCAGCTATGAGCTCGAACATCAGATCCGCAACACCGACAAGGAAAAATACCTGGTCGGCATTCGACGCCTGATCGACGAGTGCAGCTTTTCTTATACCCGCCAGGTGGAAATGAAAGGCCTGGGCCATGCCATCCTCAGCGGCCGCCCGCTGATCGGTGACGAGCCGTTCGCCGTGGTGCTCGCTGACGACCTGTGCATCAATCTGGACGGCGATCCGGTACTGGCACAGATGGTCAAGCTGTACAACCAGTTCCGCTGCTCGATCGTCGCGATCCAGGAAGTGCCGCCGGAGGAAACCAGCAAGTACGGCGTGATCGCCGGTGAAATGATCCGCGACGATATCTTCCGCGTCAGCCACATGGTGGAGAAGCCCAAGCCGGAGGACGCTCCGTCGAACCTGGCGATCATTGGTCGCTACATCCTGACGCCGGACATCTTCGACCTGATCGAACAGACCGAACCGGGCAAGGGCGGCGAGATCCAGATCACCGATGCGCTGATGAAGCAGGCGCAGGATGGTTGCGTGCTGGCCTACAAATTCAAGGGTCAGCGTTTCGACTGCGGTAGCGCCGAGGGATACATCGAGGCGACCAACTTCTGCTACCAGAACTTCTACCTGACCGGTAAGGCGTTCTGAACCCATCGGGCCACCTCAGGGTGGCCCGTTCGTTTCAGGGTGCCGGCAACGCTTCGGCACCCGGTCCAAGCGGCTGCCCATAGCTGAATTCGACATAGTTGCCCGCGGGGTCGCGCACGCCGCAGTAGTAACCCACCGGGTACGGCTCGTCGCGCGGTTCCCAGATCAGGCAACCGTCCTCGCGCGCCAGCTCGGCGACCGCATCGACCTCCTCTCGACTGGCCATCGCGAAGCCGAAATGGCTGTAGTCGTTCGCAGCCAACGCGCGATCCGCACCGCCAGGCATGATCACGAAGATGAACTCACGCTCCTTGCCGGGCTCGGCCATCCAGACGATGCGCGACCCTTTGCCGGGCCGCTCGTGGAACACCCGCATGCCACAAAAGCGTGCGTAGAACGCAATGCAGGCGTCCAGATCGGGCACATGCAGAGCCAGGTGAGTCAGGGTAGGGCGCATGCGGCACTCCTTCGATGATTCGGGTCAGAAGCCTGGGTTATGCTGTTCGCTAGACAAGGAGACAACTCTACATGGCTTACGACTTCGATCTATTCGTCATCGGCGCAGGTTCCGGTGGTGTTCGGGCGGCTCGCTTCGCGGCTGGCTTCGGTGCAAGAGTAGCGGTTGCCGAGAGCCGTTATCTGGGCGGTACCTGTGTCAATGTCGGCTGCGTGCCGAAGAAACTGCTGGTCTACGGCGCGCATTATGCCGAGGACTTCGGCCAGGCACAGGGCTATGGCTGGACCATCGACGGCGCAACCTTCGACTGGAAAACCCTGATCGCCAACAAGGATCGCGAGATTCAGCGCCTGAACGACATCTATCGCAGCATCCTGGTGGACAGCGGCGTGACCCTGCTGCAGGCGCATGCGCGGCTGGTCGATGCGCATACCGTCGAAGTCGACGGCAAGCGCTACAGCGCCGAGCACATCCTGATCGCCACCGGCGGCTGGCCGCATGTACCGGAGATCCCGGGTCGTGAGCACGCCATCACCTCCAACGAGGCCTTCTATCTGGATGCCTTGCCGCGTCGTGTACTGGTGGTGGGCGGCGGCTATATCGCGGTCGAGTTCGCCTCGATCTTCCACGGCTGTGGCGCCGACACCAAGCTGCTCTACCGTGGGGAGCTGTTCCTGCGCGGCTTCGATGGCTCGCTACGCGACCATCTGAAAGACGAGATGATCAAGAAGGGCGTGGACCTGCAATTCAACGCCGACATCGTCCATATCGACAAGCTGGCCGACGGCAGCCTGCGCGCCACCCTGGAAGACGGCCGTACCCTGGAAGCGGACTGCATCTTCTACGCCACCGGCCGCCGCCCGATGATTGAAGGTCTGGGCCTCGAAACAGCCGGCGTGGCGCTGGATGCGCGCGGCTTCATCGCAGTGGATGACGAGTACCGCACCTCGGTGTCTTCGATCCTGGCGATCGGCGACGTGATCGGTCGCGTACAGCTGACCCCGGTTGCGCTTGCCGAAGGCATGGCGGTCGCCCGTCGACTGTTCAAGCCCGAGCAGTACCGCAAGGTCGATTACTCCACCATCCCGACAGCCGTGTTCAGCCTGCCGAACATGGCAACCGTAGGGCTGACCGAGGAAGAAGCCCGTGAGCAGGGCTACAAGGTCACCATCTTCGAAAGCCGCTTCAGACCGATGAAGCTGACCATGACCGACAGCCTGGAAAGAAGCCTGATGAAGCTGGTAGTGGACGCCGAAACCGACCGCGTGCTTGGCTGCCACATGGCCGGGCCGGAGGCTGGGGAGATCATGCAGGGGTTGGCCGTGGCGCTGAAGGCCGGCGCCACCAAGCAGGTGTTCGATGACACAATGGGCATCCACCCGACCGCAGCGGAAGAATTCGTCACCATGCGTACGCCTGCCGCTGTCTGAAGCGGGCCAAGGGCATGTCAGTCGCATGCCCTTGGCCGACGCTCAGTGGTGATGACCTGATGCCGAGCCGCCACTGACCGGGGCGTCTTCCTCGATGCTGACCTCGGCGGTGAGCTCGCTGCCGTTTTCGAACTGCAGCGTGATCGGGAAGCTCTCGCCGGCCACCAGCGGTTGCTTGAGCCCGAACAGCATCACATGGTTGCCACCGGGCTTGAATTCCACCTTGCCCGCGGCCGGCACCTCGACCGACGGAATCTGCTGCATCTTCATCATGTCGCCCTGATGGACATGGGTATGCAGCTCGGTTTTTCCGGCCCGCGGAGTTTGCGCGCCGACCAGCTTGTGCGCTCGTTCGCCACGATTCTCCAGCACGAAGTACACCGCGCCCGTGGGTGCACTGGGGGGCATCGCCCGCGACCAGGCCTGGCTGACCACCAGCTCGCTGGGGGCTGCTTGCATCGGGGCGTGATCATGGTGGTGATCCTGCGCGAAGGCAGGCTGGCAGAGCACGGTCAAGGCGCCTGCGGCCAGTAAGCGAAGCAGCATGTGAATACTCCAGTTCCGGTTGAGAGAAGCGCCATATTACGCCGCTTGGTGCGACCCGGCAGTTCTCCCGTACTGACCGGACGTTGATTCCGGTCAAACACGGCGCGCCTACTCTGAACAAAGCTGCTGGCAACGCCCAGGAGGATGCGTTCGATGAGCCATACCAAGCTTCTGTTTCGTAGCGCCGCTCGCGAAAAAGTGCTGCACGGCGCCAACCAACTCGCCGAGGCGATCCGCATCACCCTCGGCCCAAAATCGAAATCGGTTGTGATCCAGAGCGTCTATGGTGCGCCGAGAGTGTGCAACGACGGTGTCACGATCGCCAAACTGGTCAAGCTTGAAGACCCCGAGGAAAACCTGGGAGCACAGATGCTGCGTCAGGCTGCCGTAACCGTTTACCTAATTGGGCGAGCAGGGGGATAGCGTGTGCGGAGGGCATCTATCCGCCTCAGGTGGCGCTGGTCGGGGTCGGGCGCATTGCCGAGTGCCCATGGGTACAGGCTGCTAACAGGAGAACAAGGTGGACCAAGCGGAGATTCGTCACATTGCACTCGATGCGTTGCGGCTGACCGGTGGCCGTGCGGCTTGCCCTGATGGATACGGCAAGGGGTATATTGCGGGCAGCTTCCAGAGGCGTCGGCGACGCCGCATTCACGCTCAACCGGAGGGCGCATGGACCCAAAGATCGCAGAATGGAACGAACGCTACAGCGACGCGGAATACCTGTTTGGTAAAGAGCCAAACGCCTTTCTGGCCAGCCAGCGAGAGCGTTTCATGCCAGGCATGAAGGTCCTGTCTGTTGCCGATGGCGAAGGCCGCAACGGCGTCTGGTTGGCTCAGCTGGGGCTGGATGTGCTGGCCGTGGAGGCAGCGCCGCGGGCGATCGACAAGGCCCGCCAGCTGGCGGCCGAGCGGGGCGTCAACCTCGCTCACGAATGCGCCGATCTGCTGACCTGGGATTGGGGCAGCGAGCGCTTCGACGCGATCGTCGCGATATTCATCCAGTTCGTTGGCCCCGAGCTGCGTGCGCAGATGTTCGCCGACATGCAGCGCGCCTTGAAGCCCGGCGGGCTTCTGCTGCTGGAAGGCTATCGTCTCGAACAGTTGAGCTACGCCACCGGCGGCCCGAAGGAGCCGGCCAATCTCTACACTGCCGCAGCGCTGCGCGAGGCTTTCGCCGGCCTGCAGATCCTGCATCTGGCCGAATACGATGCCTACATAGAGGAGGGCAGCCGCCACCGCGGAATGTCCGCGCTGATCGATCTGGTGGCGCGCAAGCCGACGGCTGAAATACCCGCTTGAGGCGGAACCTGCTGTAGCGGGCTAGAGGCATCCCTTTCGCAGCGATCGAATCGGGGCACTTCGGTGCCTCTCCGTGATGGCGTCGAGCAACGTCTCAATGCCGCTTTTCCCATCCAGTGATCATCGCCCTGATATGAGCCAATGGTGTATGCCCGGTCGTGGTCAGGTACACATGCACGATCAGGAAGATCAGCATCAGAAACGCGCCACCGGTATGTGCCAGAGCTACCGCCTCGAGGGCCAGCCAGTCAGGCAGCAAAGGCTCCAGGCGGCCCCAGAACAGATAGAGCAGCCCGCTGATCCAGATCAGCGGGTTGATCAGCACCAGTACGCCCAGGTAAGCGATGCGCTGAAGCGGATTGTGCTTGCGCTCGGAGGTGACCTTGTAAGGGTGCGGCGCGCCGATGAAGATGCCGCGCGCGTAATAGAGCGCCACGCGTTGGATATTGGTCAGCGTCGGTATGTACTGCCTCCATTGGCCGGTCGTGAAGTGCCAGAAGATGGCGAAGATCCATAATGCGATGAGCAGCCAGGCGGCGACTTCATGAACCTCGACCGCAGTGCGGAAATCGAGCAGGGCGTGACTGCCATGAATGGCGAAGCCACTGAATAGCAGCGTGATGATCAACGCAGCTTGCGACCAGTGCCAGAAGCGCTCGAAGCGGGTGAACAGATACAGGCGGTCGGCCATTCAGTGTCTCCTTCGGCGCGCATGGGCGATGCCGCGAAGCATTGCGTGAAGCAGAACGCCGAGCAGGGCCAGCCCGGCCAGGCCGAAGCCGAGACGGTCGAGCAGCGGATTGCGATCCTTGCCGGGCAGCCAGATGCCGGGCACTGCCGCCAGCCGCCCTTTAGCCGCGTGGCACTGGGCGCAGTCGAGCGCTTGCTCCTTGGGCGCGACCATATGGGTGATCGGCCAGAGCATCTGCGTATCGACAAAGCCGAACTGGCCACTGTAGGGCGCACCGGTGGCGTCGGCACCGGCCTGCAGCGCCTTGGCCCAGTCGAAGTTGAACCAGAACGCCGTGTTATCGGGAGTGGCTGTGTGTGGGACCAGCAAGGTGCGATGCACCGTGTCATACGGCTGGCGACTATGGAACGTCTTCACCGGCCAGATCCGCGCATCCGCGGCGCCCGGCGTGCCGTGGAACGTATTGATCGGCACCCGGCTATCCGGATCGATCCGGGTATCGGGCTGCACGTAAGTGACGGTGCCATCGAACCAGACATAGTCCGGCACCACGTTCTCGGCGAGGAGGAAGTCGCCCTTGCGGCTGTCGTAGACCACGTGACCGTCGGTATCTCTGGTCAGGAAGGGCTTGCCTTCGGTGTTCATCTTGCCGGCAGTCGACCAGTCCCAGCCCATCTTCGTTGGCACACCGCCCCGAGCGAAGGCCGGGATATGGCAGCTCTGGCAGGCCAGGACGCGGGTGTGATCGTTGAGCCGGCTGGCGTGTAGCAGGTCGCCCTGATGCGGACGCCCGCCGTGGCACGATTGGCAGGTCGAGGGGTTGCGTGCGCTGCGCTCACCACGCAGGATCGCCGCGTGAGGATCGGAGGCGGTGACACTGATGCGGCTGCCGGCGATTCGGTGCTCATCGGCGACGTGACAGGTCGAGCAGCTGAAATCTGGCCCCTCGCTGGTCATATGCACGTCGAGGGTGCGCGGAGGGTCGTTGAGCGAAGAGTCGAGATCGCCGTGCTTCACCCCGTCGCCGCCACCGCCGTAGTAGTGGCAGGTGCCACAGGTGCGGCGCGAGGTTGCGCCGACATTGCGGGCGACCGCGGCCAGGTCGACCGGTTCGACGAACTTGCCCGAGCCGGGTGAGGTTTCGGTGCGTACCCGGGGAGGGTGGCCGGCCAATCCGGCAAGTTTCAGGTAGTTGCCCGTGTTGTGGCAGGCCAGGCAGTCGACCTTGGTTTCGTCCGAGAAGTCGAAGTTTGCATCCTTCCAGCCATAGCCGACGTGACAGGACTGGCAGAACGCTTCGTTGGAGCGGTCACCGATGCAGAAGCCATTGAGCATGGTCTTCTTGCCCAGACGCTGGCCGGTATCCGGGTTGGTGTAGTCCCACGTCCAATGACGCGTGGCCATCACCTGGCTGGCTGCTTCGGTATGGCATCCGAGGCAGGCGCGGGTAACCTCCTCGCCGCTGGCGAATGGTCCCTGCAACTGCCTGAAGCGGCTATGGTCGGCCGTGGCAGCCAGCAACGAAACAGGCAGCAGAAGGGCTAGGTATGCGAGCCAGGCCAGATCTCGGCGAAATACATTCATCGTTCCCGTCTCCCTGGGGCGAAAATGCACAGCCTCTGCTGAAACGATAGTTCATCGCCCCGGCCAGCATGATGCTGACGTCAGGCTACGTGGCTTTCGAAATCCGCGCGTTGAGGTGCGTCAGCCATCGGCTATATGACTTGTTTCTTCTGGATATCCCGGATGGGCCGGCGTTACGGGCGGTACATCTTTTCGGCGTTCATCCTTGGCGACCATGGCAGGTTCGAATTCTGCCAACCGCTCAGCAGCCGGAACCCGGCCTGTGGGCCTTCCTTGATCACTGGGTCCTGGAATCCGTCGATCACGTAGCGGGCGTTGGGAAAGCCGTTGTCGCGCAGGTAGTCGGCGCTGGGTTTGCCGCGTTCACTGCCGGAGCGGCACATGGTGATGATCTCGGCGTTCTCGTCGAGGCCGCGTTTCTTCAGCAGCTTCGATTCGTTCTGTTGAACGCGATCATAGACGGCCTGAGCGGTAACACCGAGATCATCGGCACGGGCGACAAAGGCGCAGAGGCTCAGGGCGCTGGCTAGCAGAGAACGTTTCATGGGGTTCTCCTTCATCAATTCATTCGACGAAGGCGGGGCTGTCTGTCGTACGTCAGCTAACTGGAGAATATAAGTCACTGGATAATCAATGGTTTACGCATCTAGCATGAGATTTTCTGTGACCGAAAACGTCAGCTATCGCGAGATTTTCATTGCGAAAATCATCTAAGTGGAGAATTTCCTGAAAGCCGTGTTAGCGACAAGCACACAGCGCCTAGCGGATGGATTTCTACCGAGCAAGCGTGGCCGCGCATTGACAACTTGTCAATACTGGCCAAATGAGGGATCGAGGTCGTTAGCCTTGCTGATACGAGACTCTAGAAGGGTTGAATTGGCTCAGTCGAGCCAGAAGTGATGTCCTGCGGGCTGCAATGACTTCAGCGGCTTGCGAAGCTATTCAGCCAAGAATCTAGCTCTTCGGTGCGCTTGTAAAGAACGCCCGCAATGGCGGCCTCGAAACAGGATTCAGTGAGGCTTGCCAATGGCCGACGAGCAGGAACCCCCGACATCTTCGACCACCGTTTTATTGAGATATGGCTACTGAGCAGTCGACTGATCTCGCCACCCTGGAAACAAAGTTCACGTTTCCAGCCCAGTGGCTTGATCAGCCCGAGGGAGCAAGCCGTAGTGATTTCTTGCTTGTTCATCCCTGTGATGGCGATGGTTTCAAGTAGCGTGCAGTGAGCAGCCTCCAGCGAAGCGAGATGCTTCGCCATCCAGGCCAACAGACTGTCAACACCCACAAAGGCACCATCAAGCAAAGCTTTCCGATCTGAATTGGGTCGGAATGGAATTTCTTTTAACAGGATGCCGGCCAGTACATGCCCCATATGGCCGCCATGCGCTGATGCGATTCGCGCAGCATGCACCATATCGATGACCTGGCCAGAAACGACTGTCTCCAGCTGCTCAACCTGTTTGGCCAATGTAACTAGATCAAAACGGGTATCCCGTATAGACCTGTGGCCGCTGAGTCCCCGGAGTGCAGATGACTCAATTAAAGGCAGTATCTCGGTTGGCTGGCACCCCAGGACTTGTGACAGCAACCGATGATCAACTAGCGCCAATGATGTTGCGTTCTCCGCAGCTGACTCCTTGACCGACTGCCTCCCCGAAAGCCAATTCAAATCCCGAAAAGGCCAGGGCAGCGCCAGTTTTTCTACCAGCGCATAAATCGGCAGGTAAACGGCGAATGCGCCAATTACAGCTGTGGGAGATCTATGTACTCGACAAGTTTCGGCCCATGACTGCATCGCCGTTGACTCATTGAGCAGGGTGTATGCCTGATCCAGAAGCTGAGGCCAAGGCGCGATTTCAGTGGGTGGCCTCTCACGAGCAGACAGATCAGTGCTCAACGGTACAAGGATGCATTGAAGGGCTAGTAGCAGATCCCGAATGAAATGGTTGAGCACATTCGAGTCGGATAAACGTGAACGAAGGTCTGAAGCATACGCCGGCAGCTGTACTGGCCTAGTAGAGGCTTTGAGGTCAGCCTTGCACGAAGGGCAACGGCATTCGAAAAGCTCTTCCGACCACTCAAACTGGTCATTGCAGTGCGGGCAAGCATGAATCAATTCATGACGATGCTCATAGCAATGAGTGAATGGCAACTGACCAAAATATGCTGGGATCCGTTTTTTCTCCCGAAGGCAGGCCGTACAGATTCGGGGAACTCGAAGCTCAAGGTTTCGGTAAATTCGCGCGGAGTCATGTGCTGTAACTTTGGCGAGAATCTCATCTCGAACGACATAGCCACTCAGCTCTGCCGGACTCAGGCCTAACCATCCTGCCAACGCAGCCTGGGTATCAGGCGATTGATGGTTTTGTGCTTTGCTGCCACCAATTCTCAGGGTAGAAAACAGCTCCTTTACAGAGCTGCGCCCATTAGCCACAGCCAAGCGCAGTAGATAAGCGGAAAAATGCTCACCGGGTTCGGGGCGAAGGCGTACCGGCAGAAGTCGCAGCTCAGACATTTGCCCGCAACGCCAGGGCCCGTTCGACTTGAGGCAGGGACATCTTGAAAGGATTTTCTATTAAATCTGCGCAACTGCTGACGTCGAATGCCTCCGACAAATGAGTCATGCAGATCTGCTGATTCCCGTCAGTGCTTTCGAGAGCATGCTCAAGCACGTTGGCAATGAAACCATGGAGCCCGTTACTGGCGAGATAGAACCGCTTCAGCATCTCGTCACTGCTCAGGTTGATGCAAGGAACGCCAATGGTTTTCTGATATACAGCCATGAGGTTTTTCCAAGCATTTGATCCTAGAGCAGGGGGCTTAAGCTGGACAGAAGCGTTAAATCTACGAATCAGCTGATCTTCACTGTGCTTACCTTTGACGGTGTCATTCAAAATTCGATTGCCATGGGGAAGTCCGGCCAGGACAAAAGGAATTAGGCTTCGATCCATGATGCTTTTGATCATGTCAGCGGCTTCTTGCGTTCGCCGGTGGGTGTGCTCGGGGAGCACATGTTGAATTTCATCAATGATGATTAGCTGGACACCCAGTGATTTTGTCAGGCCGTAAAGGCGATTCAATAGTGACCTGGCCGTACCTTTCTGAGGCTCGGGATCGCCGCAAGCCTCAAGCAATCCACTGAGAATGTCATTTACAGTGACCCGCGACGGCAGTGAAATGTAGAGGATTGGACGCAGTGTTCTGTCTTCAAGCTCAGCATCTGGAAACGCCTTACGATATAAGTGAAGCAAAGTCGATTTACCAGCTCCGCTGGCGCCAAGCAGCATCATGCTTTTGGGCTTCAGGCCGGTAGTTTTATGGCACCGATTAATCGCTTGATACGCCAGGTCGAACTGCTGGTTTCGAATCGTTAGCTGCAAGAATGCTTCCGTGTGCAGCTTTCGGCGTGGGGCATTACTCGATGGTGATTGCATAGTCGTCATCCTCGTCAAAAATGGTTGAAACAGTACAAATGTTGTCTTTTGAGTATTCTTTGACGGGCGACTTCAGCAGTATTTCAAGATCGATAGGTGTCCCCGCTGAGTTAAGCGGTATGTCTGGCCCCTTACGGCGTGGCTTTTCAGGATCGCTATAGCCTTCATTGATGCCATCATCCCATATGGGCGATTCATCCTTCGTCGTGCGATAAACTCGCCCCACGCGAAGCTCTGAGAATGAAAGTCCCGAGGTCTTGCTCCCTAAGATATTTGGAACCTCCAGAAGTCGGTTTGTAAAAGGGTCTACAACGCTAATGGCACTGGCATCAAGCGGGTCGCGGTATGCAGTCACCTTGACTTCATCTTTTTTATGCGGTTTTTGGTTTCTTTGTAAGCGATGGTAAATTGCTTGAAGCTCGTCACTGTTGAAAACCTGATAGTCACAGGTAATTCCCTTCACATGAGCTAGGTTATGCTCTTCACGTAGCCCGCGCAGCAAGTTGTCATGTCCAATTTCATCGACCATTACTGGCGGGTATTTTCTGGCACTTTCACGCCAAACCTCGGCAGGGGTTCGGCCATTCAATCCAGAATGTGGCTGGTTGTGGTACTTGATAATGAACTCACTAAACAATTTCCTGAATTCAGAAAAAGTGTGTTTTGCAGAGGACTTTATGCTGGTGTCAGACTTGTATCTGTGATCAGGCTTCCCCAAATAGCCCTTGAGTCCCTGAAATAGACCTGTACGGGTCGTGCCAATGAATCGCTCCACGATGGGTTTGCCCCAACCCATTTTGGTACCGGTGCAATCCACTTCGACCCGCAAGTTATCAAAAAAACGCATGGTGTCAGCAGAGATGTATGCAACACCTTGGTCTATGACGACCCGCGCCGGTATTCCGCAAAATGGATATAGAGGGTCATTCTTTTGTGAAATAGCATAGCGAAGCGTATGAATTACACAGGCGGATGACTCTCGCGGCCTTCCGACATGAATGGCGTAACCTAATACGACACGCGAATAGGCATCAACAACAAAATAGATGCTAGGCTTACCTATGAATTTTCCAAATATATTTTTCAATCCAACATTAAAATGCGCCGTATCAAGTTCTACACGTTGAAGTATTCTATCGATTTCAATTTTTGAATTTGTAGACCTGGCCTCATGCCGGGCTTCACTTTTCCCGTACCGACACTCAATTACGCCGATGCGCTCAAGCCCGCGAATTCTTCGCTCAAAGGTTGAGAGAGATGGACAGGGCGCAATGTACCCTCTAGCAGCGTACTTTGCAGAAAATATCAAATATACGCCATACATCGACGGCTTTTCTTCGGTGAGATATTCCTTTTTTATGACCCCATCCATTAGTTCGAACACTTCATCAGAGATGGAAGGGTTTCGAATCCTCTTTCCACCAAAAAGAACCTCAGCCATGTTCTCGTTAGCGGCAATCCATTTCTTATACAGCTTATGCAACTGGGAAATGCTCGGCGGATTACTGTCCGAGATAATATATGAAATGCGTGCTGTAACGAGCTCCCGAACACCTTTTGCGCAGGGCTTTGGCTCAAGCTTCAGCGCACTGCAATAAGCAGTCATGCGTGCAATTTCTTCATCCTGCTCTGTGCTGGTCTTTATGTGGCACGGATTGTAAGAAGGAGTCCTGAACAAATGAAGCTTCCCATCTGATCGTGCACGCTCCAGATCTTCTGGAGTGAAGCTCTCTACCTTTCCATCTTTAAATTTTATTACGGCAAGATCGCCATCAAAGAGACGAAGATTGCCGGTTCGCCCCTCATAAGAAAGCAAACAATCCACATATAGATTTTGCATAGCTACACCTTGATAAGTGCTGTTTGCTCGGTCAGGCGCAGAGCAAAGTCGAACCGAAATTCGCCATGAGCCAAAAGTGCAAATGGTGTTGTATCAGGCAATTCCAGGCGCTTTAGGTATTCTTTTAGCTCCGAGAAACTAATGTCTTGTGGCATTCCTTTCTTTATTTTTGACACTTCAGGCTGGCTGATAAAGACTCTCTTGTAAGGATAAAGCATATTCATATTGAAAATTGAATCGCCCAACCGGATGTCTTCATCTGTGACAATCTCTAGACCTGCACCACAAGCATCATTTATGTGTCGACGAATCCATGCCATTTTTTCTTGCAGGGCATCGTCGACGCGTTTAGCCATTTTAATCTCGCGGAACTGATAGCCACGGTCATCACTAAACTTGGCGAGTTGGTCTGGAGTGTATCTCGCAGGTTTTCCGTTAATTGCGGTATAGGCAAATGAAACGGGTTGCGCCTTGTAGGACTCAACCGCCTCATCAAACTCTAGGGTCAGTAGGGCATCCCTCTCCAGCAAGCTTTCACACCAGAACCTGGCCTGGTTCTTCACCGAGTAGAAATGCCGGATCGGCTTAGACCAGACACCCTTAGGTTTTTGCTTTGGTTTCAACTGCGCCACCACATGAATCAACGCGATGATGCTAATGCTATGGAATCTCGGATGCCTGTCAAGAGGAAAAATAGCATCATCGTGTTGATGTTGTTATGCCTGGCAGCTAGGATGAGTGATACGCACAAGAAGGAAGCGAGATGGTGACCCTCTCAGAAATCGCTGAAATCCGCGCAGGGCATGCGTTCCGCGGCGCTATCACGCCTGACTTTGAAGCGCACAGCCGGGTGATCCAGATCCGCGATGCTGATCAACAGAGTGGGGTGGATTGGGCAGGTTTGGAGCGCTGTACCATCACCGCTCGCAAAGAGCCGGACTGGTTACAAGCTGGAGACATCCTTTTCCAAGCACGTGGGCGCAAGAATTTCGCTGTGTGTCTGACTGAGGTGCCTTTCAGCAAGGTTGTCTGCACGCAACACTTCTTCGTTATCCGTGTACGTGACGAGCGGTTCAGTCCTGCTTTCATCGCATGGCAACTGAACCAGGTATGTGCTCAGCGTCACTTCGACCTGAACACACCAAACGTCAACACCCGGCACATCACGTTGCCGACCCTGAGTGCAACCCCTGTCGTGTTCGCTGAACGAGCAGTGCAGCAAGAGCTTCATCACCTGGTCACGCTCGCTAGAAGAGAGCAGCTTCTGTTCGAGTCTCTAATGAAAACCAGGCAGCAACAAATGGCGGCGGTCGCCAGTCAAGTCCTCGGGAAGGGAACGGTATGAGCAGGGTAGATCTCCTGGAGTCAATCACGGCCAGTCCGGACTACAGGACGCTTACAACGCACCTATTCCTTCTGATCTTGTGGAGTCCGAATGACCACGACTCGTCTGATGAGGAAGTGCCGGAATCCTTTGAAGAAGAATTCTTTTACCGTGCTGCTTGGCTAGTCGGCGAGACCTCGCCTTTGCTTGCCAATGCACTCCGCAAAAAGCTTGATATCTACAAGCTGGAGGCAGGCTCGCTAGCCGCTCACCATGAGTATTTCCGTGCGATTGCACACGGATTAGCTAAGGATGACTCGGTAAGACCAATGCTGCTGGAGATGCTCCTTCAATCGCTTGAAGCTGATGGCTCTTATGAAGGGACAAGGCCTTGCCCTGAGGAGCTAATCCAAGTGATCGCTGGCATAAGCCAGCAGTCTGGTGGGCGCTCTTACTACGACCCCCTCAGCGCGAATGGACGACTGCTTGCCGAACTCGTTTCCAACTCAAGCTCATCAGCTTGGGGGCTGGGCCAATCCTCTGCTGACGAAGATATCCTGCATGGGCTGCTACGCGCTTTCTTCCAGCACGATTCTCTGACATTCGAAAAGGCAGATGCCCTGAAGTCACCACCCAATGACGGAGTGGGGCTTCAATCTTTTGATGTGGTGGTTTCAGACCTGTCAGAAAGTGCTGACGTCTGGGCTACAGAGCTCGGTGCCGGAGATCCATTCGGGCGATTCAAATACGGTATTGCCCCGAAAGGGAAAGGGGAGTGGCCGCTCATACAGCACATGCTTGCGTGCATGCGGAAAGACCAAGGGGTGGCAATCGCTGTAGTGGATCTAGCGGCCCTGCTAAGGGCGGGCAAGGAAGCTGAAATCAGACGAGCGATCATGCAGAACAATTTGCTCGACGCTGTAGTCTATCTTCCGGCAAAGCTTTATCGCAGTGATGCGCGCTCGCTTGCGATTTTGGTCTTCAAGTCTTCGCGTCAAAGCAGTTCGGTGCTGCTCATAGATGCGAGCAAGCAGTACACATCTGAAAAGAGCCTCAACACGCTCACGGCTGAGGGTATTCAGCAGATTCAGAAACATTATTCCCGTCGTGAACCTGTTGAAGGTAATGCTGTTCTTCTGTCCATAGCTGATCTTGAAGCCACTGGCTTCGCGCTGAACCCAGGGCGATATTTCTCCGCCCGTGCTGATGAAGGACTGCATGATCTCGACGCCCTTAGCCGTGAGCATGAGTACCTCAAGCTTGAGCTTTGGCAGGTGGGGGGACAGATTGACGAATTGCTCAGTAGGCTAGCTGAGAAGGTCGCCCCATGAAAAACCAGCGCAAGATGGCCTTGCTGGCCGCTGCGATGATTGAAGACTATCCGGACGTGGTCTCTGGTTACGTCGTTGACGCACGGATCGAGTCCCTCCATCTGATGGGCAATGTGTTCAAGGCATTCGGCTATCGGAATGGCGAATCTCTGGTCAGCA